>CAYZXM010000073.1:0-8426 GCA_964482455.1 uncultured Treponema sp. | reverse complement strand
GACAGTGTCCCAACTGAAGACGAGCTTCACGCCACGGAATTGCATTAAAATAATTATTTCCCATTTCCTAAACCTCACATTTTTTTTATGGCTTAATTCTAGTAATAATAATTTGTTGCGTAAAGTGAAATATTTTCATTCGATTATTGAGTTTTTTGCAATAGTGTTATGAAAAATAAAAAAAATTGACTAAAAACAAACAGATGTGTTATATTAAAGAAAAGGAAGTGCCCGAACTCGGGTTATCTCCACTGTAGTGAATAGCCGCCACATGGGTCTAACAAGGGCGGCTATATTTTTTAACTCTACTTATTTTTAAGGTAAGAGAGCCAAGTTAGAATCAGAATAGCTAAATTAATAACTAATGAAATAATTTCATAAATCGTCATCTACTTTGCCTCCCATTGTCAAATTTCAGCATTTGCTGATTGAGTTTGGGAGATAACCGCCTGTTCAGGCACTTCATTTATTATCATAACATATTTATATCTAACCGTATATATGTAGAGCATTATTTTAAAATCTTTTCAAAATAAAAAAAGTTTGCTTTATTTTAAAAACAGACCGAAAATGTTTATGTCTATTATAAAAAGTTTGGGGTTCTTAAATGTTCAAAAAAAGTCTTAAAGGCGTTATCGCTTTCTTTTTTGTGTTTGGTTCATTATTTTTATATTCATGCACGGTAGGTCTTGGAGAGTCTATTGATACCGAAGTTCCAACAGTACAGATTCAGTATCCGCCGGCTTCTGCTGTGGTACGCGATTGGTTTTACATTGCAGGTAACAGTTCCGACGATAAAGGCGTAGATGAAGTTAGCGTATACGTTTATTCTTCTACCGGTGAAAAAATCGATGTAGGAAAGACTTCTGTAGAAAAGAACGGAACTTGGAAAATTAAAGTAGACGTTCAGGATAGCGACGGAAACGACGTTTTAAAAGACGGAACTTACGTTTTTTATGCCGTTGCAAAGGATTCTTCTGGTCAAAGTTCGGCAGTAAATAATAGAACAATTGAAATAGACAACACCCCTCCAGTTTTTGTAATTAAAAACCCGGGAACAACAAATCTTGAAAACCCTTCAAAGTTCGGTTCAATCTTAAAAATTACAGGTTCAGTTGCCGATTTGCATGATATTTCTGAACTTTCTCTTTCTATATATACAGATTCAAGTTTAACAGGAGAGCCTAAAGCTGTTCTTACAGAAACTGATGTTGATAAAACAGACGGTATAAGTGTAACTCTTGCCCGTTACAATCCCGATGTAGAAAACAAAGGGGCTGCATCAGATAGTTTGCACGAAAATTATCTTAAGATTTATGATGAGTCGCTTTCCGGTTACCAGGAGTTTTATGCATCTCTTTCATTAAAAGATTCTGCTGGCGTTTACCAGTCTGCAACGTACAAAAACGGCTCTTATGCACAAGATGCAGATTCTATTGGAAATTCCAGCAATAACGGACTTTTCTTAAATGATGACGTTTACGAAACATTCCTTGGCAAAAACTCAACATACAGTCTTTCTGTTGCAGATTTTATGCGGCTTTTAAACGGAACATACGGTTCTATTTCTACTGTTTCTGACGGTTCTGTAACTTCTTCAGTTCGTTCTGAAAGTACAGACGAAGTGGTATTAAAATCAGTTACTTCAAGTGCTTTTTATGATACAGAAACACAAAACACGATAATTAAGATTTTAAACGAAAAAATAAAAGATACAGCAAAAACTCCGCTTGCATTCAAGTTGAATAAACAGTCAAACCCTACATATAGCGTAATGGGTTATGCCTTTTCTGCAATTTCTAATGATGAAGCAAATTTAGCAAACCTTTCAAATTATTCTGCTGCAAAAGAAGGAACTTTAACGTTCCAGGCACAAGCAGGGCTAGACGGAACTTACGTTGAACCAAAAACTATAAAAGTTTATCTTTTTGGTCCTTATGACACAGATAAACTTACATCTAGTATTTTAAAAACAATTTATGACGACCCTGAAATTTATTACACTAAGCAAATAAACACTGCAAAAGAAACTTGCGACGAAAATGCTACACAAACTGTTCTTGAACAAACTGCAAATGCGTATAATTTATTTACTGCAAGCGAAACAGAATCTTCTTGTGAAAGTTTTACTCAGACAATAACTTTGCCTTCGGTAATTAAAAAGGGAAAATATTATATTCTTGCCGCTTCTGGTAAAGATCAGGACGGACTTTCGCTTTTAAGTTCAAATTATTACGGCTTTACAGGCGAATCTAGCGGAACGCCACCGACAGTTTTAATTACTGGTTTTTCTGACGGTGTAATGGAAAATGCTCTTTCTAAAATAACTCTTTCTGGAACTCTTACCAGTGGAGAATCTGAACTTTCAGAAAAAATAAACAATTTTTCTTGTGTAACATATACAATAGAAATAAATGATGAAGTTAATTCAAAACTTGTAGGAACTTTAAAAGGCGAGGCAACCTTTGCTTTTAACAGTGGAACAAAAAAGAGCGGAACATGGAAAATCGAAGACCTTTCTAGTGCAACTGCTACCTATGAAAACGGTTATTCTTCGTATGAATGTAAAGATGGCAACCGTTATAAATATAAAATTACCGTTACAGGAAAAGATGCAACTGGCGGGCTAACTTCTACGGATACAAGATCTTTTGTAATCGATAAGGTTTTACCACAAATAAAAATAAATGACGTAACTCCTGTTGTAAAAACGGAAACTTCTTCAGAGGAAATAACTGAAACTACAAAATACATTGTAAACGGAACAATTAAGTTTTCTTGTGTTGTTACAGATACAAATCTTTCTAATGTTGTTGTAACTGTAAAGGATAGCGACGGAAATAGCGAAACTCTTTATAATGGTTCTACCTCTACAATAGAAAAAACTGTTGATACTACAAACTTTAAGGATGAAGGATTTCTTACATTTACTGTTACTGCAAAAGACACAGCAGGAAACGAAGTTACATCTTCTACATCTAATGTTTATGTAAGTCAAAAAACGGATAACCCTGTAGTGTCATTTACAAATGGTAATCAAAAAAGTTTTGGAATTGATAGCAACAACAGTGCAAACTTTACAATTACTGATGATGACGGAATACAGAAAATAACATTAACAGTTTTAGATAGTAACGGAAAAGTCATTGGTTCAGGTGAAGAAAGTGCAGTAACGATTGATGATGCACAGTTACAAGTGCAGGAAAACTCTGATAAAGAAGAAGGGGAAACAGAAGACACAAAAACTGCAAAAAACCCGGTTACTTACACAATTGGCGGAAGTACAAGTGCAAATATTTCGTATATCTTACCAAAAACTGCAGGAAGTTACACAATTGTTCTTTCTGTAGAAGATACAGGGTACAAAAATGCAGGTGAAAGTTTACAACTGTGGCACAAAACAGAAAGCAAAAATGCTCTTTCTGTAAGTGAAAGTAATTTTTCAGTTTATCTTTTAAATGTAAGTTACGGTTCAAAAAGTTCTGCAATTTCAGATAATTCGGCTTTAATAAAGGCTACTGCAGACGCAACTGTTACAGGTTACATAAACCTTTCTGCCCTTAATAAAATTAGTAGCATTGAATGTTACACAATGACAAAAGGCACGGACAGCGATAATAATGTAGTATGGACTAAAACTGACAACGACACGCTAATTGCAAAATATAATCCAAGTGAGGAAGAAACTAAGAACGGAATAAAAACAATTGATGCCAGTGTTAAAAATGGAAGAATAGAATGGTCTGCACCAATACCTTCTAGCAATATAAAAGAAGGCGAACAGCATTTTTATTTTGTTGCAAGAAATGCAAATGCTTCTAGTAGTGTTGAATTTACTTGTAAAGGCGACGGAACAAAGCCAACTTTAAAAGTTGACAGTTCCGTTATGAAAGGCAACTGGTATAAAAATTCTTCTGTAAAGTTTTCTGTTCTTGTAGCAGATTTTGAAGGTAAAGATAGTTCTACTTCTGCTACATATGAAGCAAGCGGAATTAATTCAACTTCAGTAAAATATTCATATAAAATTGGTACTACCGATTATACTGGCGAACTTACTGCAGGAAACGCTTTGTACGATGAAGAGGGTAAGGAAAGTGCTACTGGCACATATTATAAATATCAAACAACGGTAGAAGGTATTTCTGATACACAAAATATTCAACTTAATTTTACTGCAGAAGACAACGTAGGAAATTCTGCTACATCAGGTAATTATACATTGCAAATTGATACTGCTTCTCCAACAAAAGAAACTCTTGCTATTAAAGAAGGGCAGTGCAAAAAAGCAAGCGATAGCATTACTGTGTCTTATGCATTTAAAGATAGCACAAGTGGTCTTTCTAAAATCGAGTTTTCTACAGATTCAAAGTTTACAAACCCAAGTACAGTTTCTGCAGATTCTGCCACTGATTTTACAAGTGGAATTAAAGAATATGGCACAAGCTCTTCACCTAAAACAATAGCCATTTCTTTAACTGATCTTAAAGACAGTAAAGAGCATAAAATTTACGCAAGAGTAACAGATGTTGCAGGAAATGTTTCTGACATTTTTGAAACTGGTACATTTACAGTAGATAGCACTGCACCAAGCGTAAAAGTAACTTCGCATAAAAAAGCATTAACGGCTACTAATCCGCTTAATAGAAAAGTAACGTTTACCGGAACTGTAAGCGATGAAAACTTAGATGCTACAAAAGGGCTAACGGTTTACTATTACAATAGTGAAAGTAGCGAGTCTAATAAGTGGACTAGTCTTAGTGATAAAACTAATGATTACACTTGCACTGACGGTTCAAACTGGAGCGTAAGTGTTGACCTTTCAACTTTAAAAGACGGTTCATATCCTTTTATGTTTGCATTTACCGATAACGCAGGAAATTCAAACTATACAGAAACTGCCCCTGCTACAGATTATGAATACACCTTTACCGTAAAACAAGAAGCAGACCGACCTGTAATTACATTCAGCGATATTTCTGCCCTTTCTGGCACAGTTATAAGCCGTTCAAGTTTTAAAGGCTTTGTAACTGACGATGACGGCGATGTTAAAGGAATGTGGTATATTGCTCATGATTCATATAATGCAAACACACTTCCTAGCACAACAAATGATAACGGCTGGACAAAAATAGACGTTGCAAAATCAACTGGCGAGTGGGGAATTACACTTGAAAATGAAGGAATACAAAATCTTGACTTCTGCGTAATTGACAGTGAAGAAACAGTTTTTGTTACACAAAACGATCCAACCAACGACCTTATTACAAACCGCCCGATATTAAAGGCTGGTTCAACTGAAAATAAAGAAAAAACAACTGTGTCGTTCACTTATGATAACACAGCCCCAGTAGTAAAACTTTATTATGCACACGGAACTAAGGCAAATGAAACTTTAGCCGACGATAAATATACCGATAGCGGTAACAGTGTATTTGGTCCTAACGAATACCTTTATGTAAAAGCTGTTGTAACAGAAGCAGTTGGTCTTGCTGCAGAAAACCCAGTTACATTAAGCCTTGGCGGAAGCACACAAAGCGTAACCTTTACAACAAGTTCAACAACTTCGCCATACACTTATTATGCTACAGGAATTGCGTTATCTAGTGATACTGTTTCTACTGGAAGTCTTTCTATTTCTTTAACAGCAAAAGATAAAGCAGGCCTTACAGGGCAGGGAAATCAACAGATTACTATTGATAAAGACGCTCCGACTGTAAAAATTGTTTCGCCAACTGCAAGCATAAGCGACGCTATAACTGGTTCAGTTACAATAAAAGGACTTTGCCAGGATAATGCTTCTTCTATACAAAAGATTTTGTATTTAATTCCAACAAATGATCAAAAAGAATTGTTAGAATTAAAAGGGGATATTACTAGCGGTTGGAAAGAAACTGGTGCATCATCTTCTTGGGAAATTAAGTTTGCTTCTGGGGCAAGCGAGTCTACAGATAGTCTTTTGTATTACGTTAATGCAAAAGAAGATGGAAAACATATGTACGCAATAGAGCTGGAAGGTTCAGAAACAGAAAACCTTTGGCGTGTTCCAATTTACTTTAAGGTAACAGATTCCTGCGGAAATACTAAAATCCGCACAACAGATACAGACGGTAATCCTCTTTGTGTAATTGTAGACCCTGACGGTGGAAAACCAAAAGCATGGGTAAACTCGCCTGAAGACGGTAGCACAACAAGCGGTATTGTTACTCTTTACGGCGGAGCAAGTGACGATGTTTCTGTTAGTGAAGTACGCGTTCAGATAGACGCAGACGGCGACGGTGATTTTGATAATGCAGATTACTCTTTATTAAGTAGCACAACTGGTGTCTGGGCTGGCACCGATGTTCAAAAAAATCTTAAAGGTTCAAGTGATTCATGGTACATTCTTGCAAACGGAACAAACAGCTGGAAGTGTTCAGTTGATACATCAAAAATAGCAAAATCTGGTGATAAAGTTTATTTAACCTTTAGAGTTTGTGCATACGACGCAGATGGTAACACTCGTGGCTGGTCGAACAGCGTAAAAGTAACAATAGATTCAGCCGTTCCAGTTATTGGGGATTTAAAAGTCGTTCAGTTTGGAAGTGGCGTAACGGCAAGTAGCAATGCAACACCAGTTACCGAGCAGGAATATATTTCTGGAATGTACATAAGTAACATTATGGAAAAGGCAAACGGCACATTCTATCTTATGGGAACAGTAACCGATAACGAATGTGTAAAATATATTACTTATGAAAAACTAACAACTTCTTCTAGTGTAAATAATATTGACCTTGGTCTTTCTAATGTAAAAGATAACACTGGAACAAGTTATACTCTTCTTATTCCATTAAAAACAAGCGAAAGCGGTCAGATAAACTATAAGATTAAGGCAACCGATAATAATACTTCTTATGCAGAAAAAACAATTATAATAAATATTGATTCAACTCCTTCTAGTTTATATACAACTGGGGACGCAGAATCTCTTTCGCCAAGTACATCTTTACGTTTAAAGAGTCTTGGGAAGAAGATTGGAACAGAGTCAACTAATTCTACAGTTGTAAACAGTAACGGTTACTTTACTTTTGGCGATTCTGTTTCAGAAGCAGGTAGCGGTCTTGCATATGTTGTTGCAACATTCAGCAGGGCAGGAAAAAGAATCTATAATCCTATGAAAAAGGATGCAAAACTTGCTCTGTCAGAAAATCTTTGCATTACAAGTGAAGGTTTTGCAGTTCAAAAGTTCACTGTAAGTCGAGATGGCGGCGAATACGTAATACAATCTGATTCATTTAAAAAGACTAGTGACACAACTGTGCAAGTTGCAGACTTTATTCAAGTTGGCGGTCTTGTTCGCATTGCAGGAACTTATTGTTTAATAAACAATTTTGATTCTTCAAGCGGAATAATCACACTTTCTAAATCTGTTTCTACAAGTTTTACAGAAGCAGAACTTATTTTTGGTCAGGTTATAAACCATCAGATTATAGAAACATTGAACGACGACGGCTCTGTTACAAATGATGACGGAGACAAGATGTGCGAAACAATAAGTCAGATTGGTTCAACATACACTTGGACGGCAAGTTTTGATTCTACAAACATTCTAGACGGTCCTTTAACGATTCACGTTGTTGCAATTGATAACGCAGGAAACACAACTTGCGGTTCTATTGAAACAAAAGTTGAAAATAACCGCCCGCGAATTGCAAAAGTTATGCTTGCAACGGACTTAAACGGAAACGGAACATTTGATTACGATGCTAGTGTTGCACCGGAAACTGGTCTTACAAGCGATACTATAAACAGCAGAACGTCAAACGGTGCTTCTTACGGCGAGTTCAGTTTCTATTCTGGAATGCAGGAAAAATCTACAAACCTTCTTTCTGAAGTTACACTTACTTCTTCTGCCTTTAATGTAGTAAGTGGTCTTGCAGTGTTACCGGAATTTGTTGGCGGTAACGGAACAATTGGCTATATCTTAAAGCAAGTAAGTTCTGCTTCTTTAACTGACTACACAGTAAAAGCAAGCGGAACTGTTACAGCGATGACTACAAAAGATAGTTTAAAAAGCAGTGGCAAGTTTGCAGATAAAGCAACAAATGCAAGTGGCGTAACTTATGCGGATTTAATTTCTGATAAGGGCGGAATCGTGCTTTCTGCTTCAGATGTTACAAGCGGATATTTAAGTTTTACATTCTGGGATTCTACCGAAGAAACTATGCAGGGAACGGATAGCCAGTGGGCACATCTTAAAGTTCCTGTAAACTTGCTTTCTAATGAAACTGTATCCCCTGTTCCTGTAATTACACCATTCTATTGGAATAGCAAAACCGATAACAGCGTTTACATAAATGACGCAATCAGCGGACACATCGAACTTGAAGGCGATTTAACTGATTCTATAAAAAATACTTTTGGTGACTCTGATTCTCTTACAAAAC
>CAYZXM010000072.1:0-8591 GCA_964482455.1 uncultured Treponema sp. | reverse complement strand
TTAAATATACGGAGGCAAAAATGCAAAAAGAATCTAGATACACATTAAAACCCTATGCTTGGTCTTAAGGTTAAAAAGATTGAGTTTGTAACTTCACAATATTCAATCGATGAACTTTATAACGGCAAAGGCATTCGGCTTGACGCATATCTTGAAGATGAGGACAAAGTTATCGACATTGAAATGCAGACCGTTATTAAAAAAGATGAAGGCCTAAGAATGCGTTATTACCAAAGTATGATAGACATTGACCATTTAAATCGTGGCGAAAGCTACAGCGACCTTAAGGAATCCTACGTTGTATTCATCTGTCTTGATGACCCATTTGGTGACGGAAAGCCAGTGTACAATTTTGTAACAAAAGAGATTGACGGAGAGCGAATTCTAAATGACAGAATCCACAAAGTAATCTATAATGCAAGCAGTTTTGAGAAGGCTGAAAATCCGAATGTGCGTGCGTTTCTTGAGTTCTTAAAAAAGCGTACCGCAACTGACAGGTTAACAAAAGAGATTCAGGCCGAAGTTGACTCATGCAAGAATCACCCGAAATGGAGGGCAGAATATATGCTGTGGAAAGACCAAATCCGCGAATGGAAAGATGAAGCCCGAGAAGATGGATTAAAAGAAGGACGTGCAGAAGGTGCCAAGAATAACGCTATCGAAACTGCAAAAAACTTGTTAAAAAAACATATTTCTATAGATATAATCGCTGAATGCACAGGGCTTTCTTTAGAAGAAGTGAATAAATTAAAATAAAAAGACTTTCATTAAGTAAGAAAGGACTAACAAAAACCAGGCTTTGTCATTTGTAGCAAAGCCTGGTTTTAATTACAAAGGCAAGTATAAACTTGTTTTGCCTTATTTTAGAATTATGGAACTAACTATTCTGTTACTGCCACTAATGTAAGTTCTTTTGCCTTAGCATCGAATTGAAGAATATATTTATTCATGTCGTACTTATTTGCAACAGTATATGAGCTTGGACAAATTTTTATAACATTTTTCCAGCTAGTACCAAATTCTGTTTCTCCATCTTTTAGATATACAATTTGTATGCACAATTTATCGTACTTGTCAGAAACAGCTGCAGGACTAGCAAAAGTATAACTAGCCACACCGCCTTTAATATCTGCAGCTACTGGAGTATCTGCAGACCAAGTATTACCCGGAATCCAGCCTTCTAAGAATTTTATAGATGTACCATCTTTTACATCAGTTGCATTTATAAGTTTAACTTCAGAAATATACATTGGACAAAGTTCAAAAGTACATTCCTTTTTTTCATTGATTTTTAATTCAACATTTTTACCTGCATATTTCCAAGCATAAACGTTAGAAGATTCTTTTCCTTCAAGAACTTTTTCAACATTTTTCCAGTTATCACCAAAAGCTGTTGTTTCAGCCTTTAGATATACAACCTGAACTGTAGGAGTTTTTACAAGTTGCATTTCCTTAGAAAAATAAGTATGACGATTAGCTTCTGGAATTGTGAATGTAACAGTTCCAATTTTGTCTTCAACAGTAATATCTTTTCCTGTAACGTAGTTAGTTGAGCTTACACTCCATTTACTTTCGCCAGTAAGAGTATCGTCCATAAACCAAAGTTTTCCAGTATCACCAAGAACCTCTTTTGCAGTAGCTAATTTTTCTGATGAAACTGTAATTTTTGCAACTGTATATCCATATTCTGTTGCAACAGGGTCTGCTTTTTCCTTTTTGTCATCATCAACTTTAGAAACATCGATTGTAAGGGTTACATCGTAATTACCGATTGTGTAGCCAGGGAACATAAAGTTCATGCTGTCGCCATCTGTACCGTTTCTGGATTTTGAACTTTCAAGAAGACGAGAACCATCTTCTTTTTCTTCAGATACGCCACAAATTACAAATTCTGGACCAGCAACAGAACTTTCATATTTTCTGCCCCAAGCAGCAATGTTTCCACCATTTACGGCAGCACCATAGAAAGTCCAAGAAACTTCGCCGTCATCAGAAATCTTCTGTTTAAAGGCTCCACTATCATCATACCAAGTACCTTTAAGATCTCCATCAGTAAGTGAAATGTCTGAACCACCAAGTACAACTTCAGTACCAGCGTTATCCTTTAACCCAGTCAATTTAACTGTAAATTTCTGATTTTTTCCTGTTTTTGCAACAGTTTCAATTGTTACACCGGTTGGCAAAGTATCTTTAGTGCATTCCAAAATGTCCATTTTTACGTTGTACAAAGTAACATTTACGAAATCTGATTCTTTTGCACTACCTGCAAGACTAAATTCGCCGTAACCACCGTTTACAACAACATTAACCCATTTTTCTTTAAGACCATCTTCGTCTAGATTTGCAGGCAAAGTTGATGGAACAGAAAGTTTTGCGTTTGTACCGTCAAGAAGTGTGATTTTATCATCACCAACTTTAAGGTAACATTCAAAAGTTGAAGTCTTCAATGAATCGCCGTCAAAAAGTTTTGCTTTATCAAGTTTGATGTAAGCAGTACCTTCTTTGTAGCCTACTGTTTCGCCTTTATCAGTTGTGTATGAATCGGCAACTTTTCCACTAACGTATGCAATTTCGTTATCACCTTCTTTTACCATAAGCGAAATGTCTGCACCGTTATATGAAGCATCAAGACCAGTAACGGTTAATCCTAATACGTTGAATTTATTCAATGCAACAGTATCATCAAGATAATCAAGCTGGTTTTTGCAACTTGCTACAGAAAAAAGTACTGCAGCGGCAAGAATTGCACTTGCTATTTTACCAATTGTTTTTTTCATTCTGCATCTCCTTACTGTGCTGTAACTGTCCATACTTTGTTAGTAGCGTCAACAGTTATTTTGTAATCGCCAGCCTTTTTAATTACAAGCTGCTTGTTACCATAGTCATCTTTCCAACCAAAAGCTGCCTGTGTAGCAGCATCTGATTTATCCCAGTTCAACTGATTTAAATAATTTGCATCTGTACAAACAGAGATACCAACATTTTTGCGACCAGTTGTAATTGTAAGTTCATACAAACCAGTAGAAGCATTGTATGACATTAAAACGTCTGGTCCTGGACTCATCCAATCGCCAGTGTCGCCTGTGTGTGGTGCATACCACTGAACAAGCTGTTCGTAATCTTCGTCATATTTCATTTCGCAACTAGTTACCATAAAAGCCATGGAAACTACTGCTAAAAGACCAAGTATGAATTTTTTCATATTTCTATTTCCTCCTCTACCTTAAAATTAGAGGTCCCACTGAAGACCAATGCGAACAGCATAGTTATTCATATAATCTGTTACACCGTCGTCAAGTTTGTAATCATCGAACTTGAATGCTGTTGGTCCATCACCAAATTTCTGGTAAGGATCCATTGCATACATAAACTGTAAGTAAGCTGTTGGTTTTGCAAGAACAGGAATCTGTTTGTAAGCACCAATAAAGAATGCAAATGGATTGTTTGGATCATCTTTTTTTGAATCTGGGTTCAAAGTACGAAGACCTAAACCAGCCTGAAGATGATAATCTTTTGCAAGGTCACCTGTAAAAATCAAAGTGTTAAAAAGGTAATCTGTATCAGTGTTATCAAAACAATACTGCAATGTGTATGCTTTTAAGAAGTCTGAACCAAGGTTCTGTTCATAGCGAAGACCAATTGCTTCAAATGTGTAGTTTTCTGTACCGAATGCAGATGAAACTTTGTCTTCATCTTCTGTGTAGCAAGCGAATTCTGCATAACCATCGAGTTTTGCATCAACATATGCAAGGTCGTTAAAGTCTAAAGCAAAGTATGGCTTTGCATACAATTTAAGAGTATCTTTATTCTTGAACGGCGAATTCTCATAAGTTTTATCAGAAGCCTTGTATTTAGTAGCATCTTTATCAAATACCATCTGTACATATGGATTAAGACCGATATTAACACCTTCTGCAATGTTTGCATTAACGTCAACCCATGCACGCAAGTGGTTCAAATCGCCTAACTGATCACTAATGTTTGTATGATCATCAGCACCTTCTTCTACGTACATCTGTCCTGCCTGGTAACCGCGGAAACGTCCACCAACTCTAGCATACAAAACATCGTTAGAATATGTTACATCCATTGTTCCAGCCATATTTCCCATTGGGTTTTCTGCACTAGAAGTAACTTCGCCAACATCTGATGTAGCAGGAATGAACTTGCTGTAATATGTAACACCGTCGATTCTTGAAAGGTCGCCGTCGCCATAAATATTAGCAAGATAGTTTGCTCTTAATGTTACAGGACCAAAGATTCCTTTATAACCTGCGATAAAATCCTGTTCATAGCAATGACCAAAGATTGTGTCGAAAGTTTTTCCAAGTGCAGAGTTGTACTGAAAGCTAAGAGTGAATGCTGGACCTGTAGAAAGATCGAACCAACCAAAGAAACCGTACTGTCCACCTTTGCGGTCTGCTGAACGGTTAGGAGCAATGGCAGCTTTTAAAGAAATCGGACCAAGTTGCTGAAGTGCAGAACCAAGTTCAAAGTAGTTATATCCACCAATTTCGCTGTAACCAGCTTCCCATTCTTTATCAACTGTAGTCCAATCGTTGATGTTGTGTGGTGGTAATTTTGCATACTTGTAACCAGTTGTCCAGTTTACATAGTTAGATTCAATACCAAACTTAAAATGACCAAGATATGTTTTTGCAGCATCCTGACCGCCAAGATAGTACAATGGGTCAAATGGTAAATCGATAAGATTTTTAAGTCCGTCTTCCCATTCAAGTTCATCCTGTTTGTAAAGATTTTCAAATGTATCTTGTTCAGCAACTGCAACTTCTACGTATACAGGTACTTTTGGAAGTGCATATCCTGAGAATTTTACATAAGACTTAAGGTTTAAACCTGCTGATTCAAGACCAGCATCAAGTTCGTTTACTGAATCATCATCTGTAAGGAATTTTGCCTGTGCACCAAACATAGACCAAGTAAGGAATTTAAGGCTTGCTTTTGGGTTAGCAGCATCTGCACCGCCTGCAAGAGAATCGAGTTCTGCTACAGAGTTTTTTCCGCCGAATCCGTCGTCTACAAAGTCAGGTGCCTTAAGGTCTGTAGTCCAGTTTCCATCAGCAATGAATTTGTATTTTACAGTTGTTCCAGCATCAAAAACTTTAGTCAATGTAAAGCCCTTATCAGTCTTTTCCATTGGCAAGGCTCCGTTCTGCCAGTTTGTAAAGTCCCCTGCAAGAAGAACTTCAGTAGCCCGTGGATTACCATAGAAGAAAGTTGCTTCTATCTTTCCATCGGCATTTTTCTTGGCAGTAACATCAGCGAATAAGCCCGCCATAGCCACTGCAAGAACCGAGATGAAAGCGAATAATTTTTTCATCTTATCCTCCAATATTGAATTGAACGCAAATGAATTAATATTTTTGGTAGACAGATTCACTGTTAAAGAAAGTCAAGCTATTATTTTTCTTGAATCTTCTTGCAATGTGCGTTGAATAGAATAAAATGTAAGTTGAACGGACGCCCTCTATACCATAAATAGTCCAGCGACTAACCAGGAGTTAAAATGAAAAAAAATTATGCACTTCTTATAATTACGTTAGCACTATTTAGTATAAACTCGTGCTCTGCATTTGAACAAAACGACCAGGAAGTCGTAATCGCTAAAAATAAAAAGCAGCTTAAAATACAAATGCAGGAAAACCCCACAACCGGATACACGTGGGACTACTCACTTTCTCAAAATGAATGCATATATATAGAAGAAAACGTAACATATTTAGGAAATAACTCAAAAGAAATCGAAATTGTAGGTGCTCCATCTAATTTTGAATACACGATTAAAGCAAAAAAAGATGGAAATACAGAACTCGTTTTTTCGTACCAAAGACCGTGGGAAAACAAAATCCCACTTGAACAAAAGAAATATAACATTCAGGTAAAAAATAAAAAGATTTACATACAAAGCGATTTTAACGGAGAGTGGATTCTTAACGATTTTACCGCAAATAAAAAGCCAAGCACAATTTATCCTGTAGATTTTACACTTGAGCAAAAAGAAAAATCAGATTTGTATACCTGTTACGGTAATGCAGGCGTAAACCTTTTTAACTGCACAGTAAAGATAAACAAAAACACTGCAACAACAAGCAAAGACTTTGCCCTTACAAAAATGATGGGTTCACCCGATGAAATCGCCTTTGAAGATTTGTATCTTGAACTTTTTTCAAGCCCAATGAACATTTTTACATACGAACAAAACGGAAAACAGATTCTTGTACTTTGTAATCCATTAAAGAATCTTTGTGCAAAATACGTTCAGGCTAAAAAAGATTCTGCCCACTGAATAATAAGCATTGCAATCGCAATATAGACGAATTAGTGTCGTAACGTAGACGAATGAGCATCGTAATATAGTAAGTCCTACTGTTAAAATTTAGTCGATGCACTGTTAAAATTCAGTCGGATCACTGTTAAAATTTAGGCTATATCAGTGTCAAAATTTAGCCTATATCAGTGTTAAAATTTAAGCTATATCACAGTTAAAATTTAGGCGTATGCCTGTCGTGCTTAATTTTTTTTACTTTTTTACTCTCAGAAATTTCCGAAACTGATTTTTTTTTACTATAAATAATATAGAAAATACGAGGTAAAAATGAATTATAATTTAAAATCTTATGAAGAATTGTGCTTTAGTGAAAAAACTCATTATTCAGTTTAAATTCTTTGCGATGCATCCTTGTAAACCTGCATATCTTCACGCTTTCCTATGGCAATGATGTTGATTGTTAGAATATCATTAAAAATTGAATAGACAATCCTTACTTGTTTTTTGTAGGCATACATTTTTCGGTAACCAGAAAGGTCATAACCGTTTTTGTTACCGAGTTCTTCGCCTAATTCTGGAGTATTTTTTAATTTGTCAATCTGCTTTTTTACAAGTTGTTTTACGCTTCCATCTAAAGTACAAAATTCTTTTAATGCTTCCGGGTGAAATAATATTTTGTATTCCACTAAAAGCCTGCCTGTTTTAATGCATCTTCATAAGGAACATATTCTGTTTGCGGTGTATTTTTGCGGCTTTGGAGTGTTTCGTAGATTTCTTTTTGCTCTAACTGTTCTTCATAGGATTTTAATTTTTCGTATTCTTCAATGGGAATTAAAACCGCCTGCATCTGATTGTTTTTTACGATTGCAATTTTTTCTTGTTTTGAAGAGCAGACAGTTTTTAAAAGCGTTGCAAAATTACGCACAAATTGAGAAGCAGAAATTATTTCATTACGTGTAAAACTTACCATAAAAACCTCTTACGCATAATGTTACATATAATTTTACATATTTTCAATTTTTTTTAACTTTTTTAAGTCAAACATTTCCGAAACTGATTTTTTTTTACTATAAATAATATAGAAAATACGAGGTAAAAATGAATTATAATTTAAAATCTTATGAAGAATTGTGCTTTAGTGATGACTTTTTGTTTTCAAAAATTATGAAAGACCCAAAGATTGCAAAAGGTGTGGTGGAAAGTCTTTTAGGCTTTAAGATTAAAAAAGTAAAGTTCTTGGAAAGTCAGCATACGATTGATGAAGTGTACGGCAGCAAAGGAATCAGGTTAGACGCCTACCTTGAAGGTTCCGACAAAGTAATCGACATAGAAATGCAGACCGTAATCAAAACCGATGAAGGTTTACGAATGCGATACTATCAAAGTTTAATGGATATTGAACTATTAAATCGCGGCGAAAATTACAGAAATCTAAAAGAAACATACGTTTTGTTTATCTGTCTTACAGACCCAATAGGAGAAGGAAAAGCTGTTTACAATTTTGTAACAAAAGAAATAGACGGCGAGTGTATATTGAATGACAGAATCCACAAAGTGCTTTATAATGCAGGTGCATTTGAAAAATCCGGCGACCCAAAAGTTAAGGCATTCCTTCGTTACATTAAAGAAAAAAGTGTAACCGACCAGCTTACCAAACAGATTCAAGACGCCGTAACTGAATGCAAACACCAGGAAAAATGGAGGCCAGAATATATGCTTTGGAAAGATCAAGTTAGAGAATGGAAAGACGAAGCCCACGAAGCAGGATTTTCAGAAGGTAAAGCTGCAGGACTTGAAGCAGGGCTTTCAGAAGGTCGAGCAGTGGGTCGTGCCGAAGGCCGTGCAGAAGGCCGTGCAGAAGGTCGTGCCGAAGGTCGTGCTGAAGGCATAAAAACAGGTACAGAAAAAGCAAAACGCACGACCGCTGCAAACTTTTTAAAAAGTGGCATAGCCGCTGATATTATCGCAAAATGCACCGGCCTTTCCATTAATGAAGTCCTTGCACTAAAAAACAGTTAGCCGCAGACACGGCAGTTTATTGAGAAAAAAAACTCATTATCCAGGCAAAAAAAAGGTTACAAAATTAAAAGATTTTGTAACCTTTTTTGTTTGACATATAAAAAAAATAATATAAAATTATACAAGCAAAGAATGGAATATTAAGGTCAAGATAGGATTCTTGTCTATAAAAAGGCAAAAAGGGCGGAACTTGTTGAACCACTTAAAAAAAATAAGAGGGGAACAAGGTATCACCTCCTATAACAGTGAATCTGTCTACCAAAAATATTAATTCATTTGCGTT
>CAYZXM010000071.1:0-8659 GCA_964482455.1 uncultured Treponema sp. | reverse complement strand
TCTGGGTACTTTACATCTTTTTCTTCCCCTCCGCCAAATTCTACCTTAGGCAGAGCGTTTACAATATCCACAGTCTTAAGGCTCACATTTATAATGCTCAAAAGTAAATTGTAGATATACCGCGGATTTTTGTGCTCGCGTGACCAGTCGTTGCAGTCGTTTTTAATACCGGAAGCCTTGTCCACAGTTACCTGGTAGCGGTCAAAAAGCCACTCGATGGCGCTTCTGCCATTTACCACATAGTCGTAGGCCTTTAGCGGAATGCCTTGAATTGTTATGTGGCGGTTAAAGATTATGGTGTCTTTTTTGTCTTTAGCAGCGAACTTTAGTTTTTCTACGCTAAAATATTCGTATTCGTCTTTTATTTCGCCTGTAAACTTTATGTCTAAGCCACAAAAAGCCTCTATTTCTTCGTAGTGAAGGTGAAGATTTGCCAGGTCGCGCCCTGCCTTACTAAATGCCCAGAAGTCTTCTTTGCTTTCTACAAGAGGGATGCGGGGGAGCATTTTTTTAAGGTCTGCGAGAGAAATTTTATTATTTACACTTCATTTCCCCAACAATCCCAGCCGTCAACTTTCCGACGGGCAAAAAGTTCAATTTTTTTTGTGTCAGAGCCAAAAAGTCGTTCAATTCTACGCATGATTTCATCAGGTTTTACGGAATGTCCAAGTCTTGGATGCATTAAAACCTGGGGAACAGTTTTATCTACACTTTTGATATGTCCACGCATTGCTAAAAGGCAAAGTTCTGCATTTGATTTTGTATAACTTCCCATTCCAGAAAGTGGATGCCCATCTTTTCGTGTTTTTATCCATGTAAACGCACAGGTTTTGTACTTAAATCCCCACGCTTCAATGACTTTAAATACATCTGGTAAACACGGCATGGTCGTCCAGATAAGAAGTGCACAATTTTTCGCACGAAGTTTTTTTATTGTTTCTCCAAGTGCACAGATTTCTGGTACTTCCATTGTTGAATAATGTTTTTCCGGACAAAAATTTCCGCCTGTTTCACCTTTTCCCCAAAGATAAGCCCATGGAGGATCAGCATATATTATGTCGTATTTGTTTTGAGTTGAAGTTATATCAATTTTCATAAAAATTGCTCAGTTTCCTCAATTTTTAAAAGAGCTTTTCATAATAAGATTTGGCTTCAGAATATTTCAAAGTCTTAAAAAACATTTTTGCTGCAATCGTCGGATTTAACTGCTGAACTTTTAAAATATCAAAAGAAATATTTTCCCCATCATCTTCACAGTCTCTTGCATAAACAAAAAATAACGGAGTCAATTTATATCCAGAGATTTTTCCATTACCTCCGCGTTCTGTTCTTATTTCAAGTTTCGATTTTTCTATTGTTACTTTTGCTCCAATAATGTCCGGATCGTATTTTAATAACAGTTTACTTAAAGCAGCTGGAGTCCATACTTTATAATGATTTCTGCCGGCTGGTCTGATTTCTCCTTGTATATCTGCCCAAAGCTGAACCTGATTTACAGGAAGCATCACTAAATATCCGCTAGTATCTTCTGTACAAATAACATCTGCATACTTCTTTGCATAATTATTTGAAACTGCAATATTCACGCTCTCTTCAGAGAAATTATTGATATTGTGTCCCATAACATCAAAAAAGTTTAAATTTTTCTGTTCCTGTAGCATTGCCTCAAACTGAGGATAGCGTGTTAAAAAGTCCTGTGTTATTTTAATTTTTCCGTCTTCATCATATTTTGGTAAGTCAGGTTCACTAGTCTTTGCTCCTGGTTCTTTAAATTCGATTGTATAAATCACTAAATTAATTACTGTAATCAACGCACTGTCGATTCCACCACAACCACCTGCCTGAATCAACATTCTTCGTTTATCTTGTGTTGAATAAACATAACGAGGCACTAAATTGTAAGATTTTATTAAATTTTCTACATCCGCTGGAATAAAATCTGATTCGTCAAAACAGTTAACAAATTTGTCTAATTTAAGCATATTTGCAAAAGTCTGAGCATAAACACATTCACTAAAAACAGCAGACTGTATATTATTTCCATCTTGATAACTTTTTTGAATCTGATGTTCCAAAGCAGGGCATTTCTTTGATAACTCTGCAAAATCTAAATTTTCACGGCTTGTTGCCTTCTTCCAAAGTTTTTCTCTTTCTGCTTTATTGAAAATAACTTTTGTAGATTCTATGCTGTAAAATTCTTGCATAATTTCTTTTTGCAGCTTTGTTAAAGGGATAACTTTACTTTGTTCTTTCATACGCTTAACTCCATAGCCATATTAGAATGAATTAAATCAAAATCTTCGTTTTTTACTTTAATTCCTAGAATATTTACAATTCTCTGATTTATTTTGTCCCGATAAAATCTTGGATATTTTATATTTTCTTGAACACCGACATTGTTTTTTTTGATTATAAAATCACTAGCTTTTTTTATCATTTCATCCGTAAGAGTTGCAAAAAACTCTTTATCATCTTTACTTAGAAGATGCCAAATTATCGGTATTTTCATCAGAAGACTTGCTGGATAATTTATTCCGCCGTCAAATAGTCGCCAATGCCAATAAGTAAAAGATGAATTTATCAGACAGAAAACATAATTAAAAATATCTTTGTCATCAAAATAGAGTGTAATTTGTCCGCTTCTGTTCAAAGATCCGGCAAATGCAGTTGTGTAATAGCGACAGGTATTTGGCATTGAAATCATAAACTGACCGCTTTTTCTTACAAGTGATTCCAAAGTATGATTTTCTGCTTTTTCCAATAGACAGTCATAAAGTGGCTGCAATTGCTTAAAGCATTTATAAAACATTTGATTTTTATCTGTTATTTTCTGTCTTTTATCTGATAAAAAGTTATTGAGAGTTTCTGTTTTTAAAAGATTATTTCTTTCCGTTTGCTTAAAACGAATTAATGGAGTCAACTTAAAACCATTTGCATTGTCAGAACGCACAACTGTAATAGCAGCCCGGACGGAATTACTTGTATTTGTATTGAAAATACCATGTTTTCGTCCGCAGAAAATATTTCCCGGAACATTGTCAAAAGAAAAAATCTCTCCGTTATAGTTATTCATTATTTGACGAAGAGAATAAAACTTTTTTCCGGAGATAAAACTATATGGCGTAATTATAACTGATGAGCTACTCTGTGTTATGATTTTTTCCATAAAGCAGGAATATAGTTCTTTAGAATCATTTAAAACTTTTGTATTCTGCCAGTCAAAGCCAGTTTCTTTTATATTTGCATAAGGTGGATTTGAAATAACTTTGCAATTTTTCGGGAGTTTTATTTCTTTGGAAAGAAAATCTCCTGAGATAATATTTATACAATGTTCTAAATCTTTTCCATATTTCAAAAGAATGGAAGTTTTACAGATATTTAATGCTGTTTCATCTAAATCGTATAAATAAAGTTTCTTATCCAAAATCAAACTACGAACTTTTTCTTTCCCTAGTAAATCAAGATAAGTTAAAATCAGTTTTCCTGTTCCGCAGGCAACATCGCAAATGTTTTCACCTTCCAAATCTGCAAAATACAAGCTCATAATATTTGCAACATCTTCTGGAGTGTAATACTGTCCGTTATTTTTCTTTTGAATCTTGTTTTCTATAGCAAGACCTATTTCATATAACTCGCCGAATTTATTTACTGTTAATAAATCATTTTCATTAGAAGCTAAAACATAATTGCAGATTAAATCCCAAAGTTCAGAAAGCCTATATAATTCAACATCTTTTTGATAATCTTCTATCGTGTATGATTTAAATTTTTCAATTTGAGAATCAGAAAGAACATTTTTTATCTGTTTCTTTTGCTTGATAAACGGTTTGTATGAAACAAATAATGAATCTTGCTCTAGAGTATTGTTTTTCATGTATGCATATTATTATAGCAGTTCCTTTGATAGTTTTCTATAATTTTTTAATAATGAAAGAGTTTAATTTTTACTTCCCTTATGTGGTTCAGAAAGATATTTTTTTGCACTTTGTATAAAATCTTCTTTTTTAATCATTAGAAAATATTTTTCCAAACTTGAATAATATTCATCGTTTGTTTTTATGAATTCCGCAATCAAAGAAAACCCAAAATCATCTCCAATTTTTTTGTTTTTCATAAAGTCATTGAATTCTGAAAAATATGCCGGGTCAGCGGAATCTTCTGTTTTCCAGATAAAAGGATTTAAATCGCTCACATATTCTGAAAGCAATTCATTTGATTTGCCATTTTTTTCGTTTTCTTTTTCTAATGTAATGTACATTAATGTAAATAATTCAAAGTTTGTCATTTGTTTCCATCCTTATTCTTACCAGGATTTTTGCATAATCCTGTTTCTTCATCCCATATTTTAGGAGAACGATTATATCCTCCATTGCTTAATTTGTAATTTTCTTTTTACAAAAATCCAGCTCATCAAATAGATGTAGTTGAAAAATATTTTGCATATTATTTCCTCGTAAATTCAAATGGGGCTGTAAAAAAGGTAACAGCCCCATAATCGCTTATTCAGCAACAGTTAAAGTTTCACTAAAACCAACTGAATATGAACCATCTACTGCCGGTCTTGTTTTTATGGCAACAACATAATCACTGCCAACAGTAAGACTATCTGGTACATATGCTTCAAGCGTTTTTGGAAGATTTCGAGTTACAACACACTTAATCCATTTGCTTTCATCAGTATCTACAGAACCATCTTCTTTAAGCGGGCAAAAATACAATCCACAGGCAGCACCTTCAAGTTTTAATTTGCTTCCTGTAATGCTAATGAGTTTTCCAGGAACTACAGTTTTTTCTTTAACATTGTCCCAAAGACACGCAACATTACTTATAAGCGGCACAGAATCTGTATAAACAATCTTATCTATTTCGATTTTTTCAACAGATTCAAGTAACACTTTTGACGGCGAAAATTTTACGGTAAGAGAAGAAATCTCACTTGCTGTTTTAGGAGCAATTTTCATTCCACCCGAAAGTGCGATATAAAGCGTTCCTAAATCAAGCAGATTTACAGACTTTGCATTTGCAAGATTCAAAAGAATTCTAGCTTTTAAATCTTTTGCAAACTTTTTAAGTTCGTATTCGTCATACGAAGAATTTTTTTCGCAAATTTCTGTAATAAGATTGTCAATGTTTACAGTGTTGCGAGAAACACGACCTACAAATGTTTCATTGTTTTCATAAGTGTACTTACGAATAGAAACACTTACTTTGTTTGTTGAGTTTTTAAACTCTGAAGAAATAGTTGCCATATGGCCTCCATTTTATACATTCCAAAAGAATCAAAATGTATGTTATAATTTTATAAAGACTGCAACGCAGCCTGTAAGATAAGTTTTATTTACCTTACACAAAGAAATATACAGTCGATAAAAAAAACAGATTGGCCGTAACTGGCCACCATTGGCCGTCGTTGGCCAAACAAATAATGAGGAGAGCAGGTGAATTTTTCGTGTTTTGCTAGAATTCTTTATTCTTATATTGGGGCAGGTTCCAAATATCCCGAATACATTGAAAATCTTTTTAGACTTGTAGTTCCTGGTTATGATGAACTTGGAGAAAAAAATATTAATCCATTTTATAAAATGAATTCCAGTACTTTGAATTCATATTTTCGTGGTAGTAAAAAAATAAGTGAAAAAAATGCAGGCTTTTTGAAAACAAATTTTACGCCAGCTGCTTTTATTGATAAATTAGACTCTTTGTCTGTCGATGTAAAACCAAAATTAGCCGAAGAACTTAAATTAGAAAATGTCGATATAACTGAAATCCCTGACAAATGTTCAGACCTTTTTCTTGAAATCCTTTCCGATATTGCATCTGGAAAAAAGGAACAGACATCTTTAAACACAAATCTTGGTAAAAAAGATTTAGAACAAAAATACGGATTATCTCTTTTGCAGGAATGTAATAGCATTTGTCCGCTTCCGGAATGTTCAAAACCTCTCTACATAAAAAAAGATAAAGAACAGCATCCGTTTTTTCAAATAATTCAGATAGACCCTGAAAAACCAGACGACAGATTTTATAATCTGCTTGCAGTCTGCCCTGAATGTTCTGCCAGGCTCAGTATGGAAAAATCTTTCGATGATGTTTTAAAACTCGCACAGATAAAACAAAAAATGCAGAAAAATGAAGAAGTTACAGAAATTGCTTCACAAGAAAAAATCGAACAGGATATAACATCTTTAATGCAACAAATTACAAGCGTTGATGAATCTTTACTTGTAAAACTGAACTACAAACCTGTTGAACTTGAAAGAAAATTTCTTCCTTCTGAACATATGTTAAAAGACAGCATAAAACAAAATGTCGTAAAATATTTTAATTTTATAACTGACCTTTTTAAACAGAAAGTCGAAAACGGAAGTTTTGATGAAAAAAAGTTCCGCATAAAAGTAAAACATATTTTTGAAAATCTCGATTCTGAAAATTTTAGTAAAGAAGAGATTTTTGAAGCAATTTCCGACCGATTTTATAATATGACAAAAGCCAGTCGAATGAGCTGTAATATTCTTGCAAGTTATTTTGTTCAGACCTGTGAAATTTTTAAACCTGTGGAGGAAAAATGAAACTTCCTTCAAAAATATTCACTTACAACGAAAGCACGCTTTCAAAACTTGTGCCGGTACTAAAGTCGATTAAAGAAAAAAGATGCAGTCTATCTGAGCTTTACAAAAAAAATAAAAATCTTTTTAAAAATACAAAAGATTTTACAGAATGCCTTACCGTTCTTTTTGCATTAAAAAAAATAAAATTTAATCAAGATTCGGAGTTAATAGAATTATGTTAAAGTATATTGAATGTGAAAAATTTATAAAAAACGAAAAACCTCGCAAAAAAATTGAATTTTCACAAGGTTTAAACATCTGTCTTGGCGAAGAAAACGCAGAAAACTCAATAGGAAAAAGCACTTTTTTACAAGCCGTTGATTTTTGTTTTGGTGGGGATACTTATATAAAACAACAAACGCTTTTAGAAAAAATCGGCCCACATAAAATAAATTTCTGCTTTGAGTTTAATCAAAGTCTTTTTTATTTTTCGCGGTCAACAGAAACCCCAGATGAAATTTCTGTCTATAAAAATGAATTTAATTTTTCAAAAAAAATAAGTCTTGCCGATTTTAAAAACTTTCTGCTTGAAAAATACAATCTGCAGAATACAGATTTATCGTTCAGGCAAGTTGTAAGTCCTTTTATTAGAATTTTTGGATTACAGACAAGCGAAGTAAAAAATATTATTGGCGTTGAAAGTTTTAAAGGAGGAAAGCCCTTAATCCTTTTAACTCTTATAAAACTATTTGAACAATATGGCGAAATAAAAGAATTTGAAGAAAAAACTTCTATAATAAAGGCAGAAAAAGAAGAATTTTCTTCCATTAAAAAACTAAAAATCTTAAAAATCGAAAAAATAAAAAACTCTACCCAATTAAAAGAAGCAAAAAATAACCTAAAAAAATTAGAAGAAGAACTTTCACAAATTACAAAATCAAATAACATTCAAACAGAAACTGTTGATTTGCAAAGGGCAGCCCAAGCAGCAGAAATAGAAAAACAGATAACAGTGCTAAAAAGAAACAGAACAAAACTTT
Organism: uncultured Treponema sp.; assembly: GCA_964482455.1. Lineage (GTDB taxonomy): Bacteria > Spirochaetota > Spirochaetia > Treponematales > Treponemataceae > Treponema_D. The sequence goes on along the minus strand of CAYZXM010000071.1, from coordinate 1,071 downwards.
TAAACGAAAAAACAGTTTTAGAATTAAATTTAAGTGGCAAAACAACAATTCAAAAAGAAGATTTTGAAGAACTTAAAGATTTTTTTCCAAATATAAACATTGTTCATATAGAAGAAATTCAGAATTTTCATACACAAATTACAAAAATTATAAAAAAAGAAACTGAAGAAGAACTTGAAAAACTAAACGAAAAGATATTCCAGAACGAAAATGTCCTAATAGACGCAACTCAAAAACTTACAGAACTTTGCATTCCGCTTTCAATTCCAAAAAAAGTTTTGGAACAGTATGCAACTCTTTCAATTCAAAAAAACGAACTTGAAAGTCAGATAGATTTTTATGAAAAATCCAATCAAATACAAAAAGAATTTAATGAAGCAATTCAGGAAAGTTCAGATATAAAATTTTCTATTCTTAAAAAAATTGCTCTTAAAATTAATCAAAAATTACAAGAACTTAGCGATAATGTAAACGAAAAAGGAACTTTTTCACCATATCTTAACTTAATTTCTGCGTCAAATTTTACTTTTAATACTCCAAAAGATGGCGGAACTGGTACTTCTTATGTAAATATGATTTTATACGACCTTGCACTTTTAGAACTTACAAAACTGCCGGTTATAATACACGATTCCCTTTTATTTAAAAATATAAGCGATGAACGCGTAGTAAAAATCTTTAACGAATATGAAAAAAGCAAAAAACAGATATTTGTTTCGTTCGATAAAAAAGCGTCTTATGGAAGTGCGGAATTTTCAAAAATCATTGAAAATCACAAGGTTATAGACCTTTTTTATGGTGGTGGAGAATTATTCGGCTTTTCTTGGGCTAAAAAAGAAAATACCTAGGTAATATGCGACACAATTACCTAGTTAGTTGTGTCGTAACTATCTAGGTAATTGCGACACAACTTCCTAGCTAGTTGTGTCGTAACTATCTAGGTAATTGCGTCACAACTTCCTAGATAATTGTGTCGTAACTATCTAGGTAATTGCGTTACAACTTCCTAGCTAATTATATCTAATTTTTCCTTTAAAAAATAAAAATATGTGGTATAATTGAACAACTATG
>CAYZXM010000070.1:1488-9373 GCA_964482455.1 uncultured Treponema sp. | reverse complement strand
TAAACCGGCAGCGCAGTGTTTTCCCTAGTGACCAGGCTCTGCTCAAAGCTCTTTATCTGGCAACTTTTGAGGCTACGAAAAAGTGGACTCAACCGATTCATATCTGGGGCCAGGCATACGGCGAAATGTGCATTATGTACAACGGCCGTTTACCAGATTAATCTCAGAAAAAAAGACAGTTTGTCTTTTTACAGGCAAACTGTCTTTAAATTTTTTTAACTCTTGAAGAAAATCGTTTAAAAACTTATATTCAGAACATAAACACTAGCTGTTAGCTATGAGCGAGCAATTCGCATTAACAATTTTTACTGCAGCCTGCTGAATTTACAGAAACAAGTTCACACTCTCGTGCACTTCACTTTAGATAGCCCTTTTTTAGAATGTCAATTTTTTATTGAATCATTCATTATCGCTTTAATGAAAGAACAGTTTCAAGCAACGTATCTGCAGTTTGAATTGTCTTTGCATTAGATTGGAAACCTCTTTGAGTTACAATCATATCTGTCATCTGTTCAGAAAGGTCAACGTTTGACATTTCAAGGGCACCAGCTAAAAGAGAACCTTTTCCTGCAATGCCTGATTCGCCGATATTTGCTTGTCCTGAGTTGTTTGTTTCAGAATAAGTATTGTTTCCGGCTTTTTCAAGACCGCGATCATTTGCAAATGTTGCAAGAGCAAGCTGACCTATAACTCGGTTTGTTCCGTTTGAATAAACGCCAGTAATTGTACCACTTGAATCAATTTTAAAATTATCAAGATAACCAAGTGTATATCCATCCTGACTGTATGCTTTTGTTGTAGATTTAGAAGCAGACTGTGTAATTGTATTTTTCATACTGCCAATTGTTCCAAGATTAATATTGAATGTCTGGCGGTATGGGTTCCCATTTTCATCTGCATTTGCATTTGGAACGGTATAAGAAGACTGAAGAACAATTTCTCCATCCTGGTTAGAAATATTTCCCGAAGAATCTTCTACACTTGCAAGCTGTCCGTAATTATCAAAATTAACAATAAATGTATTCTGAACGCCATCAGTTGTTCCAAGACCAATTCGTGTCTGTGTGAACTCAGCATTATCAGAATCTACATTTACTGTTGCCTGCCAAGAATTTGCAACACCTGGAACTTTTGTAAACGAAACAGAAAGAAGATGTTCATTTCCGAAACTGTCATAAATTTTCTGTTCAGTTCCCCATGTGCCTTTTGCAATATCGCTTTCGCTTGCACCTTCAACAATTTCAGGAGTGTTCTTATTTAAGTTGCAGGCAAACAAAACATTTTCAGTCTGTTTTGCAGGATCTTTTGAACCCACTGGAACAACAAGATCAGTTGGAGTTGCAGCAGTTTGTACAATTTGTTCACCGTTTAAATCACGAGCCATCCAACCTTGAACTCTTTGACCATTAGCAGGATTTACAAGAGTTCCGTCGCGATCAAGACCAAATTGACCATTTCTAGTGTAATAACTTTCTTCACCATCTTTTAGAATAAAAAAGCCGTTTCCTTGAATAGCAACATCAGTTGAAACCCCTGTTGACTGAAGATTTCCCTGTGTAAAAACCTGTTCAATTGTCGCAACTGTCATACCAAGCCCAACATCCTTTGGGTTTACACCGCCAAGTTCTTCTGTTGGTTTTGCTGCTCCACCAACCTGCTGGCTTATCATATCCTGAAAGTTAACACGACCACGCTTAAAACCAGTTGTATTAACATTTGAAATGTTATTACCAATTACGTCCATTCTTGTCTGATGATTCTGCAAACCAGAAACGCCAGAATAAAGTGATCTCATCATATCTATGTTCTCCTGCTATTACTTACGAATTAATTGTAAATGGCTCTAATCTTAGCCATATCATAATACATACCATTTACCATAATCTGCGGATTTGTACCAAAAGATGCTGCTTCAACAACGCCCTGCACTTCAGTATCTCCGGCATCAAGAGTAACAGTTTTTCCCAATGTAGTAGTTGCCTGCGATGAATTAATCACGCCTGCCATCTTGTTAAACGACTCATTCATATTAGTCATCTGCTCAAGTGACGAAAACTGTGCCATTTGGGAAATAAACTGCGTATCTTCCATAGGACTTGTAGGATCCTGATTTGTAAGCTGTGTAATCAGAAGTTTTAGAAAATCATCTTTACCCAGCTGCTGATTTGCTGTACGCCCATTCACTGTGTTCATTTTGTTAAAATTGTTTACTGCATTATCTACAATAAACTTTTCACTGCTTGTCATGGTTGTATTCAGGTTATTCAGTTCCATTTCAGTACCTCAATTACGGTTATACCGTTTTTTACTTCCAAAAGATTTTTTAGAAGTCCTTTTTATATTCGGAATTTATGCAACGATGTTTATAGAATTCCGAGAAGATTTTTCAAAGAAATCAGTTTCATTTGATAAAACATCTGATGAATCAAAGCCTACCTGACTTTCATAAACTTTACGCATAACAAACTCAGATGCAGGATTTTCCTGGTTTTGACCAGCTAAGTTTTGATTAAAATTATTATTTGAAAACGAAAGTTCAAGGGAAGCAGAATCAAAACCATTTTGCGTAAATGCCTGACGCAAATTTTCAGCTGTTTCTTTAAAAGCATTAAAAGCCTCTTGCGAAGAAACAACAATTCGGCCAGTAATATTTTTATCATTAAGATGAAGATCAATTTTTACATTTCCTAAACTTTCTGGATGCAAAATAAGTTTAATCTGCCCTACGTTATTATCTTTTAAAACAATATTTCCGGCTTTTACAATTTCGCTTGCATTCTGCTGGATATGATTTTTTAGCATTGCCTGAAAACTTGAACCATCAGAAGAAGCAGTTTGATTATTTAACGAAGAAAGATTTTGCTGAACGTTTAAACTTACGTCCATAGAAATTTCTTTGGAATTATTTTTATCATAATGAACTTCTGAAACATAAAGCGATTTTTTTTCTTTTGTTTCGTTATTCTTATTAGATGTTAATTCCTCTTCATTCGTTCTTAAATCTTTTACGCTAATCTTTTTTTCATCATCAAGATAAAAGTTTTTTCCTTTTTTTACTGAATTACTTTTAGAAAGTTCAATATCATCTTCGCTGTCTAAAAGTTTTTCGTTTTCAGTTTGTTCAGTTTCTTTTGTTTTTACGTTTTCACCAAAAGTATTAAAAGCCATTTTTAATGAAGCATCTTCTGAAAAATTTTCATTATTTTCTTCTGTTTTATTAAAATTTTTTACATCTTTTTCAAGTTTTACTTTTTCAGAAACGATTTTTTTATTGTTTTTATTACTTTTTACTTCTTTTTTATCCTGAATATTTTCCTGTGCCGTTAATTTTTCAGAATGATTTTCTTGTTTTAAAAGTTTATTTTCAGAAAAATCAACTTTTTTATTTTTTTTGACTGTTGTTTTTTCTTTTTCAACCGGTTCTTTTAAAGCAAGAGATTTTTTTTCTTCTTCGTTTATGTCGCTAGGTTTTTCTGAAATAGTTTCATTTTTTTCAATCTTATTTTCAGATTTTTTCTCTGTATTTTCGGTTTTTACCCGATTATCCGCATTTTCAGAACGCTCATAACTTTCCGAAGACATTTTTGCTTCATTTACATAATCAGAAAAACTCTTATTTGAAGAAAGCAAAGTTTCGCTTTGAGTAAATGAAAATCCTTGAGGTTTTATAAGCTGTAAGTTTGCAAGTTCAGATTGATTATTTACAATCAGATTCTGCATGGCAATTCCTCCAGTATTAGTGAACGAATTGCCATTTTTTCTTACTTTAAGGAATCTGGTTTACTTAGCATTTTTCTTTGGATTTCTGCAGCACGTTCGGCTGGCATTAAAGAAAGCCAGTAAGATCCCATAGAAGAAGAACCGTTTCTAGCAGCAATTTCTTCTACTTTGCGAAGAACGTCTATTATATTTTGATCGTCCATCGCAATAAGAATGTTTACTGCTGCCTGAGGCTGCATTCCGTTAAGGTTTGCGGCAATTTGTTCTATGTTTACATTTTTATCATCGTATTGTTTTACCTTGCGGTTAAATGTTTTTTCGCGTTCTTCTTGAGTTTTTTCTCGATTTGTAAGTTCAAGAGCAATCTGCTCATTCAGTTTTTCTTTTTTTGAAATCTCATCTTCTCTCTTATTAAGTTCTTCGGTACGAAGATCCAAAGCTTCCCTTTGCTTGTTTATTCTATCCTGGTCAAGATCGATAACTACCGGTTTAGAAGATGTTACAGTAACTGAAGTCTGTGGAGTTTTTCCCATAAGTTTATACAAAGGCGAAAACACCGATTTAACATGAACTACGCCAAGATAATCAAACCATAATAGTCCGCCAAGAACCATAATAATAATCAGCATTATAAGAACGATAGATTTTCCAACTGATTTCACAGATTTCTCCTATACTAGTTTATTCAACAAGGCCTGCAATTGCAGTTCCGATTGTAATGTCATCTTCAAGACGAACAATATTCCAATGCAAACCTTTTTCCAGTGTAAGAACTTGTTCAAGATAAGAATGTACACGGAATGCAAGTTTGTGAGTAAGCCAAAAAGTTGAACCATCACAATTTATGCAAACTGGTTTTGAAGCACATTTTCCTTCACCACTCTGAATGACGGCTGCTGTAAGTATTGCTGCCGCACAACGAGCAGAACGTTCTGCCAAAGAATCAAAAAGTTCGTAAAGAATATCATATTCTTCCTGCGATGCACCACATTCAAAAACAAGTTTTGCAAAAGAATGTTCAGTATCAAACGGAGCAATAAGAAATTCATTCATTTCGATTGTGGTAAAACTTTCTAATTTTTTTAAAGCCGAAGTAAGAGTTTTAGCAAAAAGACCTTCATCGGCTGCCATTTTTAACATTTCGAGTGCTACACTTCCAAGATATGCACCGGCACATTGTTTTTCCATAAAAAATGTACCTGGCTTTTGTGATTTTTTATCATATGCTTTGTCAAAATCAGAAAGGATTACATTTTTTGTTTTTCCAGATTCACATACGATAATCTGTTTTTTAAAATCTTTAAGAGATGAAGTTTCGTTTTGTATGTAAGCCGCATTCATTCCAGTTCCAAGAATAAAACCGATATAAGAAGAATACGGATAACCTTTTGCAGCAGCCTTTCCAGCAAGAAGAGCCGCAACTGTGTCATTTAGCATTGTAACTTTTGACGGCACTTTCCAACCATGTTCAGAAAGAGCTTCCTTTAAGCATTTTCCAATAGGACAACCAATTACTTCTGGAGCTTTTACTTCCTTTGAAAAACCTAAAAGAATTCCATCACCATCTTTTGTAATTTCCATTGGATACGAAAAACAAAAACCGATTACATCTGCTTTATTTTTTAAATGTTCAAGATTTTTTGCAAATTCATCAAAAAACTCTTTTTTTGAAAGTTCTTTTTGAACACCAGGCATTTTTGTTTTTTCCATTTCAGAAATTGAAGCATTTCCTTTTGAATCGAATGTAACCAAACTAGATCTAAAATTGGTTCCACCAGCATCAATTACGATTACATTTTTATTTGTAATTGATTTTTCCGGCGGAAGACACCAAGTTTGTATCATATCTTCATCAGATTCTTTTCCGCAAAGCCCACGATTCATATCATCAAGAATTGATTCTGCAACAAAATTAACATCAATGTGACGCACAAAATTATGTCTGGAAAGAAAAGCACTTACAGAAGCATTCATATAAAACCTCAGATTTATAAAATTTATAAAAAAAAATCGCAATTTCTTATAAAAGAAACACACATTCAATTTTAACAAATATTGATAAAAACGCAATAGAATGTTAATTTTCACTCTATGTCTTTAGATTTAGAAACACTAAAAAACGAACTTAATCCCGAACAATACAAAGCCGTAACAACTGTAAACGGTGCCATTCTTATAATTGCCGGTGCTGGCAGCGGTAAAACTCGTGTAATAACATTTAGAATTGCACATATGCTCGATTTAGGAATTCCGCAAAGTCAAATTCTTTCTCTTACTTTTACAAATAAGGCTGCAAAAGAAATGGCTGATCGTGTAAAAGATTTAACACAAAAAAAACTTCAAAATCTTACAGTTTCAACTTTTCACGCATTTGGCGTAAAAGTTCTGCGTGCAGATATAGATAAATTAGGATACAGAGATAATTTTTCAATTTATGATGAAACAGATAGAGTCGCTTTAATAAAAGAATGCGGCAGAGAACTTCAATTTTCTCCTGATGCACTTGACGTTTATAAAATTGGACAGATTTTTTCAAACATAAAAACCGGAAGAAAAAACTGGCAGACCGAAAATGATATGTACAAAGAGCTTTATGAAAGTTACCAGGAAGGCTTAAAACTTTACAACGCCGTTGATTTTGATGATTTAATCGTACTGCCCATAAAACTTTTTCGCGAGAACCCAGACGTTCTTGCTCGCTACAAAGAACGTTACAAATACATAATGGTAGACGAATTTCAAGACACAAGTCATCAGCAGTACGAATTAATGCATCTTTTGGCAGATGAAAACGTAGCAGTTGTAGGCGACGATGACCAGTCAATATACAGCTGGCGTGGTGCAGACTACCAAAACATAATTAACTTTGAAAAAGATTTTAACGTTACAGAAATCCGTCTGGAGCAAAATTACCGTTCAACAGGAACAATCTTAGACGCTGCAAATGGAGTTATCTCTCACAATACAAACCGAAAAGATAAAAAACTATGGTCAGGAAAAGGCGAAGGAAAACCCATAGAACTTTATATGCCGGAAAACGAAGCAGACGAAGCAGATTTTATTGCCGAAAGCATTCTTGGCATCGCAATGGAAGAAAAAAAGAAATATGATGATTTTGGCGTTTTAATCAGGGCAAATACGCAGTCAAGATATATTGAAGAAGCATTTTTGCAATCTAATATTCCATACACAATGAGCGGCGGAACAAGTTTTTTTGAACGCAAAGAAATAAAAGATATAATCAGTTATCTTAGGGTTATTGCAAATCACGATGATGACATAAATCTTTTGCGTATTATAAATATTCCACGACGAGGAATAGGTAGAGCCGCAATAAAAATTATAAACGATGAGGCCGAAAAACTTGCCTCGCCTTTATGGACTGCAATAGAAAGTCTTACAAAAACAGAAGACAGCATTGCAAGTGAAAACCTTATAGAAGATTTAACATCTTTTACACAAATAATTGAATCTAATCGTCAAAAACTTTTGAGCGGACGCGGACTGGCCAAAAAAGTTCGGGAAATGATAGAAGAAATTAATTACAAAGATTATCTTATAACGGAATTTTCAAAAAGCGAAAAAGCAGTTCGATTTAAGCTTAAAAATATAGAACTTCTTTTAGAAATGATGGAACGCTGGGAAATCGATCCTGATAATACAAATCCAAGTCTTTTTAATTATCTAAATAGAATTACTTTAATGAGCCGCGATAACGGTGATGATGAAAATGACAAAGGAAAAGTGAACCTTATGACAATTCACGCATCAAAAGGTTTGGAATTTCCAGTTGTTTTTATTGCCGGTGCAGAAGAAGGTCTTATTCCCCACCAAAGATCTGTAGACGAAAATGACGGAAATATTGAAGAAGAACGAAGGCTTTTTTACGTTGCAATTACACGTGCCAGAGAAAAACTTATAATTTCTTCCTGCCAAAAACGGCGAAAAATGCAAACTATAATCGAATGCACACCAAGCCGATTTCTTGATGAAATTCCTGCAAATCTTGTTGAATATCACGAGCCTAAAAACGAAATTACAGAAGAAAAAGTCAAAGATTTCTTTTCGGATATGCTTAAAAAGTTTTCTGCAGAATAAAAAAACATTCGTAGTGAGTACGAATGTCGTTTTTTACGAATTTCTTAAATCGTACTGAGTACGATTG
>CAYZXM010000070.1:0-1388 GCA_964482455.1 uncultured Treponema sp. | reverse complement strand
AAATCGTACTGAGTACGATTGCTGTTTTTTAAAAATCCGTAAATCGTACTCAGTACGAAAGTCGATTTTCAATTTTTAAATCGTACTCAGTACGAAACACTCGGAAAGCGTTTAAAAAAAACTTAAAATCTGAACTTTATTTTTTTACCAGTTCCTTCATAAAGTTTTTTACGCTGTTCAGTAACAGTTTCATCTGCAATATAAGAATCGAATGAAGTCATTTTATCAATTACACCGTTTGGAGTGATTTCAATAATTCTGTTTGCAATCGATTGAACAAATTCGTGGTCGTGGCTTGTAAAAAGAACAACACCAGGAAAATGAATCAATGCTTCGTTCAAAGACTGAATTGCTTCAAGGTCAAGATGGTTCGTAGGATCATCAAGAACAAGTACATTTGCACCAGTGAGCATTAATTTAGAAAGCATACAACGAACCTTTTCACCACCAGAAAGGACTTTTACTTTTTTAAGCGATTCGTCCCCTGAAAAAAGCATTCTTCCTAAAAATCCACGAACGTAAGCATCATCTTGTTCTTTTGAATACTGCTTAAGCCATTCGGTAATATTATAATCATTTGCAAAATATGAAGAATTATCACGAGGTAAATATGTGTGGCTTGTAGTTTGTCCCCAAAGAACTTCACCGGCATCCTGCTTTTTAACGCCATTAATTATGTCAAACAACGCAGAAATTGAATTATGCTCAATACCTACAAATGCAATTTTATCAGTACGACCAACATTAAGACTAAAATCCTTTAAAAGTTGAACACCGTCTTCTTTATATTCAATACCTTTTATATCAAGAACATTATTACCAATTTCGCGGTCTGCCTTAAAATTAACATAAGGAAATTTTCTGGTTGAAACCGGCAAATCTTCTACAGATTGAGCAAGTTTATCGTAAATCTTTTTGCGGCTTGTAGCCTGTTTTGATTTTGCAGCATTTGAACTGAACCTAAGAATAAATTCCTTTAAGTCTTTCATTTTATCTTCAGCTTTCTTCTGCTGTTCTCTTGCCTGCTTTTGAAGAACCTGTGTCATCTGATACCAGAAATCATAATTTCCGGCAAATTGTGTTATTTTTCCATAATCAATATCGCAGATAAATGTACAAACTGTATTCAAAAAGTGACGGTCATGGCTTACAACAATAACTGTATTTTCAAAATTCAAAAGCCAGTCTTCCAGCCACGAAATTGATTCAATATCAAGACCGTTCGTAGGTTCATCAAGAAGAAGAATATCTGGATTACCAAAAATTGCCTGAGCCAAAAGAACACGAACTTTCTGACTTTCATCAAGTTCGCTCATCATTTTGTCATGAAATTCTTCTTCAAGACCAAGACCAGAAAGCATCTGTTCAATCTGATTTTCTGCTTCATA
>CAYZXM010000069.1:0-9457 GCA_964482455.1 uncultured Treponema sp. | reverse complement strand
AGCGAACTGCATAACCTGAAACACGAACAGTAAAGTTTGCATATTCTGGTTTTTCAGGGTGAGCCTGACAATCCTTAAGTTTTTCAACACCGAATACGTTTACATTCAAGTGATGTGAACCAGCATGACCTGATTCAGCACTTACATCAAAGTATCCGTCAAGAACATTAACAAGGTTATCGATTCTTTCTTCTTCATTGTGTCCAAGAGCACTTGGATTAATTGTCTGAGTATTAGAAATACCATCCAAAGCATAATGATAAGGAAGTTTAGCAACAGAGTTCAAAGACTTAATAAGCCCCTTTGTTTCTGCACCGTAAGAAGGGTTAGCACCTGGGCTGAATGGAGCACCAGCTGGTCTACCGTTTGGAAGAGCACCAGTAGCCTTACCATATACAACGTTAGAAGTAATTGTAAGAATTGAAGTAGTAGGTTCAGCATTGCGATATGTAGGGTGCTTTTTAATCATAGTCATAAATGTCTTCAAAAGTTCTACAGCAATGTCATCAGCTCTGTCATCGTCCTGACCATAGCGTGGGAAGTCGCCTTCTACAGTAAAGTCTTTTACCAATGTAACAGTATTGATTACATTTCCAGCCTTATCCTTAACTTCTACCTTTTCACGATTTACATGAACTTTTGCATACTTCATTGCAGAAAGAGAGTCAACTACATGGCTAAAACCTGCAATACCAGTTGCGAATGTTCGTTTAACATCTGTATCTTCAAGGGCAAGTTCTTCTGCTTCGTAGAAATATTTATCGTGCATATAGTGAATTGCATTCAAAACGTTTACGTATACATCAGCAAGCCATTCAAGCATTGCCTTGTACTTACGAACAACTTCGTCATAGTTAGAAGCATCGATTACATCAGCAGTAATTGGAGCATATTCAGGACCTACCTGCATACCCTTCTTAAGACCTTCATCAATACCACCGTTGAATGCGTAAAGCAAAGCTTTTGCAAGGTTTGCACGTGCACCAAAGAACTGCATTTCCTTACCAGTCTGAGTTGCAGAAACACAGCAGCAGATTGAATAGTCATCACCCCAAACAGGACGCATTACTTCATCGTTTTCATACTGAATAGAAGATGTATCGATTGAAATCTTTGCAGCATATTTGCGGAAGTTTTCTGGAAGTCTTTTTGAATAAAGAACAGTCATATTTGGTTCTGGAGAAGGTCCCATGTTTTCCAAAGTATGAAGGAAACGGTAATCGTTCTTTGTTACCATTGAACGACCATCCTGACCAAGCCCGCCAACTTCAAGAGTAGCCCATACAGGATCTCCAGAGAAAAGCTGATTGTAAGATTCGATTCGGGCAAAACGTACCATGCGGAACTTCATAACCATATGGTCAACAAGTTCCTGTGCCTTTTCTTCTGTAAGGATTCCTTTTTTAAGATCACGTTCAACATAAATGTCAAGGAATGTAGAAACACGCCCAACAGACATAGCAGCACCGTTCTGTGTTTTTACTGCACCAAGATAACCAAAATAAAGCCACTGGAAAGCTTCTTTTGCATTAGCAGCTGGTTTAGAAATATCAAAACCATAGCTTAAAGCCATTTCTTTTAAGCCGTTCAATGCCTTAATCTGATCAGCAACTTCTTCACGAAGGCGAACAACTTCTTCTGTCATTGTACCGTCGCCAATGTTTGCAAAATCATGCTGTTTTTCTTTAATGAGGAAATCAATACCGTAAAGAGCAACACGACGATAGTCACCAACGATTCGACCACGACCATAAGTATCTGGCAAACCTGTAAGAATGTGTGCAGAACGAACAGCTCTGTGTTCTGGAGTGTAAACATCAAATACACCCTGGTTATGTGTTTTATGATATTCAGTAAAAATCTTGTGAAGTTCTGGATTTACCTTATAACCATACATTTCGCATGACTGTTCAGCCATTTTGATTCCGCCATAAGGCATAAATGCTCTTTTTAATGGTTTATCAGTCTGAAGACCTACAACCTGTTCAAGCTCTTTTCCTTCTGGGCAGATATATCCAGGTTTGTGTGATGTAAGACCTGCAACGATGTCTGTATCCATATCAAGAACGCCAGTTCTTTCTTTTCCATCTAAACCGATTGATTTTTTGTTGTGTTCTTCTTTCTGAAGTTTCTGAAGTTCATCAAATAATTTCTTTGTTGCTGATGTTGGACCTGCAAGAAATTTGTTATCTCCGTCGTAAGGAGTGTAGTTGTTCTGAATAAAGTCACGAACGTTAACTTCTTCTTTCCACAAACGACCTGCAAAGCCATTCCATTCATCTTTTTGGATCATATCCCAATACCTCTCATAAAAATGATTAGTTTCTTTTCGTAGCGACAAAAGTTTTCACTCTGTCGTTCTTTGCTATGATACTCTAAAGAATATCAAAACTCAATCAAAATTAAACACCAAAATCTACATTTAGTGTACTTTTTTTTTATTATCAATAAAAAACACTATAATATTTTTTATTATTTAAAAAAATAAATATTTATCCATTTTTTTAAATATTTATTCATTTTTTTTGCTTAAATATGCAACTTAGTTTTAAGCTCTTTTAGTGCTTTACTTCCATTGGAATATTTTTAATCTTTTTTACATAAATCCGTCGCATTAAAAAGAGTGACATTCCAACTGACATAAATTCGGCAATGATAAAGCACCACCATACGTTATCTACGTTTCCTGTTTTTGAAAGAAAATACGCAGCTGGAAGAAAAACTACAATCTGACGGCTAAAGGAAACTGTCATACTGTAAATTGCACAACCGAATGCCTGAAAAACAGATGACAATGTTATTGCAACTGCTGCCCCGATAAAACTTGGTGCAATAACACGCAGGGCAACAATTCCCATTCGTTTCATTTCTGGAGTTGCACTAAACATAGAAAACAGCAGACCTGGTATTGTTTCAAAAATAATAATACCCAAAGTCATTATGCACATTGCAAGAAGAATTGCTCCCTTAATAGTATTTGTAATTCGCCTGTGATACTGTGCTCCGTAGTTGTAGGCAATAATCGGAATTATACCGTTACAAAGCCCAAAGACCGGCATAAAGATAAAACTATTCAACTTAAAGTAAACGCCATAAACTGCGATTGCAGTATCTCCACCGTTTGCCGTACCACCAAGAATAAGATTCATAAAATACGTAATGAACGAAGTTATCGAGGTCATTAAAATAGAAGGAACTGCAATTTTATAAATCTGAAGCACAAGACACATTTTAGGAAAAATATTCTTAATCTTAAATTGAATATCCTTATTTTTCTTTAAGTTTAACCCAATAGAAACAAAAAGACCTATAATCTGCCCCAAAACAGTAGCAAGTGCGGCTCCTTTAATTCCCATTTCCGGAAATGGTCCGATTCCAAAAATCAATAGCGGATCAAAAATACAATTAAAAACAGCACCTACAATCTGCGAAATCATAGAAAGAAAAGTTCTTCCAGTAGACTGGAGCAATCGGTCAAACATTACGCCAACAATTGGACCCAAGCCCAAAATAAGAATAATAGAAATATACTGTTTTCCGTATTCGATAATCTGCAAGTTTGATGTTTGCGAAGTTAAATAAGGTTCGCAAACAAGCATACCTACAATGGCAAATACAAGCCACGTTAAAACTGAAAGAAAAATTCCGTTCATTGCAATCTTATTTACATCATCCTGATTTTTTTGACCAAGACGCAAAGAAAGTATTGCATTTACACCAACAGAAGTTCCAACGCCAAACGCTGTCATAAGATTCTGAATCGGAAAAGCAAGAGAAACAGCAGTAAGTGCTTCCTCGCCTATCATTCCAACGAAAATAGAATCTACAATATTGTACAATGCCATAATAAGCATTGAAAACATTATTGGTAACGACATATTAAAAATAAGTTTTATAATGGGCATTGACCCCATTTTGTTTTCTGTGTTCATAAAACTAACCCAAAAATATCTTTAAATTAAATGAAAAAATAAGGCCGGAAAATCCCGACCTTTATAAAAAATTAGTCAAGCAAAGAATCTAATTCTGAAATGATTTTTTCTTTATCCATCTTTTGACCGATAATGCAAAGTTTTATCATTCGGTCGCCGACTTTTTCATCCCATTCTTCACGCATTTTAGGTTCCTGGCTAAGAACTTCATCCTGTTCTTCTTTAGATGCTGCAGCAAGCCAGGTTCCAGAAGCACCGGCAGAAATCTGTCTTCCTGAAGTTTCAAAAACGTAAGCCATATTCTGTTCATCACTGAACCAAACAACACCCTTAGATCTGATGATGTTTCTTGGCCAGCGTCCAGCGTATTCTTCAAGTTTTTCGCGATTAAACGGTCTTCTTCTGTAGTAAACGAAATTTCCTATTCCGTATTCATCTTCATCACTTCCAGAATCGCCTTCGTGCTTGTGTTCGTGGTGATGTTCGTGTGAATGTTCGCCGTGATGTTCGTGTTCTTCATGATCATGGTGGTCATGTTCTTCGTGTTCATCATCGTCATCATCTTCTTCGGCAGATTCAAGATGCTGAACCCATGCTGCACTTTCAAACACTGCATCAAAATCAAAACGAGAAGTAGAAAGTATATCTTCTACCTGAACATTTCCTTTTTCTGCTTCAATAACTTTTACATGTGGCTGCAATGCTTTTACTACAGCGTGAACTTTTTTCATTTCATCTGCTGTAACAAGATCTTTTTTATTAATAATAAGAGTAGAACAAAATTCAATCTGCTGAACTAAAAGAGATTCAATATCTTCTTCTCCCATATTTTTAGAAAGAAGCTTATCGCCGCTAGAAAATTCATCAACAAGTCGTTTTGCGTCAACAACGGAAACAACGTTATCAAGACGACCGTTTTCAATTTGCATAATTGCCTGGGCAATCGGCATAGGTTCACAAACACCAGACGCTTCAATAAGAATGTAGTCAAACTTTTTAGAATTGATTAAATTTTCAATCTGCAACACAAGGTCAGACTTTAAAGTACAACAGATACAACCATTCTGAAGCCCGATAATGCTTGAAGTATCAGTAATATTTGCTTCTTTTGAAATAAGACTCTGGTCAACGTTGATTTCGCCAATATCGTTTACAATAACGGCAACCTTATATCCCTTTTGGTTTGTAAGAACTTTATTAAGTAAAGTTGTTTTTCCTGCTCCAAGATAACCACAGAGCAAGGTAATTGGAACTAATTTATCAGACATTTTTTACCTCTATTTTGTAAAATTTACGAATTTAAAACACTAGCCAAATCTTTTGCAGTAAAATGCAAATCTTCGGCAACTTTTAGGGCTGGTCCAGATTCTCCAAAACGATCTATGCAGAATAAATCCTTTTTTGAAGTCACAAAATGCTTCCAGTTTGCACTGATTCCCGCTTCTGCACAAACAACACGTTTTGCCCCGCCGATAATTTCTTTTTGAACAGAATCATCAAGCTCATCAAACTTATTGTAATCAAAAACAGAAACAACCCTGATATTCTTACCGCTAACCATTTTTGACGCTTCAATTGCAGTTGAAACTTCTGAACCAGTTGCAAGAATTGTTATATCTGGTGTGCCTTCACAGTTAAGAGCAACATATGCACCATTTGTACGAATATTCTGCTTCCAATTTGCGTCTGACTTTTTAAAACCTTGAATAGCCTGGCGAGTAAGTGCAATGCAAACCGGATGATTTTTTGATTCATATGCAATTTTCCATGCTTCAAGCGTTTCCTGAGCATCTGCCGGACGCAAAACCTGAACATTCGGAATTGCACGCAAAGAAGCAAGTGTTTCTACTGGCTGATGAGTAGGTCCATCTTCGCCAACGTAAATTGAATCGTGAGTAAGAACGTAAATATTTGGAAGATTCATAAGGGCAGCAAGACGCAGCTGCGGTCTTAAATAATCTGCAAAAACTAAGAAAGTTGCACAGAAAGGTCGTAAACCTCCGTGCAGATTCATTCCAGAAACAAGAGCACTCATTGCAAACTCTCTTATTCCAAATTCTATAGTTCTACCAGTTCTGTTTTTATCCGTAAAGATTCCAGAATTATCTTTAAGTACGGTTTTATTAGGACCTGCTAAATCTGCTGAACCGCCAACAAGATTTTCATATTTTGAAGCAATATAATTTAAAGCCTTTCCACTTGCGTCGCGAGTTGCCATTTTTTCTTCATCAGCAAAAGTAAGTTCATTTACATCAGAAGTTTCTGCATCGTTAAAGTAAGCATCCCACTTCTTTCTTAAATCAGGATTTTCCTTTGACCACAAGTCGAATTCTACTTTCCAATCTTCTTCTTTTTTATTCCATTCTTCCTTTTTAGAATTAAAATATTCGTATGCTTCAGGAAGAACGTAGAAATCTTTATCTTCCGGAAGACCAAGGAATCTTTTTGCACTTTTTACACCATCTTCACCAAGAGGAGCACCGTGAGTATCGGCAGTTCCCTGTTTTGGTGCAGAAAAACCAATAATGGACTTTAAAATAATAAGCGAAGGTTTATCAGTGCATTTTTTTGCTTTTTCTACAAGTTTTAATATTTCATAAGGCTTATACATATCACCGCGAAGAACCTGCCAGCCGTATGCTTCGTAACGCTTTGCAACATCTTCATTAAAAGTAATATCTGTAGAACCGTCAATTGATATTTTATTCATATCATAAAAAACAATTAACTTTCCAAGTTTTAACGTTCCTGCAAGTGAACAAGCCTCAGAAGAAACACCTTCTTCAAGACAACCCTCGCCTACAAGCGAATATGTGTAATGATCTATAATTTTGTGGCTAGATGTATTAAAACGAGCGGCCAGCATTGATTCTGCAACAGCCATTCCTACAGCCATAGAAACACCCTGTCCCAAAGGACCAGCGGTACATTCTACGCCGTCTGTAACGCCATATTCCGGATGTCCGCAGCAAATGCTTCCAACCTGTCGAAATGATTTTATATCATCAATAGAGATTTTGTACCCACTCAAATGCAGAATTGAATACAACAACATAGAACCATGACCAGCAGAAAGAACAAATCTGTCTCTATCCACCCATTTAGAATCAGCAGGATTGTGCTTTAGGATTTCTCCATAAAGGACTGCAGCAACTTCTGCTGCACCAAGAGGAGTTCCTGGATGCCCTGAATTCGCTTTTTGAATCGCATCCATTGACAAACTTCGTATAGAAGTTGCCACAGCCTTAATCGCTTTCTCGTTCATCTTAAACCTCTGAAGTTTTGGATAAAATTATTTTATTTTTAAACATTTTTTAACCTAACCAAGATTAATTTAAAAAACGTTTTTATAAAAAACTAAGTTACTACGAAAGATTTCGTATTACATTCAGTAACTGAGCTTCATCTGCATTCTGTTCAAGAAGTTTTTTGAACTCCTTTTTTTGAAAAAGCTGAACAAGTTCAGAAAGCACTTGAATATGTGTCTTCTGGTTTGAAGTTAGAATAACAAACATTACAAAAACCTTTCTTTCATCAGGTGCATTCATATCTATTGGCTTTTTTAGATATACAACGCTGATTTGCTGTTCGTTATCAGATTTTATAACTGGAAATCTTGCGTGCGGAAGGGCAATTCCACCACCAACCGCAGTACTCATAATTTTTTCCCTACTGCAAAGAGCTTCAAAAACGGTGTTTTTATTAAGCCCTTCAGGAAAATTCATTATTTTAACAAAATTTCCATAAATCTCTTCTGGCGAAGAACCTTCAACATCTTTGTAAACCCCACCCTTATGAATAAGCTCTGCAATGTTTTCACGCATTTTTCTTACCCCGATAAAATTTTATTCTACAATCGTAAAACCTTTTTTAGAAACTTTGGAAAGAACCTCTTGTAATTCTTCTTGTGCACATTCAAAGTTCAATCGCATACCTTCAATCGAAAGTTTAATCTCATCTTTATCTCTTGTAATCGTAGACGGATTTGTTTCCATAACTTCAAAAAGATGATGTATGTGAGCATAAATCTGCGAAAGAACCACTAATGATTGCTGAGGAAATTCCGTAAGATCCGCACATGCAAAATCGATTGCATACACAAGTTCATTAACTTCATAAAAAAGTTCAAGAACATCATTACGAACTTTTGTCACCTGAGAATCAAAAAAACGGTCATACTTTGCCAAAAGTATAGCATGCTGGTTTTTCAAGTGCAATAACAGGCGTCTTTTTTCACTAGAACTAAGTCTGTATAAATTTGGATAAAGTTGCTTTGCAAGCAGTTCAACATCCCAAATCTTATTGTAAAGTTGATTTTTTATTGCAGCTTTTTCTATATAATCTGGCAATAACTCAATTTTTTCAGACAAAGATTTTGATTTTTTTAGTGATGCACTGACTTTTTCAGTAGAATCATTCCACAGACCAACTGCAGGAACATCCTGACCTGTAAACCAAAGTCTTGTTTCAACGCCAAAAAGTTCAAAACCTACTTTTTTTGTTTTCTTTAAGAACTCAGAAATAGAACCGCAATCTTGTCCGCACAAGTCTTTTCGATTTTCAGCAAATGCATAAGCAAGCTGTTCTTCTATAGAGCTTTTTGGTCCAATAACTAAAAAACTTTCAAGCAATTTATTTTCTAATGTTGTATACCATTTTTCTCTTTGAATATCAGAGTTCATAATCTGCGAATCATCTTTAGTTCTTGGCGAAAATTCAATTTTAACAGAACAATTATCCCAATCACTAACCTTACAATACAAGCGGTCTCCATATTTAAAACCATCTTTAAAAAGCCTTTCAAGTGAAACAGCTGTAATTTTTACAGTTGGAGGAAGATTAAAATCAAGAGATGGCAAATCCAAATCAATATTTGCCGAGTCTTGTGCAATATACTGCGGAGAATATTCATCACCAAAAAGCGAAAAATTTTCTAAAAGGAATGCACTATCAATATCAATAACTTCTTTTTCAAGTTCCTCTCCTTTATAAAAAAAACTTATATAATTTGGAAGAACTTCAGGATCTATAAATGGCATACAACGATGCCCAATAATCATAAAACCTTTTTCAACTTCAGATCGTTCTGGTTTTATACTAAAATACTGATTTGTAAAAACACATGCCCTTGTTACATAATTTTTGTTTGCTAAAGGAAAAACATTTGGCTCGGAATTAAGATATTCAATACATTCATCATCTGTAATACTACCCCCACAACTTGAAATAAAAGTATGAAAAAATTCTACCGAAAAAGGAGCCATATAATAGCGAATAAATTTGTTTATTAAAGCTTCTACTGACGTTTTCTTCATACTAATAAGAATAACGATAGATTAATTAAATTTCAAATAAAACTACAAAAATACCATACATCAAATACTTTAAAACAAAGAAGGCACTCCCAAAGGAATGCCTTTTTTAATGGTCAACTATAACTTAGCAGTTTTCTGCGAAGTATTTAATAGTGCGAACCATCTGTGATGTATAAGAGTTTTCGTTGTCGTACCAAGAAACAACTTCAA
>CAYZXM010000068.1:0-9504 GCA_964482455.1 uncultured Treponema sp. | reverse complement strand
CTGGTCTGTAAAAGAGGCTGAAGAAGTAGCAGAAGAAACAGCAGTTGAAGAAACAGTTGAAAGTGTTACTCCAAAAGCAACATTCGGTCTTGTAGAAGATGCAAATGATTCAATTATGGCAAAAGTTGGCGGCGTAATCCGTTATATCTTTGTTCCACTTGGATTTGGTGGAGAAGAAGGCGGCTGGCAGTGTGCAGCATCTGTAATTTCAGGCTTTTCTGCTAAGGAAGGAATTGTTTCTACAATGGGCGTTTTGGCTGGTGCAAGCGATGAAGATACAGAAGCTCTTGCTGGTGCTGGTAGCGTTGCAGACATTGGTCTTGATGAAGAAGAAAGTTCAGATGAAAACGCAATCGTAGCAGAAGAAGCTGAATCCGAAGAGGAAGAAGGAAACGCAAAGAACGCTCTTAATGCGATTGCAAAGTGGTTCCCGTCAGCACTTGTTGCATTCTGTTTCTTGATTTTCAACCTTTTGAACTCTCCTTGTTTAGCTGCTATTTCTACAATGGCAAACGAACTTCATAACAGAAAATGGTTCTGGTTTGCAATTTTGTTCCAGAATGCATTTGCTTATGTAATTACAATGATTGTTTACCAGTTGGGGTCTTTGTTCTCTGGAAAAACTTTTGGAAACGGATACTCAGTTGTTGGTTTAATCTTTGCGTTTATCTTCTTAGCTGGAATTTTGTTCGGTTTATTCAGAAAAAATCCTTATGCAAAAGTAGATTCAAATAAATAAATCAGTTGTCACCCCGAATTTATTTCGGGGTCTTTTTATAAAGGAAGGCTTTTATGATTGTAAACATTATCGCCATTACAGTAATTGTACTTTGGGCTGCTTTTGTGCTTTACTCGGTTTTAAAAAGTAAAATAAATCAAAAAAAATCAGGTCTTCCTTCCAGCTGCTACAGTTGTTCAGCATATAAAACTGGAATGTGTAAACATAATTGTAAGGCACAAGAATGATAGCAAATGTAATTATTGTTGTAGTTCTTGTAGTTTTTGCTTTTGGTGGTTTTCTTTCTATTATAAAGCGTTTTAAAGGCGAAAGTTGCTGCGGTGGGGGAAGTACCGAAGTAAAAATTGAACCTTCCGACAAAAATAAAAAGAATTATCCTTATAAAGCAATCGTTATTATAGATGGAATGCATTGCAAAAAATGTACAGAACGCATTCAAAATAAAATAAATAATCTTAATATGTGGGCAAAGGTGAACTTAAAGAGGAAGACTGCCACAATTTTATTAAAAGAAAATAACTGTAAAGATTTAATAGTAAAAACAATCGCGGATGCAGGCTATACAGTTATTTCTTATAAAGAAGAATAAAAATCTATTTTAAGAAAATCATTCCTAAAATTCCAAGTGGAATAAGATAAATTGCAAAGTATTCAAGTTTTCCTTTTTTTATAAGTTTCATTAAAAAGGCAAGTGATAAATAACCAAAGATGAATGCTGCAATACAGCCTGCAATTACAGTTACCGCTCCAATTGAATCAACTTTGCTTAAATCTTTTAATTCTAAAACGAATGCACCTAAAATTGCAAAAATAGAAACTAAGAACGAATATTCACCGGCTGCTTCGCGTTTTACTTTACAAAAAAGAGCACCTGCAATTGTTGAACCCGAACGGCTTATTCCTGGCAGAGTTCCAATTCCCTGCATTAAACCAATAATGGCTGCTTGAAGGGGAGATATTCCTTCTTTATCTGATTTTTCATCAAATGCAGGTACTTCTGTAATGTTTTTTTCTGCTTTCTTTCCTATATATGAAGAAATAATAAGCAAAAATGCAGTTACAATAAAACCTGTACAGGTAACTTTTATTGAAAGTTCTGGAATTACTTTACTTGTAAAAACTCCAATTGCACCAGTTATAATTGTAGAAATAATTAACGCAATAATTGTTTTTTGACCGCGTTTTTCAGTTCCGCAAAGAAGGTCATTTGGATTATTTTCTATACAAGAAGAACGACGAGCAATAGAACAGCCAAATACTTTTAAAAGCTTCCAAATTGTTTTTCTAAAATAAATACATACAGCCAAAAGTGTTGCTAAATGTAAAAAAACATCATATAAAAGCGGAACATCTTCTAAACCAAAAAGATTTTGCACAACTTTTAAGTGGCCGCTAGATGAAATCGGTAAAAATTCTGCAATACCTTGTAAAATTCCTAATAAAATACTTTGTAATAATGACATATAAAATCCTTAAAAAATCATAACAAGATTTATGATTAATGAAAAGACAGAAAAGACGCTAGAATTTATACGAAAGCATTAAAGAAAATGTTGAAGAAGAAAGACCTGGAGTTGTGTTTTCAGTATAATAATTTCCAGAATCAATTATTCCTGAAAGTGTTTTTCCAGTGTCCCATTTTAACCATTCATAACAAAAAGAAAGGGCAAAATTCTTAAAACATACTTCCGTTCCAGCAGAAAAGCCAATGCCGTTATTCATATAATCATCAAAAATTGTATTTCTTTGTAAATGACTGTCAAAGGCTTCTGCAATTGCTAACGGATAAAATCTTCCATATAACTTTAGATTAAGAAAACTAATGGGAACGCAATTTGCTTCTAGGCTTATAAATGGAAGATAATAAAACTGTTCATAAGTTATAACACTGCCGGAAAACTCTGTTTTTTTTAATGATTCGTTCCAGTAAGTCACATTATTTTTTGAAGCATATTGACCATAGCCGTCCATTCCTTCAAACTTTTGAACTCTGAATAAAAAGCCAGCCTGCGGTAATAATTTTAGTTTTACAGGAATATTAGAAGAAAGAATATTAAAATTGTAACCAGTTTTTAATTCTGCTTCAAAAAGATAATTTACTTCTAAATCATGTGTTGAAAAGTCGGTAACCTTTGATTTGTCCGTTCCATTCCAGTCGTAGTCTTGCATAGAGCCAATTTTTACAGGAAGACCTGCAAGTAAAGAAAGGTCAGTAACAATATTAAAAAAATCGAAACGAGCATTAGCGTTTAAGATTGGAATTAAATCTGCATTCCAATCTAAACGGCTAAGTGTATAATCATCCTGATATACAAATTCTTTAACGGTTGTATTTCGCATTCCTGCCGAAGCAGAAAATTCAAAAACTTTTGCATTCAATGTTACAGGTAAAAAAAGAAACAGAAAAATTGCAAAAAATATAATTTTCCTCTGTCGTTTTACATTGTAACATTGAAAAGTATTTATCATAAAAATTATGCTCTATCTTGAAAGTTTTCTATATACAACTCTCTTTGGAACGCTGGCATCTTCGCCAAATTGTTCTTTTTTCCATTCAACGTATTCTGACCAGTTGCCTTCAAAAAATCTTACTTCGGAATTATTTTCAAAAGCAATAATATGGGTACAGATTCTGTCTAGGAACCAGCGGTCGTGGCTTACAACTAATGCACTGCCGGCAAAGTCTTCCAATGCTTCTTCTAATGCTCGGATTGTCTGTACGTCTAAGTCGTTTGTTGGTTCGTCAAAAAGCAGAACGTTTCCGGCTTCTTTTAACATCATTCCAAGATTCAATCTGTTTTTTTCGCCACCAGAAAGAACGCTTACCTTTTTATTTTGATCCGGTCCAGAAAAGTTAAACCAGCCGCAATAAGCGTGTGCATTAACTTCGCGAACACCGCCTTCTAAGGCTCGTCCTTTTTCGTCCACTGCACCAAGCTTTATTATATCGGCACCGCCGCCAAGTGTTTCGTAAACAGTTTTGTTAGGGTCTAGGCCGCTACGCATCTGGTCAACGTAAACAAGTTTTACAGTTGAGCCGACTTTTACGGTTCCGCTATCGGCTTTTTCTCCGTTTTCAAGACCTGCTGCATTTGCAATAAGTTTAAATAGAGTTGTTTTACCTGCACCGTTAGGACCTACAATTCCTACAATCGCACCAGCGGGAATATGAATGTTTAAGTTTTCAAACAAAAGTTTTTCGCCAAAAGATTTAGAAACGCCTTCAAAATCAATAACCTGATCCCCTAAGCGAGGTCCTGCCGGAATTGAAATCTGAGTATCTTTAAGCTGTGCTTTTGATTCCTGTGCCATAAGTTCGTTGTAACGCGAAATGTGTTCCTTGTGTTTTGCCTGTCTGCCTTTTGCACCCATATGAATCCAGTCCAATTCGCGTTGGATTTCTTTTTGGCGTGCAGTTTCATTTTTGTTTTCCAATGCAAGACGAGCATTTTTTTGTTCAAGCCAACTTGTGTAATTTCCTTTAAATGGATAGCCTTCGCCGCGGTCAAGTTCCAAAATCCAGCCGGCAACTTCGTCCAAAAAGTATCGGTCGTGGGTTACGGCAATTACAGTTCCCGGATAGTCGTGAAGATGTTTTTCTAGCCATGCAACTGTTTCTGCATCAAGGTGGTTTGTAGGTTCATCAAGCAGTAAAATATCTGGTTTTTGAAGAAGAAGTCTGCAAAGTGCTACGCGTCGGCGTTCACCACCAGAAAGAACGTCTACAACTTGTTCCGGCGGAGGACAACGCAATGCTTCCATTGCAAGTTCAAGATTATTGTCTAAATTCCAGGCGTCTAGGGCGTCAAGTTTTTCCTGAACTTCGCCTTGTCGGGCACAAAGTTTATCAATATCGGCATCAGGGTCGCCGAATGCTTCATTTATTTTATCAAACTCTGCTAAAAGGTCTGTAATTTCTTTTACGCCTTCTTTTACGGTTTCAATTACAGTTTTACCGGCAGTAAGCTGGGGTTCCTGTTCAAGATAGCCAATTGTATAACCAGGAGCAAGTTTTGTTTCTCCTGAAAAATCTGTATCAATTCCTGCAAGGATTTTAAAAAGGGAAGATTTTCCGGAACCGTTTGCACCAATAACACCAATTTTTGCACCATAATAATAAGAAATGCTTACATCTTTAAGAACAACTTTTGTTCCATACGCACGGGTAACACGATCCATCGTGTAAATAATTTTTTTGTCATCAAATGTTTTTGCCATAGGAACAAGTATAATAGATAAAACTTCAAAAATGAATACAATTTTTGTAAATAAAAAAGAAGACGCCCCAAACGGACGTCTTCTTTTTTACAAAGTGTTCTTTTATAAAATTCTAGCGCAAGAGTGAAAGAACATTCTGGCTTGACTGATTTGCCTGAGCAAGCATAGCTGTACCAGCCTGTGAAAGAACCTGGTCTTTTGTAAATTCAACCATTTCGTTAGCCATATCAGTATCACGGATTCTTGATTCAGAAGCCTGAAGGTTTTCTGCACCAATATCAAGACCTTTAACTGTCATATCAAGGCGGTTCTGGTAAGCACCAAGGTCAGCACGCTGTTTGTTAATCTTCTTTAATGCTTCGTCCAAAGTTCCGATTGCGCGGTTTGCATCATCTGGGCTTTCCAAAGACATAATTGATTCGTCGCCAACATTTCTAAGACCAAGAGCCATTGCAGACATTGTTCCAATGTAAACCTGAGTTCTCTGATCCATATTTGCACCAATATGAAGCCACATAGAAGCTGTAACAACGTTTTCGCCTGTAGGACGAGCAAAACGACCAGTAAGCATATTCATACCGTTGAACTGAGCTGCAGAAGCAACGCGGTCAACTTCGGCGATTAATGAAGAAACTTCAACCTGAATCTGCATTCTGTCTTCTGCAGAATAAATACCGTTTGAAGACTGTACTGCAAGTTCACGGATTCTCTGAACAATGTCAGTTGTTTCCTGAAGGTAGCCTTCTGTTGTCTGAATAAATGAGATGCCATTCTGTGCGTTTGTAGAAGCCTGTTTTAAACCTCTAATCTGAGCACGCATTTTTTCTGATACAGCAAGACCAGAAGCATCATCACCTGCACGGTTAATTTTCATACCAGAAGAAAGTTTTTCCATACTCTTCTGCTGTGATAAATCCTGAATTCCCTGCGATCTCTGAGCGAACATAGCACTCATATTGTGATTAATAACCATAGTTTTTCTCCTTGGTAAGTTTCCTAAACTTATTGCAAGGGTCCTACCACCCTTTACTTTACTATCGGACTATGGAAAATCGACTTTAGAAAAAAAATAACAAATTTTTATTTTCTTTTTTTTGGGGTAGGATTTTGTTCTAAAAATTATGGGTATAACTTAATGCAACTCGCCTGAAATACCATTCAATTCCAGTTGTTTTAAGGGTTGATTCGGGTAAGTCTTCGTTATAAGTTTCGTATTGTTTTCTTGTTGCAAAGTTTAGCAAAACTGTAAGAGAATCTTGTTTTGAAAAACTAAACTGCGACATTGCACTTAAATTAAAATCTGCAAGGGAGGCTCTAAAATCTTCATTTTTATAAACGTTATCTTTATAAAACCGTTCACTTTCAAAAACAAAACCAACTCGACTTAATGTTATTGGCATTGAATATGCTAAAATTGCTGCCTGATATTCTTTTACGCCATTAACTTTGTTTTTAGTGCATTGCCAGGCCCATAACGATTTATCAGAAACGCCGGTCATTCCTTCGTAAAAAATTTGATATGTATATAGTAACTGAATGTGCTTCCAATCGCCTTTTAAGATTGCACCGGTATCAAATTGGAATGTTCCCTGAAGCCAATACTTTGCATAAAGATTTGTAAACGCACCGCAAGATTCGTATTCATTTTTTTGTTCATTATAGAAAGACATTCCGCCTGTAAATAAATTACCTATATCCCAGCCTGTTCCTGTTTTTATTCCTGTTTGAAAAACAAGGAATGGTAGCGGAGTAAACGAAATTGCTACAATAGGGGCAATTGTAACTGGTGAAACTTCCAGCGTTCCTTTAAAGCTAACATTTGAATTTTTTAAAAGCCAATGTGAGCCAAGCGGAACTGGAACTTTGTAAAACGCACAAAGATTAACGCGTGCTTCAAGATTATTGTAAACGCTTTTAAATGAAGCAAAATCGACTTTAAAATCATCGGTAGCACCTGTTTCGCCGTGTGCCCATTTAGGATAGAACGCAAAATCTGTACCAATACTATATTCTATCTTATTAGAATCTTCTTTTTTTTGATTTTCTTCTTGGCTCCAAAGCGGAAAAGAAATCATCATTGTTACTGTTATAAAGAATAAAACTGTCTTTTTTTTCAATAATTGTAATTTCATATAGATATTATACTTTGAATTCAGTAAAAATTTAAGAAATTATAAAGATTTTCCGATAAGAAAGTCGGAGTGTCATATTATGAATACACAAGTAAATATAAACGACCTGAAACCTGATTTAACTTTTAAAGGTGACCTTTTAATTGATGAAAGTTTTATTATTCTTCCTGTTGCTGTTCCTGTTACGGAGGAACTTACAAAAGCATTAAACGAATGGAATTTCAGCGAATTTATTTGTAGTGCCGAAATGAGTCTTGGTGGCGATATGGGGCTTCCGATTCAAACTTCCTCTGAATCTGATAAGCAAAAAGAAGAAATCGCTAAAATTCAGGCAGAAGAAAAAGTAAAGAATTCATTAAAACACGCATTGGAACAGGCAAATTCAAAAAAGTTTTCAAATACGGAACGTTCTCGTATGGATTCTGTTCAGGCGGTCTATAATGAATATGTAAATTATATAAATTCTCTTTATACAGAATATGCCACTACAAAAAAAATAAATTATCAGGAACTTTCGGACACTGTAAAAGATTTGTGTATTTTTATTAAAGATAATAAGCGTTACGTTTTGCGTATTATGCCTACTGCAGAACAACGAAGTAAAAACTTTTTGGTAATACATTCAATGCGTTCGGCGGTTCTTGCAATTACATTGGGGCTTGAACTTCACATTGCAATTTCAAAACTTATTGAACTAGGAATTACTACGATTTTACACGAAATTGGAATGTTAAGATTGCCGCCTCAACTTTATATGACAGACCGACGACTTTCTGCTGCAGAAAGAGCACAAATTTCAACGCATCCGCTTTTAGGCTGTGCAATTCTAAAAGAACTGGATTTTCCGTTAAGTATTCAGCTTGGTGTTCTTGAACATCACGAAAAAGAAAATGGCAAAGGCTATCCGCAACATCTTACAAGTGCAAAAATCTCTAATTATGCAAAAATTATTGCGGTAGCCTGTTCTTTTGAAGCAATTACGGCACCTCGTCAATATAAAACAGAACGCACAACTTTTGATGCAATGATAGAAATGCTTAAAAACGAAAATCAGCAGTATAATCCTACTGTAATTAAGGCATTGCTTTATAGTCTTTCGCTTTTTCCGATTGGTGCTTTTGTTTATTTGCAGAATGGTAAAATTGCGATTGTTTCTGACGTTTCACCTAATAATCCTAAAAATCCGATTGTTCAACTTGTTAATGAAACAGAGGCGGACGGTTCGCCAAAAACAGTTCAAACTGATGGCAGTGTAAATAAAATTGTTCGCGTTCTTACAAAAGAAGAACAAGCTGATGTGCAAAAAACGCTTGAAATGCAAAGAAAACTTACAGACCAGACTGACGCTCTTGCAAATGCTCTTGAATCTGCAAAAAGCAAAGAAACGACTGACAAGCATGGTTTTAGTAAAGTCGATTTAAATGAATTTAATTAGGCTGAATGTTGGGCTATTAACTAAAGAAAGTTCGGATTTTTTCGACATCTTCCTTAAATTTATCATCAATTACCGGAGGATGTTCATTAAAGTATAGGATTTGGTCTAGTTCTTCCTCGGTTTGAACGCCCCATAAAGGAAAAACGTTTTCGTATTCGTGTAAAAAACCATAAGCAAGCGGAATTGAGGTAAGAACTCCTCCGCATAACGGTTGCATTGCAATAAAACCAATATCATTTTCCTTGCATAAAGATACTAGTTCGCGAGTTCTATCGGAACTTATCATATTAAATGGGAATTGAAGTGTATCGTAAAGGCCGCTTGTAATAGTTTTTTCTGCAATATCAAAATCTGTTGTACTAAAACCGATGCTTTTTATTTTTCCAGCATTTTTTAGTGTTAAAAGAGCAGAATAAATGCCATCTCGACCATCTTTAAGGGGCATAAATGTATCGGATTCGTACTGAAATAAATCTATAAAATCGGTGTGCATTACATTCAGACTTGTTTCAAAATCGCTTAGAATTTCAGAGCCGCTTTGACCTTGTGTTTTTGTTGCAATCATCACAGAAGAGCGAATGTCACCAAGTGCGTCTCCTAAAAGTTTTTCGCAGTCGGGAGTATTTCTTGAAGTATCAAAAAAATTGATTCCATGACTGTACGCATTGCGTACAAGTGAAAAAACTTTTTCTGTGTCTTGTGCTTTTGTTAAAGACATTGCACCAAAGGCTACACGCGAAATCATAAGGTTAGATTTTCCAAGTCGAACATATTCCATAAGTAACTCTGTTTTTTTAAAGGATAGTCCAAAATATGCAGAGTATGACCGCCGTTTCTGAACTTGTTTTAGAATCTATAATATTTAGCAAATAGATTCCGAAATGAATTTAGAATGACAGGTTATTTTGGACTACCTTTTTATTTTTTAGCGGTCAGTTCTTTCAACCGGCTTGTAGTTTTTGATTGCCTTTTGAATAAAG
>CAYZXM010000067.1:0-9553 GCA_964482455.1 uncultured Treponema sp. | reverse complement strand
AACGCAAATGAATTAATATTTTTGGTAGACAGATTCACTGTTATAGGAGGTGATATAGAATAGTGTATTAATTTTAGGAGTGATTTTATTTATTTTAATTGTATAAAAACTATAAACGATATATACTGATTAAAGTTATAAATGTCCTAGGAGGAAAAAGATGTCACTTAAGAAAACTTTTTCAAAAGATGGCAAATGTAATGTTACGTTTACAGTTTCTTCAGAAGCAGCTCAAGGTGCAAAAACAGTTAATATCGCAGGTGATTTTAATAGTTGGAGCAGTACCGATACTCCGATGAAAAAAGGAAAAGACGGTTCGTTCTCTGTAAAATTAGCTTTGGATGTTGATAAAGAATATCAATTTCGCTATTTGTTAGATGGTTACAAATGGGAAAACGATTGGAAAGCAGATAAATATATTCCTGCACCTTATTCTAATGCTGATAACTCTGTTGTTGTTACAAAGAAAACAAAGTAATTCAGTGTAAAAAAAACTGGCGAAAGTGCCAGTTTTTTTTATTCCTTTAAGATTTTATTTAAGATTTTCAAGTAATTTTTTTAAATCAGACTGAGTAAAGAATTTTTCATTTAAGTAGTAATCAGTCACTTCTTTTTGCAAATCGTCTATTTCTGAAAGTTTTTTTCCAAGCATCTTTTCAAAAGAAAATTGAAGAAGCCTATAGTCGCGGAATTCTTTAATTCCCATTTTATTAGTTTTTTGGTAATCTTCTGCAATTTCATTCCAATTAGCACCACATAATGCTGCAAGGTTTGCACTTATAACACCAGTTCTATCTGTGCCAAGTCGACAATGAACATAATACGGACCTGGGTGAGAAGCAATAAATTTTACAATTTCGCCAATCATATTTCCAAATTCGCGAGTGTTAGAAGCATAGTAAACCGTATTATAGTGAGTTTTTATAAAAAGTTGATTTCCAGCTTTTTGAATGTCGCTAACATAAACAGAAATAGTTTCCTTTTTTATATCTATTGATTCATTACCCGAAAGAGTAATAATCGATTTTATTCCATTTTCTTTTATCTGCTGGTTTACAAGTTTTATTCTTGTGCTTTCGGTATCGTATTCACTTCTTGAAACTTTGTAAGGATGATAACCGCGAAAAAGTTTTGTAGTACTAGGAACAAGACGAAAGTTTGAAATCATAGCAACATCGTCTGCATTAGTAAGATCAAAATCCTTTAGTTTTTTTAATTTTTTTGCAATTTTTTGATTTTCTATAACGACAGAAGGATCATCTTGTGGCAAAAGAATAAGATTATTTGTTGCCATTTGAAAGCCAGGAAAAGAATTTGGTAAAGTCGGTTCTGATTCTTCAGTACGTTTTCTAATGCTAGTTGCTTCTACAATGCGAACTTCGTATTCAACATCGGCAATAATATAAAACTTAAATTCAGGAAAACCAGAATTACCTGGAATCATAACGTCTTCTGTATTACATTCATAAGTCCAAGTTGAATATTTATATTTTTGTAATTCCCAGCTAGAATTCTTTTTTGACCAGCCATTAAAAGAACCTTCCAAAAAAATTCTTTTTGGCTCTTTAATACCAAGTTTATTTAAATCAAGAACAAAAACGATTTTATCATTGTCTAAAAGTTGGTAATACAATCTTTTGTTTATACTGTTTGGCTTAAATTCTGTTTGATATGTTACAGGATTTGCTGCCTTTTTTGCAAAAACAGAAAAGTTTCCAAGTGCTACAAAGCACAAAAGAAGAATAATTTTTCTAAGATTTTTAACTTTCACGTAAGACTCCATTAGTTATAATTAATTCAATTAAGTTTATCTTATAATTTATTTTAAGTTAATTATCGACTTGCGTTTTGAATTCAATAATTTTGTTAGAATCTTCATTAATTTTTAGATAGTTCCATATATTTTTATCTTCCTGTCCGATTCGCCAGAATGCAATCTTATTAATTTTGCAATCTTTATACATTCTCATTTTTGAAACAACAGAAAAAGAATCTTCAAACCATAAGTTTACTTTTACTTTCATAGTAAGATTTACATTTGGAATATCGTTTATGTATCGAACTTTATCGGAATTGTATTCGTTTATAATTCTATTTGCACCTTCAAAGTACCACGCTTGAGCTGGTTTTTCGTTTGCCCAACTTCTTCCGTAAAAGGGAAGACCCATAACAAGTTTTTCTTCTGGGATTACCGTTACTGCGTAATCTGCAATTTTTTTGCACCAATTCATCGAGGCAATCGGACCGGGTTGACTAGTAGACCAATGCTCATCGTAAGCCATAATCATAACTCGGTCAGAGATTTCCGCAATTTTTTTGTATGGAAAAATATCATCGCTGATTGTTTTAATTCTAGCTGGAACACACACAGAAAACATTTTTCCAGCCTTTTTACATTCTTTTGAAAGTTTTTTTAAAAAATTAAGAAAGTTTTCAGAATCTTTTCCGGGAATAAGTTCGTAATCAACATTAAGCCCATCAAACGGTTCGGTGGCTTTCATAATATCTTTAATCATTTTGTCTGTAAGACCAAAAGATGGATCAAGCACAAAATGCGTAAGGCTTTTACTGTCGCAAACAATAACAAGATGAACTCGACCGGGAAAAGCAGAAAGTTTTGTTCTATCGGGAATATTTGAAAGATTACCGTAAGAATCAACGTCAGCAGCAAAAAATCCAACATCAGTAAGAGGATAGTCGTTATCAAATTCTTCAAAGCGACTTTGCATCACCCAGCCCCAAACTTCATTCATTTGAACTGGTTCGCCAGTAATTTTCTTTTGATGATACGAAGGTTTTATAGTTTTTTTGTAAGATGGAACGTTATCTTTTGGTTTTGCATAAAACTGAAACGCAAGTGAAAAAAAACAAAGAAGTACAAAAAGTTTTTTCATAAGCTTAAAAATTATTCCTTTAGTCATTCAAAATGATTTTATACATCGGCTCTTCATTTGGGCAAAGTTCAAGAATATGCTTTTCGCATTCCAAAACTTCAGAAGGCTCGTGCGTAACGTGCAAAATTGTTGTAGTTCCACTTTGAGCAATTAAAGAGATAAGATCCAACGTTTTTTGCCGCATTTCTTCGTCTAAACCGTGACAAGGCTCGTCTAAAATCATAAGCGGAGGGCATTTTACTGCTCCTCTTAAAATTAAAACGGCACGTTGTTCACCGTAACTTAAAGAGCCAAAACTTTCTTTTTCGCGTCCAGCAAAACCGCCAAGTTTAAGCCATTCCTTTGCTGCAGCAATTTCTGTGTCGGTTGCAGTTTCGTAAAGACCGATTGAATCATGAAAACCGCTGATAATAACATCTTGCAAAGAAGTTCCGCCCAACATTCTGTATTCAACATGAAGTCGATACGAAACAATGCCAAGTTTGTGTTTAATTTCCCAAATAGTTTCACCCGAGCCACGAGGTTTTCCAAAAATCTTTATGTCATTTGAAAAAACCTGCATATTATCTCCTGTGATAAGTTCAAGAAGAGTAGTTTTACCAGAACCGTTAGAACCTCGAATAAGCCAATGTTCACCTTTTTTTAAAGTCCAAGATAAAGATCGAAGAACTTTATGATCTTCCCAGCCAACATTTACATTGTGCATTTCAACAAGAATATCACTTTCATCACAAGAAGCAGAAAGCCCCATAAACGAGTTCACATCGTTACTAAGTTTTTTTACAGTTTGGGCAAAAGTTTCATAATTTTCTTTACGAATCTTTTCATTTTCGATGTTTTTTTGTTCAACAATTTTTTCATAATCAGATTTTGTCCCGCAAAAAGAAACTTTGCCGCCAGTAAATTCAAGAACATTTGTAATTGCACAAGGAATTTCAACGTAACGTTCCATACTTAAAATAATGCGAGGAAAAGTAGAATCATTTTTGCTATCGTTTAGTTGTTTTGAAGCAATTGTGTTAAAAAACTCTAAAAGAATTTGTCTGCTTTCTGCGTCAAGACCGGCAAAAGGGTCGCTTAAAAGCAGAAGTTTTTTTCTTGAAACAAGGGCACGTGCTAAAAGAGTTCGCCTGATTTCGCCAGTAGACATATATTTTATGCCACGGTCAAGAATTTTTTGCACTCCGCAAAGTTTAATTTCTGGAAAAGCATCAAGTTCTTTTGCGATGGAAGGCAGGGTTGAACCTTTTTTTATTTTGCCAGTGATGCCTTCTGCAATAAAAATGCGGCCGATGCGACCATGGTCAACGCCGCCTTCAATATATTCGCTTTCGTCGTTGTCGCGTTCTTCTTGAATAAGACGGGCAGCACGTTCAAGGGAAACGGTTTCAACGGAGTTTTCAAAAAGATTGGAATAAAGGGAAACTTCCTCATCATTACTAGGGTTCGGAGTGATTTTTAATCCGAAACTTCCATCTAAAGCCTGAAGAAAATCTGCTTTACCGCCACCGTTAGGCCCGATAATAAGCCACGCTTCGCCAGTTTTCATTTCCCAACTAAAGTTTTGTACAACGGTTTGTCTTGATTTTTCAATTCTACAATTATTTATTTTTATAAGAGATTTGCTTTTTATACAATTCATAATATAAAAAGAATATCACAATGCACCGCTTGTTCCTAGTAAAATAAAAGAAAGCAGATGCATTGTTTTCTTAAGTATTTAATCTTTTATCATTCTGGAAGTTTTAAATCTCCGTCTTTAATCCAACCAATTTTTCTTAAAAGAAGTGAAATAGCCCAGCAGATTACACCAGGAAGAATAAAGCAGATCATTAAAAGACCAAACCAATCTATAAAATTAGGATTGATTCTAAGACTTTCTTGCGTAATATTTGCAATTTCAGAGGCAGCAAGACCTGCTTTTTCTGCTTTGTGAACAGCCCATTCAACCGCTTGTGTACTAGGACTGAACCAACCAGTTATAACACCAATTTGACCTACAAGACCGCAAGTTCCCATTCCAGAAGAAACAGCTGCTCCGTTCATATTCATTTTAAAAAGACAAGTTGCAATAGGACCTGTGATAGCACTTGTTACAGTTGCCGGAATCCAAATGCGAGGATTCTTTATAATATTAGGCATTTGAAGCATAGAAGTTCCAAGACCTTGCGAAAGAATTCCGCCCCATCGGTTTTCCTTAAAACTCATAACGGCAAAACCTACCATTTGAGCACAACAGCCGGCAACAGCAGCTCCACCAGCAAGACCAGTAAGACCAAGGGCTGCACAAATTGCAGCAGAAGAAATAGGAAGAGTAAGAGCAACGCCAACAACAACAGAAACAAAAATTCCCATAACAAATGGGTGAAGTTCAGTTGTAAGCATAATAAGTTTTCCAACTGCACTGGCAGCAAAACCAACGTACTTTGCAAAAAGAACTGCGGCAAGACATCCTGATAAAACTGTAACAATCGGTGTAACAAGAATGTCAACCTTTGTTTTTTTGCTAACAGCCATTCCCGCTTCGCTTGCAATTATTGCAATGATAAGAACCGCCAAAGGACCGCCTGCACCGCCTAAAATATTTGCGGCTGAACCAACGGCAATCAAACTAAAAAGAACAAGAGCGTGAACTCCCATTGCAAAACCGATTCCAACTGCCATTGCTGCTCCTACAACATGAGGATCACAGCAAAAAGAACCTGCATCAACTAAAAACTTAAAAACCTGATTTTCAGAAAGACGCATAAGGTTTTGTCCTAGCGTTTTAATAATAGTTCCTACCAGCAAGGAAGCAAAAAGCCCTTGTGCCATACCGCTCATTGCGTCAATAAGATAACGCTTTGCATACTTGTTCATACAAGACTCCAAATAAGTGTGATTCTTTTACTTGCAAATGCTATCTTCTAGCGTGCCTTAGCCTCGGTAGAAAAGCGTGTTCCGTGGAATTTGCTATTTCATTTTTAATGTAAAATAATTTTAAAATTATAGGATTTTAAAAAAAAGTTTTCTTTTAAAATCCTTAATTTTCAAAATCTTTGAATATTTTTAGTTAGATTGTAACACAAACTATAAATTGTTTCAGCAAAATTAATGCACAGAACGCACTACTCGGAATCCCCAGTCAGAACTCATTCCGCCAGGTCTGTTCATATTATAAGCACAGACTGAGGTTTTAGTTGAATCTGTTACAAAACTACCGCCACGCAGAACTCGCATTCCACCAAAATCTGAACCAGTTGGATCTGTTACAGTTTCATTTGGCATATCTCTTTCGTAATATTGATCATAAAACTTATCCCAGCACCATTCTGCAACATTTCCGCTCATATCATAAAGACCAAGACGATTTGGTGCTTTTTTGCAGGTTTCGTGCGGTCCAAGTCTAGGGCGTTCTGTATCTACAGAACCATTATAAGGAACGTCATTGTTGTATTCATACCAGCCGACGCTGTCCATTCCTGAATTATCGCCAGCAGCATAAGTGCGGTCAAATGCACATTTTGAACCGCTAAAAAGATAATCCCAGTCTGGTTTTGACGGGTCGCCACCACGAGCAGCATATTCCCATTCCGCTTCTGTTGGAAGACGATAACCGTTTGTGCCTTGTATAAACTTAACATCTGCATCAAGAATATGGAGTATTTTTACAATTTTAGTAACATCTTCTACAGAACCTTTTTCTATAGTCCACACAGAATTTATTTTTATTGAATAAGCAGGGTCTAATCCTTCCTTTAAACTGCGTACATTACAATAATAAACGGCATCAAACCAGGAAACACATTCTACAGGGTATTTTCCCTGCTCTTTGCACATTTGGCTTTTTTCTCGATTGTCATAATTTCCGGCGTTAGGGTCAACTTCTGAGCCGTCCCATGTAGGTTCGGTTGGGTCATAAGCCGGTGGATAAATACTTTCGTCTTCGTGATCATAATCCGGATTTGGAATGTAACTTGAAGGTTCGGCACAAAGTTCGTATTCAATTCCATCAACCGTAACCTTTTCCCCTTCTATTACATTTTTGTATTCTTCACGAGTAACTTCCCACTTACTCATATAAAAATCGCTTAAAGTTACTGTACGACCTTTTACAAATACACCGTTAAAATTCTTTCCGGCATTTGATTTTCCAACAATTGTTCCACCTGGAATTTCAACAAATCCTTCTGGCACAGGCGAAATAATCGAATTTACTCCAACTTTGTGTCTTAATTCGTTACTTTTGTTTCCAAGTTTATCTACGGTCGAAATGTAGAATCTGTAATATGCTTTGTCGGAATCTACATCAGAAATTATTGCCTTATTTTTTGTTATAATTACTGGAACAGATTTTTTAGAAATTGTAGAACCATCGTTTGTTGTGTAATAGATTTCTACGTGGTCAAAATCTTTATCAGAAGGATTTTTCCATTTTAACGTAATGCTGTTTTTTTCAGAAGAATATTCATCATCTGTATTTGTTACCGTTGATGGTGGCGTAAAATCGAAGTTGGCAATTTCAAACTTTTTAACTCCAGTAAGACCTTTACTGTCAATGGCGGCAACTGTGTATACTCCGTTAGAAGATTCATTTAATGCAGAAATTTCAAATGTACATTTTTTTTCATTTTGAGAATCGATTGTTGCTTGAATTGCTGCATCATCAGCCAAAAGCGTTTCAGCATTTACATCACTGATTTGTTTACAAACTGCCCTTTCAATTGAATCCGAGCCTTTTATGCTTACAGTTATTGTTACGCTTTTATTTGTTTTTTCTTTTGGAACGTCTACTTCAATTTTTAAATCATTTTCAGACTTGTTTAACTCATTTTCGCAACCCAAAAAGATTGACAGAGTAGATATCATAAAAATTACAGAAGTGAATGCTAACATCTTTTTTTGCATACATTCCTCCTTGTTTAAGTTAATTATCATATATTTTACAATGATTTTTTTTTAAGGCAATAAAATTTTATTTTTGTTAAAAAAACTTTAAAAAACACTGTTTTTCTATATTTTTATAAGTTCATTCTGTTTCATAATTTATTTTAGTTATAATTTTCCATTCTCCATTTTTGTTAGAACCTTCTCGCTTGATAATGTTTTTCTCTCTTAAAAATCTGATGTTATCTTCAATCTTACGTTGAGAAATTCCAACAACCGATGAAAGTTTTTCTGCGGTAGTTTTAGGATTTTGCTTTATTTCTTTTAGAATTTTTTTCTGACTTTCTGATAAATAAATTTTAGTTTCTGTTATTGTTTCAGATTTACCAATACTTATATCAAAAGAATAATCTTCATTCAAAGGAACAGAAATTTTAAAAATGTCATCTTCTAACATTGTCGGATTTTCACCTGAATACAATTTGGTATATTTAAAAATATTTCTTGTGCCTGAACCAAGTTCATCCGCATTACCGATTGTATTAAAAAAGCCTGCAATAATAGGATTTTTAGAAACTGGAACAAAATTTTCTGGAGTAAGCACTTCCTGTTTTGCAGCACGACAGGCATTTTCCACAAACAGTCTGTTTTTTTCTATTACAAATTTTGCAACAAAAGAGCTTGTAAATTCTCGATGCATTAATGTATTAGAAACTACTTCACGAACAATTTTATCTCTAAGACTTACGGTTTGAGTATCTTCCATATAAAATTTATCCCATAAATGCTTGCGACCAAATTCTATAAGCTGATCATAACTTTCAATTAAATTTGTTTGAATTATTTCTCTGTCATCATATCGATCTGTATTTACTTTTCTTAAAATTGCATCTGTTTTATATGACGGACAGACAGAGCCAATGACTTCATCACGACCAAGAAGCAGGACTGCAGCAAGATTAAAACCTTTTTTACCAGTTTCATAATCTTTTCCATATAGTTTTGCACTTTTTAAAAGATCAAAATTAGAAAGATTTTTCCAAGGATGATCACTTCTTTTATTAATTGCACGTTGACGACATAAATCAATTAAATCTGAACGCAAATCATTTTCTTCAACATATTCATAAATTTTTTGTTCCGTAAAAATGTTTTTTTTCCGAATGTACATGTCAGCAATATTTGAAGTAGAAAGAGTTTTTATATCAGATTCACCGACACGGTCATAAATTATCTTTTTGTAAGAATGAACCTCTGCAGAAATTGGTATGTGAATGTGAATAACAACCTTATCTTTGTAAATAAATTTTTCAGGTTCAATGCAAAGCGTGGGTGAAAAAAGAAAAGGATTTCCAAGTACACTAACAAAGTTTTTAATCATTGAATCAACAGCTTTTTCAGAAACGCCAGAAACTGTTCCATTATCTAAAACACCACAAAAAATATCTCCACCAAATTTATTCGAAAATGAGCAGACAGTTTCATATACATCATCTTCCATTCCATTGCCACATCGTTTAAATTCTACAGAAGAATTCTCACCAAGTTTTAATATTTCTTCAAAATTTTGTTCCGTCATACTAAAATTATATTTTATTATAACTATAAAAACAATTTATTCCGACCTTTATTCCGATCTTTATTCCGATCTTCAAATTAAAAGCTAGGTCGGAATAAAAACAAAACTACTGCAGAAAAACTTTATTAAGCAAGATAACTTTTCATTGCAAAATTCATAAAAAAAATAAAAAAAACTTTTAAAAACACTTCCGAATTTGATTTTTATTTGCGTT
>CAYZXM010000066.1:0-10078 GCA_964482455.1 uncultured Treponema sp. | reverse complement strand
CTACTTTGCGACACATATCCGTCTACTTTGCGATGCATATCCGTCTACTTTGCGAGCTTAACACTTACTATATTGCAAAATAATATGATATTTTCTTAAAATATGATAAAATAAGCACTTAAGGAGAATAAAAGTGCCTTGTATTTCAAGTTTTTATGGACTTTTGATTTATATGTACGGTGATGATCATAATCCGCCACATTTTCATGTAAATTATGGTGGAAAATGGTCTGTTTTTGATTTTGACGGAAATCTTACAGAAGGTGAACTTCCTGTAGCAAAACAAAAACTAGTAAGTGCTTGGGTTGAAATTCATCGGGATGAACTTATTGCAAATTGGGAACTTACAAAGAATAAAGAAGTGCCTGATAAGATTTTGCCATTACAATAGGAGTTTTATATGAATCCCATTTGGACTGTAAAAAAAGTTATTCCATTAAAGGAATATAAAATTCTTCTTACTTTTGAAAAGGGAACGCAGAA
Organism: uncultured Treponema sp.; assembly: GCA_964482455.1. Classification (GTDB taxonomy): domain Bacteria; phylum Spirochaetota; class Spirochaetia; order Treponematales; family Treponemataceae; genus Treponema_D. The sequence continues at coordinate 9,595 of CAYZXM010000066.1, read as the reverse complement.
AATTTTTGATATGAAGCCTTATTTAGAATATTCTATGTACAAGCCGTTAAAAGATATTTCGCTTTTTAATACAGTTTCAACAAATGGTCAAACAGCTGTTTGGAATGATGACATTGATATTGCTCCAGAGACTTTGTATGAAAAAGGCGTTCTGTACAAAGCTTAAAATATGATAAAATAAGCACTTAAGGAGAATAAAAGTACCATATACAACAACTATTGAAAAAAAAAGAATCTGCCGTAAAAAATAGAAGTATTAAAGTAAAATTCCACCCTAATACTTTACCCTTCCTTTGTCTTTTTCATAATCTAAAAAAAGTTTTTGGCAGGCACTTCGACTTACTTCTTGAACTTGTAAAATATCGCCTTTGCCCTTTATAAAATCGTAAAACTTTCCATCTCTAAAACCAATTTTATTGGTATCTTCAATAGTGCAGCCTCGGAACACAGTTTTTATGTTTGCCCACATAATTGCACCAAGACACATAGGACACGCTTCTGCTGTTGTGTACAAAACAGAACCGGAAAGGTCGAAAGTTTTTAAGTTTTTACAGGCATCACGGATTGCTTCAATTTCACCATGACAAGTTGGATCATTATTCTTTACAACCCGATTATGGCCACGCCCTACAATCACGCCGTTTTTTACAATAACACAGCCAAAAGGACCACCTTCGCCATTATTTATTCCGTTGTAGGCTTCGTTTATTGCTTCTGCCATAGCCTGTTCATCTGTAATCATTTTATTTTCCTTTTCGTAATATTATCGTGGTAAAAAATACCAGAACGGAGATGGATAAATTTGAACCTTTCCATTTATAATTTCGGTTTCCATAGAAGAAGGAAATTCAGTTTTTAACTGTTCAGAATATTCTTTATCACCAGTAATGTACCACAAGGTAAAAAGAATTGATTTTTTTACGGATTTCATAGAATCCAGCGTTACATAAGTTTTTAATAGTGCAACAGGTTCTTGTAAATCTTCTTTTTTTTCTGCTTTTGTAAGGGCTGCCCACTGTTCATAAAGTTTTACAAGTGCAATAACTTCTGCACTTTTTGAATTTCGCACTGCAGAATTTAAATAGTTTTGTGCATTTTCCCAATCGCCTGCATCTAATGCACAACGAACTGCGTCTAAAACAAGTTCTTCATTAGATTTTTGCACCATTCCTTCTGCATTACTTGCTGCAATTCCGGCGGCTTTTGCATAACTTTTTTGTGCGTTTTCGTAATCGGCAGTTGCTTCGTATAGAGAGCCTAAAAAAGCAAATGCCGAACGTTTTTCTGCATTTACAGAAAGTTTTTCTGCCTGCTCCTGAACGTACAACGCCGCCTCTGTAGGATTTGCTTTTTTAACTGCTTCTTCTGCAATTTTTTTTGCAGTCATTTCCTGACAAAATAAAAAAGAGCCTAGAATGCTTAGTGTAAGAAAAATGACTAGTTTTTTCATTTTGAACTTCCAGAAGTTTCAGCATTACTTAACACAGGCTCTTTATTTGCGTTAGTTTTTGCATTCTTGCTTTTAAAAAAACTTAGGAATCCGTTTGTTTTTTTAGTTTCTTTAACTTGTGTATTTTCTTCTATTTTTTCAACTTTTTCAGGTTTTACATCTTCTTTTTTAACTTCTTTCTTTACTTCTTCTTTTTTAAAAAGATTAAAAAATCCAGAATGCTGCTTTTTTGTTTCTTCATTTTTTTTAGGTTGCTTATTTTCTGTTCTAAAAAGACCAAAAAGTCCGCTTCGTTCTTTTCTTTTTTTATGAATTAACGCAAATGGCAAAGCACACGCCAGGCCAAATGCAAACGAAAGCAAGATTGTAAAAAACACAGGCACATTTTTGTACGCATGAAAAACAAGGTTTACATCACATTTGTTATCTAAATTAAAGCCCGCAAAAAAAGCGATAAACACAAGTGATATAATTATCATAATCAAACGAATTACCATATTTTCCTCTTTTTTACGATTCTTTTGGCACTACGCTTCCTTTAAAAGTATGACCGTTCAACTCGTTTATTTTAACATAGATAAATGTTCCTATCAAAGATTTATCTGCTTTAAAACTTACTTTTTCGTCTTGTGCAGTTTTTCCTAAAAGTTCATCAGCTGAATCGCGGGTAACGCCTTCTACAAGAACTTTTGCAACTTGTCCTACTCGTTTTTTCATTTGCTCATCTGTGTGAATCATCTGAAGGTCAATTACTTTTTGAAGTCGTTCTTTTCTGATATTTTCTGGAATTTGAACCCATTTTGCAGCCGGCGTTCCTTCCCGCGGATTATAGTAATACATACACGCAGATTCAAAACGAACTTGATTCATAAGGTCTAAGGTAAGCGAAACATCTTCTTCGGTTTCTGTAGGAAAACCCATCATTATATCTGTTGTAAGAGAAACGTCTGGTATTCTTTCTTTTATTTTTTTTACAAGTTCAAGATAACTTTCCCTTGTGTACTGTCTGTTCATTTTTTTAAGGACACTTGTAGAACCATGCTGAACAGGAAGAGCAATGTGATGGCAGATTATTTCATTTTGTGCAATTACATCGATTAATTCATCAGAAAAATCTTTTGGATTACTAGAAAGAAAGCGAACCCATCCTATTGAAGAATTGATTTCTTTTAAGAATCTTGCAATAAGTCGCAAAAGTTCTGCAAAATTAACGTCTTTTCCCTTATATGTTCCGTGGTAACTGTTTACATTCTGCCCAAGAAGAGTAATGTCTAAAACTTTATATTTTGAAAGGATTTCCAGTTCATTTAAGATTTCTTCTACCGGTCGGCTGATTTCCCTGCCCCGAACATAAGGCACTATGCAATATGTACAAAAATTATTGCAACCATGCATAATTGGCACAAACGTAGATTTTGAACCTTGTTCATAAGAAAGAGAGGCAAACTTATATTTTTCTGTGTCATCAAGTTGTATTCTTTCCTGTTTTTCTTCTACTCTGGTAATAATGTCGCCAAAATGATGTTTTGCATAAGTTCCGACAACATAATCGATTACAGGCCAGTCTTTTTGTAAAGAGCCTAAAAGTCGTTCCGCCATACAGCCCATTACAACTACAGTAATAGGAACAGCGTGTTCTTTTACAAGTTCTGCTGCTTTTTCAAAAGATTTATATTTTGCGTTTTCGTTTTTATTTCTTACGGCTTTTAGTCCTGTAAAATAGCCAAGCCTGCCAAAGATTCGGTTTTCTGCACTTGCACGAACTGAACATGTATTTATTACGGCAATATCGGCAGTTTCTGCATCTTCTGATTTTTGCCAGCCACGAGCAATAAAAAGTTGTTCAACTGCTGCAGATTCTGCAAGATTCATCTGACAACCGTATGTTTCAAAATAATATTTCATAGAAGAAAAATTATATAGAAAAAAGTTTTTTTATGATATGGGGTTAAAATTAATAGGGCGAACGTTAGCATTCGCCCTAAAAAATTATTCTGCTTTTACTTTTAGTGTTTCAGCTTTCTTTGTAAACTTTTCTGTTTGAGCCTTTGTAAGTTCAAACTTATGAGGGCTTCGACTGCAAATACCAATGTATTTTGTTTTATCAGCATCTTTTTTTTCATAAAGTTCTACAAGAACAGTTTCGCCAGAAGTAAATAACTTAAATGTAGCAAATTTTTGTTTTGGGAATACTGTATCATCGCTAATCCAAGAATCGATGTTCATATATGCAACATTTTGAATCCATCTTTTTGCTTCATTAAAGTCTGTTTCAAAATCTGCACTGCCAGAAAGTTTCCAAACCGTCTGATTTTTATTTTCTTTATCTACATCTTTTGTTAAAGTCCAATCTTCATTACCAAAAGTAACGCTTGCACCGTTGATTAAGTTTTCTTCTATTGAATATACAGTTTTTGTCCTTAATTCTTCTTCAGTTTTTCCAAAAACAGAAACAAGATTTCCAGAAAGTAACAGTATGTCCTTTTTTCCGGAAACGGAACCATAAGTTTGCGAGCCGGTGGCACTTGTTTTTCCAACCATAAGAGTTTGAATTTCTTTTCCGCCTTTGTATGCACGCACAACTGTAGCCTTAGATTCTGAAAGACTGTATTTTTCATCGTTTTCAGCATTTCCAAGGCGAGCTATTTTATCAAGAATCTTTACTTCTTGAATTTCTTTTACCATTCTTTCAATGTCAGACTTGCTTGCGATGTAATTGTCTTTTCCAACATTCCAGCCGTATGCATTTTTTGTAATTTCAAATGTATTTCCGTCTTTTGTAATTGAAATTGTATCAGGAGTTTCGCTCGTTTTTACAATTTTTACAGGATTTATAGCCCCTGCTATTCCTTGAATTATGCAAACTGCAAGCAAAAATACAAAGACTGCAAGAAGTGTTATTTTTCTAGTTGTCATTTTATTCTCCATATCTTCCCCTTAAAAATGTCGTTATTTTACTTCCCTTTTATCATTTGGGTTGTAAATGTCATGAATCTTTCTTCTGCGTACAGCGCGATAATGTAACATTACAAATCCTGCAACTGCAACAAGAACGGCAAGTCCAAATTGATTAAAATAACGAATTATTAACGCCAAAGAACCTTTTGTATTCTGCAAAGTATTTAACGAAAGGCTTTTTGTTCGCATTGTACAAAGTTCAGCATTTCCGTTCATATAATCAACTGCATTTCTAACGAACATTGCAATCGGTTCTGAACAATCTTCATTTATAAGCTGGTTAGAAGTTACATACGCTGTATTTACTGCAAAAATTTTTCCACTTCCTGTTCCTTTTGCAAGGTGAGTTGTTGTGTTCAACTGATTTTTTTCTGTAGATTTGTTTTCTTCTTCTGTAGGATTTTTTTCAAATGCACTAGAGAATTTTCCTTCTACAAGAACAGCAAGATTGTGCTGCTTATAAACTGATTTATCGTAAGGCGTTTGCATATTAGGACCAATGTCAAAATTTTGAGTCATTGCCCATGCTTTTGGTGATGTTTTTGCAAGAACTGAAACTTTAAGGTCTTTGTTCTTTTCTGCGTTTTCAGTTGTAATTTCGCCCGGTTGAAGCATTATTACATAACCTAAGTTTTTAGAAATTACGTTTTTCTGAGAAAGTTGCTGTTTTGCAAGCATAGGTGCCCAATACATTGTAATTCTTCCATAGCCCTGCTGATTGTATGTATAACAGCCTTCATCAAAAACATAATTTGATTCAAGTTTGATTCCGTATTTTTCAAGAATCGAATTTAATCCTGTTTCAATTTTTTCGTAACTTGGACCTTGGTAATAATTCTGCTGAGAAGAATCAAATGGGTCTTGGAAAATCATTAAGTTTCCGCCCTTCATCAAAAATTGATCGATTTTATAAAGTTCTGCATCAGTAAACTTTGTTTTAGGTCCATTAATAATTATTGTGTTTATATTCAAAGGAATATCTTGTTCTGCAAGAGTAATTTCCTTAAATGAATAGGTGTCCGAAAGAACTTTTTTAAAGTTTGTGTCATTTCCATTCTGGTCAACTAGGCTTTCTTCGTTATGACCTTTTATGTATGCAATTTCAGTTGATTTAGAAAGAAGACTTTCAAGACTTGCCGAAAGATTTTCTTCTATATTATCTACGCCAGAAATTCCATAACCAAAGAATGAACGTTGAATAGAAAGCGGAACTGTTCTGAATGCATCGTTATATTCTAAAACTAAGCCAAAAATTCCTTTTCCTTCTGAGCCGTCTTTATTTTGCCATGTAAAAAGTTGAAGTCCATATTTATCTGCAGCAGATTCCATTTCTTCGCCAGATATAGATGAAGTTTCAAAAACAAGGCGATTTTTATTCTTTTTATTTACAGAATCAAATGCAGTTTGTGTAAGTCTTTGAACGTTTTCAAAATTTGAGATTCCAAACTGTTTAAGTTCATCGCTCTTATAAAGTGTTAGTTTTATAACATCTTCTGCAGAAAGGCCTGAAAGTGTATCTGCCTGCGAAATCATTTTAGAAATCTTTGTAGTAAGATTATATTCAAAGCCTGAATCGCTTGTTATTCCGTCGATTATTTCTATGGAATCGCCATAAGTTATAGCAAGTCCCATCCAAACTTGTTTTACACCGACTTCGCTATTTTTTACCTGTTGAATTTGAACCTGGCGTAAACCATAACTTTGTGCAATCTTCTGATTTTCAGTTTTCTTCATATTAAAAAACTGACAACTAAAGTTTTTATTTGCACTTCCTTTATATTCAACAAGAATATCTTTTACATATTGAGCAGTTGCATTATAAGGTGCCGGAAGATTATCGCTAAAAAAGACTTTTACAGAAAGCGGTTCTGTTAAAGTTTTAACTGTATTCTTAGACGCTGCACTTATTGAATAAGATTTTTGCCCGGTAAGATCAAAACGTAAAAATGCTTTGTGACCAGCAATATTTGCAAGAATTAAAATAAGTACAAACAGCAAAAAATCGCTTTTAGGACTTTTTATAAAATCAAGAAGTTTTTTCATTTTTATGAATTCTCCTTTTTTTCTGTGATTACTGTAAGGCTAAAGAAAAATGCCGTAAGTGAAACAAAATAGATTAAATCACGTGTATCAATTATTCCGCGTGAAATAGAAGTAAAATGTTCATTTGCACTTAAATACTGTAAAAATCCTACAATTGGCGAAGGTAAAAAGATTAAAAATTCGCTAATCATTGTAAGAATGATACAAATTATAAAAGCGGTAAAAAATGCAATAATCTGATTTTTTGTTATTGAAGAAGCAAATAAACCAATTGCACTAAATGCAGCACAAAGGAAAATTGCACCAATGTATCCGCCGATAACCGGACCTGCATCTGGTAAGCCAAACGGTAACATTCCAATTAAATACAAAAGAGTTGGAGCAATCATTATTACAGAAGCACATAACGAAGCAAGATATTTTCCAGCAGCAACATCAAATTCTGTAACAGGAAGAGTATATAAAGTTTCTATTGAGCCAACGCGTTTTTCTTCTGCATAAACCCTCATTGTAAGGGCTGGAATAAAAAACGAAAGTATAAGTGGAAGAAGTTGAAAAAGGTTTCGCATAGATGCCCGATTCTGTAAATAAAATGCAGAAAAGAACATTACACCGGTAATAATCAAAAAGAGTCCTGTAACAATGTATGCGACCGGACTTGTAAAATATGCAGCAAATTCCCTTTTAAAAATTACAATTGCTGCTTTTTTTGATTTATTATTCATTTTTTCCTCCGTTTTCTGTTGTAAGAATATGGAATACATCTTCAAGACTATTTTTTTGCAATACAAGTTCAAAAAGATCATAACCACCAGCAATTACAGATTTTGCAATTTGCGGTCTAATCTCTTCAGTATTTTTTACAGAAAGAAGAACTGTTGAACCATTTTCAGCTTTTTCAAAGGAAAGATTTTCAATTCCCTGAATACCGTGCAAAATCTGTGAAATTTCAGATTCTGTTGCACTTGAAGTTACTTTTATTACTGCCGAATTTCCGAATCTTGTTCTTAACTGGTCTGTAGGACTATCTGCAACAAGGCGACCGCCACTAATAATAATTACACGAGAGCAAAGCATTTCTACTTCGCTTAAAATATGTGTAGAAATAATTACTGTTCTGGTTTTTCCTATTTCTTTTATAAGACTTCTTACGTCTTCAATTTGATTCGGGTCAAGACCAGAAGTCGGTTCATCAAGAATAAGGATTTCTGGGTCATTCATTAAAGCATGTGCAAGTCCGACTCTTTGTCTGTAACCGCGGCTTAAATCGCTTATATTTTTATGCATAACTTCTTCAAGTCCACATTCTTTACATAAAAGCGGAACTTTTTCGGCTGCGTTTTTACCTTCAACTTCTGCAACATAAGTTAGATAATCGTAAACAATCATATCTCCGTAAAGTGGAGCACTTTCTGGCATATAACCTATTTTTCTTTTAGATTCAACCGGTTTTTCTGTAATATCCGTACCGTCAATTTTAATTGAACCTTCCGTAGGTTTTAGAAAACCTGTAATCATTCGCATTGTAGTTGTTTTTCCGGCTCCGTTTGGTCCTAAAAGACCTACAATCTGCCCGGTAGGAATTGAAAAACTTACATTGCTTACTGCACGAAACGTTCCGAAAGTTTTTGAAACGTTAGATACTTCAATCATTCTTTATATATCCTCCAAGTTTGAATGCAAATTAAATTAAAAAAAGGCTGTAATTCAGCCTCTTTACTTTTACTTTTAAACAAAGTTTTTTAATAAATGTTACGAAAGTTTATTCAGTTCTTTTTCGTATTTTCTATCTTGTACTTTTTCTGCAGTGCGATAAAGAATTGCAACATTTCCTATCAATCTTACAAGTATAGATTTTGTAGATTCAGCAATTTCAAAAGATAATTCTTTTTTTTCATCTTTAAAATCATTGAACTTTACTTTGATAAGTTCGTGGCGAGAGATTTCATCATCAATTTTTTGAATTACGCCTTCAGAAACGCCGGCAGAACCAACATTAACAACGGATTCAACGTTATTCGCATATTTTTCTAAAAGTTTTCTTTGTTTACTGTTTAATTGTGTCATAAGTATATTTTATCAAAAATGCAACTATTGAACAACAAGCCATCTTTTTGTATTATTGATAAACTAAAGTAGTAAAATTATTTTTTTTAAGAGGTAACAATATGGCTTTTGATATTTCAATGATGCGAAATATCGGTATCAGTGCTCACATTGACTCAGGAAAAACAACAACTTCTGAACGCATTTTGTTCTATTGTAACAAGATTCACGCAATTCATGAAGTTCGTGGTAAAGACGGTGTTGGTGCTGTTATGGACAACATGGAACTAGAACGCGAACGCGGTATCACAATTCAGTCGGCAGCAACTCAGGTTCAGTGGAAAGATTATACTATTAACCTTATCGACACTCCAGGTCACGTAGACTTTACAGTAGAAGTTGAACGCTCACTCCGCGTACTTGACGGTGCTATTATGATTTTGTGTGCTGTTGCTGGTGTTCAGTCACAGTCAATTACTGTAGACCGCCAGTTAAAGCGCTACCATGTACCACGCGTTGCATTCGTAAATAAATGTGACCGTCAGGGTGCAAATCCTCTTCGCGTACGTATGCAGCTCCGCGAAAAACTTGGCTTAAATGCATACATGATGGAACTTCCTATCGGTTTGGAAGACAAACTTGAAGGTGTAGTTGACCTTATCAGTCAGAAAGCAATCTACTTTGACGGTCCTAACGGCGAAGACCTTCGCTATGCTGAAGTTCCAGCTAATCTTGTTGAAGATGTAAAAAAATACCGCAAAGAACTTATAGAAGCTGCCATCAACTTTGATGATTCCCTTATGGAAGAAGCAATGATGGATGAAGAAAACGATTACGCTAATCTTGATCAGGATAAAATCATTGCAGCAATCCGCAAAGGAACTATTTCTGAACAGTTTGTTGGTGTATTCCTTGGTTCTGCACACGTAAACAAAGGTATTCAGCCTTTACTTGACGCTGTTGCACGCTATCTTCCTGCTCCAAACGAAGTTAAGAACGTTGCTCTTGACCTTGACAACAACGAAGCAGAAGTTGAACTTGAATCAGTTGATAACAAACCTTGTGTTGCTCTTGCATTCAAACTTGATGATGGTCAGT
>CAYZXM010000065.1:0-10394 GCA_964482455.1 uncultured Treponema sp. | reverse complement strand
CATAATTTGGGCAAGTTCCAGAACATTTACCACAAACCATACATTTTTTAGGATTTACACCACTAGTTTCAATAATCTGACTTTTAATCTGATCTATTTCTGATTTAAGCATTTTCAGCCTCCTTCTTTTTAAGGGATGCAAGGACGGAATCCTTTATTCCCAGTGCTTCTGCAAGAAGTTCTGAAAAATAAATTACATCAAGTTTACTATCTTTTTTGTTTTTAATAAGGTTATAACGGCAAAGCGGACAACTTGTTACAAGTAATTCTGCACCAAATTCTTCAGCATTTTTTAAAATAACCTGTGTTCGTTTTTCTGGAATTTCAGGATTTTCAAATACTGTATAAGCACCACAACACTCATTTCTTTGTGCATAAATAACAGGTTCTGCACCAATAGATTTAATAAAATCTTCGATTATTTTTGGATTTTCAGGGTCATCAAATTGCATTACATTACTTGGACGAAGGAGAAGACATCCATAATAAGCACCGATTTTTTTTCCCTTTAATGGATTTTTTACAGCTGCTTTTACATTATCCCAGCCAATAACATCACGAAGAACTTCTAGAAAATGAAAAACCTTTGTTTCTCCATGATATTCAATATTATCCTGCTTAAGATAATTATTTGCTTTTAAAATCGTGTTTTCATCACTTGTCATAGCTTCGTTTGTTTGCTTTAAAACATTATAACAAGCAGAACAAAGCGTTATAAGATTCTGATTGTGCTGTGCCGCATCTGCCAACGCACGTACAGAAGGAAGTTTAGGTGCAATTTCCTTTGTTGATAAAGGGTAAACTCCACCACAACATTGCCAATTCTGGATTTCCTTAAGTTCAAAGCCTAAAACTTCTGCACAAGCTCGAGCATACGCATCTAGTTCGATGGCTTTGTTTTTTAAAGTACAACCAGGAAAATAAGAATATGTTAATTTTTCACTCATTTTTTTACCCCAGCCATCTGCTCCGGCTTGAATACTTCGTCAAATCTTTGTGCAGTTAAAAAGCCTAAAGAAACACATGCATCTTTTAATGAAAGATTTTCATCAAATGCTTTGTGTGCTACTTTTGCTGCATTTTCATAGCCAATATATGGATTTAATGCCGTTACAAGCATAAGTGAGTTGTAAAGGTTAAAATGCATTTTTTCTTTATTTGCTTTTATACCAACAGCACAATTATTATTAAATGAAATAATTGCTTCAGAAAGAAGGCGAACTGACTGAATAAAATTATATGCAATTACCGGCATAAATACGTTAAGTTCAAAATTTCCCTGACTTGCAGCAAATCCGATTGCGGAATCGTTTCCCATAACTTGAACTGCTACCATTGTTACGGCTTCGCATTGTGTAGGATTTACTTTTCCTGGCATAATCGAAGAACCTGGTTCGTTTTCTGGAATTTTAATTTCGCCAAGACCATCACGAGGTCCAGATGCAAGCCAGCGAACGTCGTTTGTAATTTTCATCATATCGCAGGCAAGAGCTTTTACTGCTCCGTGTGCAAATACTAATTCATCTTTAGATGTAAGAGCATGGAACTTGTTTGGTGCAGTAACAAAGTCTTTTCCTGTAAGAGCTGAAACGCATTCTGCAACTTTTACATCAAAACCGCTTGGTGCATTAAGACCTGTTCCAACGGCTGTTCCGCCAAGTGCAAGTTGTTTTAAATATACAAGAGAAGAAGAAAGCATTTCTTTGTCACGTTCAAGTGATGTTCTCCAGCCGGAAATTTCCTGTCCAAAAGAAATAGGTACTGCATCCTGAAGGTGTGTTCTTCCTGATTTTACAATATCCATATTTTCTTCTTCAAGTTTCTTAAATGTATTAACAAGAATGTCTATTGCAGGAAAAAGTTTATCTTCCAATTCCATTACTGCAGAAATGTGAAGAGCTGTTGGAAATGTATCATTAGACGACTGGCTCATATTTATGTCGTCATTTGGATGAAGAAGTTTTTTGCCAGCGATTTCGTTTCCACGGTTGGCAATTACTTCGTTCGTATTCATATTTGATTGTGTTCCACTTCCTGTTTGCCATACAACAAGAGGAAAGTGTTCATTCAATTTACCAGAAATTACTTCATCGCAAGCTTTTTCTATAGCTGCAAGTTTTTCATCTGTCATCTTTTCTGGTTTAAGGGCGTTATTTGCTCTAGCTGCAGCTTTTTTAAGGTAGCCGAACGCTTTTGTTATTTCACGTGGCATTGTTTCTATGCCTACTCCAATCTTGAAGTTTTCGTGGCTGCGTTCTGTTTGTGCTGCCCAATATTTGTCAGCTGGAACTTTTACTTCGCCCATCGAGTCGTGTTCAATGCGAAAGTTTTCCATAAAATGCAAGTCTCCTAAAAATATACCCGACAAGGAAAACCGTTCGTTCTCAAAAACGGTCTTCCTTTTATTTTTTTAGAATTGAATTTGTTTTATAACATCTTTAAGGCAGTCAGCAGAATGTCTTAAAGATGCAATTTCATCATCTGTAATAGGTGCAACAGCATGTCCTTGAATACCATTAATACCAACAATTGTTGGTGTAGAAAGACATACGTCTGAAATTCCATACTCACCATTCATCATTGTAGAAATTGTAAGTACCGAATTTGTAGAAAAATTAAGTGCTTCGCAAAGAGTTGCAGTAGTTATACCAATTGCATAATTTGTACATTTTTTTGCAGCAATAATAATTCCACCTGATTTTCTTATATAATCTTCTACATCATTTTTATCAAACGTAGGAACATTTTTTACACCTTTAAGTGCAGAAGCGTACTTTTCAACAGGAATTGAACCAATATTTGCCAAAGACCACGGAACGAAAGAAGAATCTCCATGTTCACCAAAAACATAACCATGAACATTTTCTTGTGCAACTTTATAAGTTTCTGCAATACGAGCACGGAAACGAGCGGTATCAAGCATTGTGCCAGTACCAAAAATATGATTTTCCGGAATTCCAGATGTTTTTATAAATTGATACGTAAGAATATCAACAGGATTTGCAACAATTACATACAGTGCGTTTGGTGCAGCTTTTGTAATTTCAGGAATAATTGATTTTGTAATATTAACATTTGTCTGTGTAAGATCAAGGCGAGACTGTCCTGGTTTTCGTGCAACACCAGAAGTAAGGATTACAATATCAGAATCCTTTGCATCAACATAATCACCTTCATGAATATAAACTGGACCAATAAATGGAGTTCCCTGTCTAATATCCATTGCTTCACCCATAGCTCTGTCTTTTGCAATATCAATTAAAACAATCTCAGAAGCAAGTTGTTTTACTGTTAAAGCAAAAGCAATTGTTGAGCCAACCTGACCAGCACCAATAATTGTAATTTTATTTGCCATATATATGTGTCTCCTTAACACAATCTGATCCCGTTGAAAATTCTTTGAAAACACAAAGTGTCCCATAGTACCAACGGTAATTTTTTTCACGATAGTATATTACGTTTTTAATTTTATGTTAATAAAAACTTAAGTTTGAAACCCTAAATAATTTGCTCAGATAGTTAGTTTATGATAACTATCTGAGCAAAACTAATCAAAATCTTATTTTGCATCCTCAGTGTTTACATAAGAATTTGATGAACTTAACTCAATCGCTTTTAGATTTGATTTATCCAAAACTTTAGGATAACCATTTGAATCTGTAACAACAATATATTGCTCTGCAACAGTAACTGGAGTTGCAGGCTTTAAACTTAAGTCTGATTTTAGTTTAAGATTTAAGTCTGAATCATATTTTGCAAGAGTAAAAATGCTTCCGTTTTGAATAATACAATAGTATTCGCCATTGTCCTGAACAAGAACAGATTCTTCTGCAACAGTTTCTTCGCTTTCTTTTACAATTTCCATTGTGTCTGGAGAAAGTAAAATCAATTTTACAGTTCCATTTCCTTTATTTTCGCCTGCGATTGCAACAAAATTTTGTCCTGCCTGAAACATAGTTCTGTTTCTAATATATGTAACAGGTGAAGATTTTATTACTTCGCCGGTTTTAGTATTAACTTTTATAAGACCAGAAAGCATAGATTCATCATTTGTAAGTTCCATTCCATAAACAGAAGGTGCAATTGAATTTTCAATTTCTTTTTTAATTACTTCTGCTTGGTCTTGTGCAATAGTTTTTCGTTCTTCCTGAGCTTCAGAAGTTTTTTTATCAGCAATTGCCTGTTGTTCTGCAGCTTCTTCTACAGCTTCGTCTGTTATAGTCTGTTGTTCTTCTTGATTTTCAACTTGCTGTTCATAAGCATCTTGTTTTTCTTCTGCAATAACCTGCTTCTCTTCTGCTTCCTGTTGCAATTCTTTGTTTTCCGGATTTTCTTCTGCTTTCTTTTGTGCCACTTCAGCTTCTTGTTTTGCCTGCTCAGCTTCTTGTTTTACAGTTTCTGTCTTCTGTTTTTCTTCAGTTAATTTTTTCTGTTCTTGAACGGCTGTTTTTTGAGCATCTTGTGCTTTTTGATTTGCGTTTTCTGCTTCTCTTTCTTTTATATCAACCATTTCTTTACGACTTTCAACGTTTTTATCATCATCTTCCTGCATATGTTTTACAACTTGAGTATCGCTTATTACAGAAGTATCGACTGTACTTAAGCCACCGTTTACATCATAAAGAGGAATCACAATCTGCGATTTTCCAGGCCAATCTGTATAATTTACGGAAAGACCACAATTTTGTTCTGTAAGATTATCCAAAACAATTTTTTTATATTTATTCTGAAAAGATGAAATATTTCCTCTATAAACTGCATTGTAAACAGTAACAAAAACAGCGACTGTTTCTGCATCTTTTTCTGAATAACCGTAAGCTGCAACAAGATATGAAGCAATAATGTGCCTTAAATTATTTATATGATCAACAGTTGCATCTTGACCAATTAAAATAATATCGGCGTCAAGTTTACCTTTTTCGTTAGGATCAAGAGCATGAATCACTGAATATTTTGAATCATTTCCAGTTTTTACATTTTTTGAAATATCTTTTGCAACAACTAAACCAAGATCAGTTCCTAATTGTTTAATACTTGCAAGAGAATCAATTTTTGAATGCGGACCCGTATAATTTATAAAAACAATAGAGTCATTATTTGTACTCTTAAGTTCATCTTCATTTACTTTCTGTGCCGAAATAGAAAATAAAGAAACAAAAAAAACTAAAAACATAAAAATAAACTTGCGTCCTTTCATAAAGACCTCCAAGAAAACATTAAAACGATTATACATCTAAATTTTTAATCTCGCAATTTTTGTAAGCGTATTTCTTGCATAATCACGAACAGAACTTTCATATTGCGGATACAGTAATTGCGTTAAGATTTCAATTCCGTGCGAATAAAGTGCTGGTCGCCCCATAAAACGACAGATTTCTAATACGGCATCACAAATTAATATAAGTTCTTCTGTTTTTGAAGAAGAAATAAAATGCAATTTTTCATCTATTGAATTAAGAATAAGACTAGAAGGATCATAACCAAATGTCGAAATATTTTTTAATAAAGTTTGCAAAATAAAATCATCTTTTGTAAGTTTTATAAAAGATGCAATGTATGGAGAAAATGTATCCAAACCGAACAATTCCAACTGCCCAAGAATTTCCTGCATTGAAGAAATATCTTTTTCATAAATTGATTTTTCCTCTGCACTTCCACTAGATTTTTTCTGAATTAATTTTTGATTGTAATCTTTACATAGAGCGAGTAATGCAGAAATAAAATCAGATTCATTTTTTCCATATAAACCGTTTTTTAAAAGTTGAGTTCTATTATTTCCTGTAAAATATTCTGGGATTTTTTCAAAAAGTTCAATTGAATCAGTATTTACAACATTTTTTGCGTAGAAAACATTATAATCTTTTTTATATTGATTCTTTTTACTTCTTTTTTGAATTTTATATGTCGTTCTAAAACCCGCCATTGCCCATGAAGACGTGCATAAAACAAGATAATTTTCTTTTGTAAAAGTCATAAAATTCCATGTAGAAAATAAATCTGGTTTTTCTGGTAAAAGACCGCTCCATAAAATATTACCAGTGGTGTCAAAAATTGATGCCTTTTTTTTATCAGAAATAAAAATATTTTCATCGCCATTTGTTTTTAAAAATAATTCAACTTCATTGAATAAACATTCAGAATTAAACCAGTCAGATACTCTACCATCAATAGTGCTAAAAACCATTATTCTAGTTTTTATATTCCCTGTTCCAGAAACTAAAAGAGAAGCACGATGCGATGAAAGATTAATAAATTTTGCTCCATTTAAAACATTTGTATTTGAAAAAGCCCTGTCAGAATATGGAATTGTCCATTTTGTTTCAGTTTTTCCATTTAAAACAGAACACATTCCCGCTCCACCTTCAGAAAAAGTAAGAAGTAATCCATCTTCATGGCTTAAAGCCGATTTTACAATTCCCTTAAAAGAAATTTCTTCAAGGATTTCTCCAAATGGACTAAAGCGAATGCCGGTAGATTTTCCATCTTTTAATGCTTTTAGAAAAACAAAAATAGAACCGTCGTTCATTTCAAAAAGATTTTCTTCCCTTAATTCCTGCGTGTTTAAAATCCATTTACAGATTCCATTTATTCCATAACAGGCAATTTTATTTTTACCACGCACAAATATTCTGGAATCTCTTCCTGTAACAGGTTCATTTTCTATTTTAAATGGAACTTTTTTTGTCCATAAAGTAAGTCCGCTAGGATTTATAAGTGAAAGATTTTTTCCATCATTTACACTCAAAAGAAAATCATCTGAAAAAACAGTTAGATAAGGTTCTGGTTTACCGGGAACTTGTTTTTCCCATAATTTTACGCCCTTTTCAGTAAACGCCGAAATCATTTTTCCATCTGTAAGAACAGCAAAACCATAAGAAGTCATTTTCGGAATACAAAGGGCTTTTCCGCCCATAACCGAAGTCCAACTTGAACTTTCGGAAGAAAGTTTCTGCACTCTTACGGAATTTTCCGAAAAAACGCACAGAGAAAATAAAAAAAACAAAAAATGGAAAAAATATTTCTTCATTTTAAATTTTACTTATTAAAGTGTCTTTTCAAGGATTGCAAGACTTTCAATATGACTTGTATTAGGGTAAAAATCTAAAAGATAGAGTTTTTTTAATTCATAACCAGAATTTAAAAGAACTTTTATATCTCGGGCATGCGTTGCAGGATCGCAAGAAACAGATCTTATCTGCGGAATATTCGATTTTGAAAGCCATAAAAGCACTTCTTTTTCAATTCCACTTCTTGGAGGATCAATAACAACTGCATCAAAATAAGCATTTCTATTAAGATTTACCCATTTTTCTCCACTTAAACCAAATGCCTGATGTTTTATTCCTGAAAGATTCATTTCTGCAAAAACAAGAGCATCACGATTGTGTTCAACAAGTGTTAAATCTTTAAATTTATCTGCAAGAAAAACGCTGAAAGTTCCGCAACCTGCATACATATCAAGCACGGAAGAACCAAAAAGTCCGCTGCAGATTTTTTCAATAGATTTTTCAAGAACTTCAATATTTGATTGAAAAAATCCCCGTACATCAAACAGAATTTCTTTATTCAAAATTTTTATTCGTATTGTGTTATCTTCAGAAAACGTTGTTCCCATGTAATGTTTTTTAATCTGTTTAAAGTTTTTATTTTTTTTATTGCTTTCGTTTTTTATATTAACTTTTTCTTCCGTCTTTGCAATAAGAACTTTAGAATTTTCATCAGAACCAGCAGAAATTATATTTTTTGAACCAAAAACATTGGAACGCCCTGCACCACGTTCTTTTACGGAAGTATTTAAAAGCCAATCATTAATTTCAGGAACAGCACAAAAACAGTTATCTATTGGAATTATTTCGTTTGTTTTTCGTCCGCAAAAACCACCATTATTAAGTTGAATTCTAGAACGATAATTTAAATTATTTCCAGAAATTACTTCTATAAAATCTGATTTTAATTCAATTCCATTATGCAAAAACGAGTCTTTTAAAATTTCTTTACGCAAAACCCTTTGATAATCTTCCTGAATGTGCATCATATTGCAGCCGCCGCATTTTTCATAAAGAGGACACACAGGCTTTTGTCTAAAAGGTGAAGGATTTTCAATCTTTACGATTCGAGCATTACAGTAATCTCTTTTTTCTTCTGTTATTTCAACATCAAGTGTTTCGCCGGGAATTGCAAATGGTACAAAAACAGCTTTACCATTTATTTTTGCTAAACAATTTCCCCCAAATGTAATTTTGTCTGTTATAATAGTTTCCATATTTAGATGATTTTATATTATCAAATTATTCAATTATAAAAAAGGACGGGATGATTATGCAGATTGAAAAATTTATGCAAAAAATGTCTGATGGTACAGAAATCTCAGTAAACCGATGGATTCCAGAAGAAAAAGAAATTGTAAAGGCTGTTGTAGTCTTTAGTCATGGAATGCAGGAACATGCCTTGCGATATGACAGAATTGGTTCTGAATTTGCTTTACATGGTTTTGTTTTTAGTGCTCACGATCATAGAGGACACGGAAAAACAGCATATTGTGCAGAAAATAATAAAACCGGAATGTTTGGAAAATTAGCAGATAAAGACGGTTTTACAAAAGCAACAAATGATATTGCGGAAATAATTGGCGAAATAAAAAAAGATTATCCAAATAAAAAAGTAATTCTTATGTCTCATTCTTTTGGAAGTCTTCTTGCACAAAATTATATTGAACAACACGGCTCTGAAATTGACGGTTGTATTTTAAGCGGAACTTCAGGACCAAATTCAAAAGCATTCTGGGGAAGTATTCTTGCATCTACATTTTGTTTGTTTTTAGGAAGTAGTTATAAATCAAATTTCCTTCAAAATATTGCATTTTCATCTTACAATAATAGATTTAAAGACGAAAACGATTCTATCTCTTGGCTAAGTAAAAATCAGGCAAATCGAATTATGTATAAAAACGATTCCTGGTGCGGTGGAGTTTCCACGGTAAGTTTCTTTAAGGATATTTCAAATGGACTTTTAAAAATCCATAAAACAAAAAATATTCAAAAAATTCCGCAAAATCTTCCAATCTATGCTTTTTGTGGAAGTGATGATCCAGTTGGAAATTATGGAAAATCCGTAGAAAAGCTTGTAAATCTTTATAAAAAAAGCGGTATAAAAAACGTTAGTTTAAAAATATATAAAGATGACCGCCATGAAGTTTTAAATGAAAACGATGGAGATCAGGCAGTACAGGATATTTTTAATTGGATTGAAAAAAATATCTGTCTGTAATATCATAACGACATTGTGTTAATTCGTTATGGTACTGATAAGAACGGCAAGCCTGTAAAAAAGGCTGTCGTTTATACAAAAGAAGAACACGGTATTTCTAAAAATAAAATCGACTATGATGCCGTGCAGATTATTGATAGATTAAGAGATTTAGGTTTTCACGCATATATTGTAGGTGGTGCAGTTCGAGATCTTATAGTTGGAAATACACCAAAAGATTTTGACATCGTAACAGATGCGACACCTTCTAAAATTAAGAAACTTTTTAGAAATTCAAGAATAATTGGTCGACGATTTCGCATTGTTCATGTTATTTTTGGAACAAAAATATTTGAAGTAAGCACATTTCGTTCTATAAGCGAAGGTTCTGTTGGTAATGAATTTGGAACAATTGACGAAGATGTTCAGCGCCGGGATTTTTCAATCAATGCACTTTATTATGATCCAGTTCTTGAACAAGTAATTGATTATGTCGGAGGTTTTAAGGATATAAAGAAAAAAGTTCTAAAACCAGTAATTCCACTTGATCATATTTTTACAGAAGATCCGGTAAGGATGTTGCGTGCAATAAAATATTCTGCAAAAACAGGTGCAAAAATGAGTTTTGCCTGCAGAAGAAAAATCAGGCATTGTGCAAATCTTTTGTCTTCCGTAAGTCCCTCTAGACTTACGGAAGAACTCTTAAAAATAATGAATAGCGGACACGCTTACCAAATTGTTTCAGAAGCGTTGGACACTGATTTGTATATGGCTCTTCAACCTGCCGCTACAGCAATGATATATGATAATAAAAACTTTGAAATGTCATATATGAAAAATATGCAGGCACTCGACTCTCTTATAAATGAAAATCCAGATGTTCGTCTTGGTGAAAAACTTGTTTTTCTTATTTCTGATTTTGTAAAAACACTTACAGATTGGAAAAAAGAACTTGAAAATAAATCTTCATATACTGAACTTTACATTCGTACATGGCGCGAATGCAGAAATTTTGTTCTTCCTATGAATCCTCAAAGAGTTGAATTAGATTTTGCCGTAAAAAAAGTATTAGAACAACTCGGTGTTGTTGGAAAAAAGAAAAAAAGTCGGTCAAAAACTAATACCCAACAGTCAAAAAGTTAGTTATC
>CAYZXM010000064.1:0-10818 GCA_964482455.1 uncultured Treponema sp. | reverse complement strand
CGCCGATGATACTGCCTTTTGGGCGGGAAAGTAGGTAGCTGCCGGACTTTTTTTTATTTTAGTGGTTATGAAGTTTGAGTTTTTTAAAGCTGGTATAAAAGATGGTATTCCGATTGGTTGTGGTTATTTTGCTGTTGCATTTTCACTTGGAATTGTAGCAAAAAAAGCAGGGCTTACACCAATCGAAGGCTTTTTTGCAAGCCTTTTGAATCTTGCAAGTGCAGGAGAAAATGCACTTTTTTCTGCAATAAAAAATAATGCAACATATTTAGAAGTTGCAGTTGCTACTTTTATTATTAATGCCAGGTATTTTTTAATGAGTGCCTCCTTAAGTCAGCGAATGGGGGTTGGCACTCCGTTTTATCACAGATTCTTTGTAGGTTACGGCATTACCGATGAGATTTTTGGAATTTCAATTGCTCAAAAAGGGTTTCTTGAACCTTCCTATAATTATGGAGCAATTTTAATGTCCGCTCCGTTTTGGAGTATTGGAACTGCTTTGGGAATCTGTGCAGGAACCTATCTTCCTACACAAATAGTTAATGCGTTAAGCGTTGCCCTATATGGTATGTTTATTGCGATAATTGTGCCGCCATGTAAAAAAAGTCTTGTAATTCTAATTGCTGTTCTTGTTTCTTTTTTATTAAGTTATATTTGTTCTGTTCTTCCTGTTATAAAAGATATTTCTGAAGGCTCAAGAACTGTTATTCTTACAATATTAATTTCTTTTGTTTGTGCTGTATTAAAACCTGTGGAGGACAAAGAATGAAAGGTAACCATTGGATTTACATTTTTGTTTCTTTTGCTGTTACTTATGCAATACGAGTTCTTCCATTAACGCTTATAAAGAAACCTATAAAAAATAAGATTATTCGTTCATTTTTATATTATGTTCCTTATGTAACGCTTGCTGTTATGACTTTTCCTGCAATTATAGAAGTAACTCAAACTCCTTTAGCTGGAATAATTGCACTTGTTACAGGTATTGTTATTTCATTGCTGGGCGGGGGACTTTTTCCTGTTGCTGCTGCCTGTTGTGCAGTTGTTTTTGCTTTTGAAATGTTATTTTGACTTATTCAAGAATTAAGTCTGTTACAGTTGCCTCACAAACTTTTATAAGATCAGATGGACTAATTTCAAGTTGAAGACCTCGTAGTCCTGCACTTATGTGAATCTTATCATGATTAAGGGCTGAAGAATCAATAAATGTGCGAAGTTTTTTCTTCATACCTAATGGAGAGCAACCGCCCCTCACATATCCTGTTGCACCAAGAAGCTCTTCTGGTTTTATAGGATTTATTTCCTTACAATTTGCTGCATTTCTTGCTTTTTTTAAGTTTATTTCATGCAAAGACGACTGTAAAAAAACACAAAGTTCTTTTGTTTCTGTACGCATTACGATTGTTTTGTAAACTGTTGCAGGATCTATTCCTAACTTTTCTGCAGTTCTACCTGCGGCACCTTTTGAAAGAGGATGTTCTGTGTTATCGTCATATGCTTTTGCAACATAAGGAATCTTAAGATTTTCAAGAATTCTGATTGCGTTTGTTTTTTTTACTGTAGCCATAAAATAATCTTAGTATCTTTTAAATTAATATAAAAGTGTATATTTTTTATTTTCTTACATTTTTTGATGTATAATGTTTTATAGAAAATAAGTAGGTTTTGTTATGTTTACAACTAAAAAACGAAGAAAAAGAAAATTATTTTATAGTAATTGTTTGATTGAAGTATTAAAAGCGAAATTTAAATATTGGAAAGATACAACAATCATTTATAGACCAAAAAATGTTCCTAAAAGAAAAGGCGAAAGAAGACATTTTGGCTTGGGACATTTTTATTACATAAAAGATGGGCTTATTTGCGATTTTTGTAGTTTTTATAGACCAAAAAATGTAGATTGCAACAGATTACTTTATAAAGGTCATATACGAAAAAGAACATTAGAAGACGCAGAATTACAAGTAACTCAAAGATTATCGTATAGAAATCTTGAAATTGAAGAAAGAATAAAACTTGCAAAGATAATGCATTTTCCAAGTTCCCAAAAGCCTGGATATTTTGACTGGGCAAGTTATACTGATGACGACGTTTATAAGGATGAACCTGAACTTCGATACTATTTTCCGCGTGAACTGCCTGAAAAAAATAATCTTGCAAAATATGTACTTATTTTTGACAGTAAAGATTTTTTTCAGATAAAGAAGATTGATGAAATAGAAACAAAAGGAAGAATTTTTTACTGGTGGTATATCAGTCCTTACTTTAAATTTTACGGTTGGATGACAGGCTGGAGGGGAAGAGATTTGATTAAGCCAAAAGATTAGCATTTTGTTTTGGCGGCATCTTATGATTTTGAATGATTTTTGAAAGTTGTTATTCCATTATGAATTCATTATAATCACGGTATGGAAACACGTAACATTTTTGAAAATATTAGTTGTATTGATCACAGATATTCACTTTCTGAAAACGACGCTTTTAAGAATCTTTCTGAATATATTTCAGAACAGGCATCTATTCGTTCATGTGCAAAATGCGAAGCAGCACTTGTTAAGGCACACCTTAAAGTTCGCGGGCAATTAACCGATGCACTTTCTAAGGAATTAGACAAAGTTGCAGAAAATATTGACCCAGAAGAAGTTTACAAAGAAGAAGAAAAAACAAAGCACAACATCAGGGCTTTGGTAAATGTAATGAAAACAAAAGTTTCTTCTGAAATTGGACCATTAGTTCACCTTGGTGCAACATCCGTTGATATTTTGGATACTGCTTTAAGCTGCAGAATGCGTGATGTTACGCAAAATGTAGTTTTGCCAGAACTTAAAAAACTTGAAAATTATCTTTGCGATATTGCAGAACGCGAATGTGCAACACCTCAAGTTGGACGCACTCACGGTCAGCACGCAGTTCCAATTACTTTTGGCTGGAGCATTGCCGAATTTGTTGCTCGCCTTGGTAAATCTATTTTAAGAATTCAAGAATTATCTAACCAACTTGTTGGAAAACTTGCAGGTCCAGTCGGCTCTTACAATGGACCTTCTATGATTGTTCAAGACCCAGAAGAACTTGAACGCATTTATACTGACTTTTTAGGTCTTAAACCTTCTGAATATTCAAATCAGCTTGTAGAACCAGAACACGTTCTTCGCCTTTTATTAGAGATGAATGTTGCATTTGGAATTATTGCAAATCTTGCAGACGATTTAAGAAACTTGCAGCGTTCTGAAATTGGCGAAGTATTTGAATATTTTTCTGCAACTCAGGTTGGTTCTTCTACTATGCCTCAAAAGCGAAACCCATGGAACAGCGAACACGTAAAATCTTTGTGGAAAGCAATGTGTCCGCGTGTTATTACTTTTTATATGGATCAGATTTCTGAACATCAGCGTGATTTAACAAATTCTGCTTCTCAGCGTTTTATTGCTGATTACGTTGCTGGCTTTACAATGGCAGTTGCCAGAATGAACAGCGTTGTAAAAGGCTTACAGGCAGATAAAGACGGTATGGCAAGAAATCTTGAAGGTGCCGGTGGCAAAGTAAAAGGCGGAGTTCTTGCAGAACCAGCATATATTCTTCTTGGCGAAGCAGGTTATAACGATGGCCATGAAGTTATAAGAAAAATTACGCTTGAAGCAGAACAGTTTGGTAAGACATTCTTTGAAGTTTTAAAAACTCACGAAAAAGAATTTAATGATATTACTAAGCAGCTTGAAAAGCTTGGCGTAGAAAATCCAGCAAATTTCTTTGAACATCCGGCTAATTACTGTGGACTTGCTGCAAAAAAATCAAAGCGACTTGCACAAAAATATCGTGATTTAATGAAGAAATAACACATTTTTATAAAAAAGCAGCACGAATTCTTCTTTTTGAATAATTCGTGCTGTTTTATTTTTAAAATAATTGAAACCTTTGATTTTTATAATTATTTTTAAAGTGATATGAAAAAAATTATGAAAGATGCTGGAGAGTCTGAAGATATTTCTAATGTAATGGAAAACGAAACAAGTTTGCCTACAGTTGTTAGTAATGCTCTTCAGTCTAATGAAGATTTTTACAAGATGGCCTTTCAATTTCAGGAAATCATGATGATTTATGAAAGTGCCATAAAACAGTTAGAAACAAAACTTGAGATTTTGAATAAAGAGTATAAAGTTACTGGTCGAAGAAATCCAATTGAAACAATAAAATCAAGAATTAAATCGCCAGATAGCATCGCAAAGAAACTTGAAAAAAAGGGACTTAGCGTAAACTTTAAAACTATGACGGAAAATCTACAGGATATTGCCGGCGTGCGTGTTATTTGTCCGTACATTTCGGATATTTACAGCGTAAAAGACATTCTTTTAAAACAGCCGGATATTACTTTGGTAGAACAGAAAGATTATATTGAAAATCCTAAGCCAAGCGGTTACAGAAGTCTTCATATTGTTGTTGAAATTCCAGTTTATTTAAGTAAAACAGAACATCGGGTAAAAGTTGAAGTTCAACTTCGTACAATCGCAATGGATTTTTGGGCAAGTCTTGAACATGAATTAAAATACAAGAACGAGCAGAGAATCCCAGATTCTGTGCGACGCGAACTTTTTAGAGTTGCAGAAACAATTGCAATGACCGATCGGGAAATGGAAGAAATTGCAATTGAACTTCAGGCGTTGGACTAGCATAAAAATATTTTAGGTGTGGTAAAAATATGATAAAACTTGTTGCTTTTCTTGGTAATTATGGAAAAGAATACGAAAAAACACGACATAATGTTGCATGGCAGTTTGAAAAATCCCTTCCGTTTGCAGATAAACTTTCGTGGCAAACTAAATTTAAAGGAAATTATGCCACCGTTGAACCTGAAACACTTGCACAATGGTGTAAAGATTTTGGTTTACTAACTAAAAAAGACGGTTCCCCTGTAATTATTCCAGACGAAATGGAAAGAATTTATTTTTTAAAGCCAGAAACTTATATGAATCTTTCCGGCGAAAGCATAATCGAACTTTGTAATTTTTATAAAATTAAACCGGAAGAAACACTTGTAGTTCATGATGAACTTGAACTTCCTTTTGGAACAGTAAGTTTAAAATGGAGTGGCGGACTTGGCGGACATAATGGATTAAGGTCAACAAAGCAGGTTTTTGGAACAGCAGATTTCTGGCGTTTAAGATTTGGCCTTTCAAAGCCGAGTGGAATTGATATTGCAAGTTACGTTCTTGGAAAGTTTACAAGTGATGAGCAGATTTCCTTAAGTCAGATTTTTGCACAAAGTGCAGTTCTTTTTGCAAAAGTTTTATTTTCGGTAAAGCCTGAAAACTTAATTCAGGAATGGGGAAAGAAAAAACTTCTTTAAGATGTTCGTTTGAAGTTTATTAAAGTGAACTTTATTAAATTGAAAATGCTTTAATTTTTTGTTATATTACAAATGTTATATTTTTTTAATTGGGAAAATAAATGAAAGAAATTCGTTTTGATGAAAAAGAAGATGAAAAAAAGAAAGGCCAGGAAATGCCCGATCCTTTAGCAGAAAAGTTTATGAAAACCAGACAGATTATTTTGTCTGGCGAAATAAATAAAGAACTTGCAGAAAAAATTGTACGCCAGCTTTTAGTTTTGGAAGCCGATGACGCAGAAAAGCCAGTTTACATTTACATTGATTCCCCTGGCGGAGATGTTGATGCTGGTTTTGCAATTTTTGATATGATTCGTTTTGTATCTTGCCCGGTTATTCTTGTTGGAATGGGTCTTATTGCAAGTGCCGCAGCATTAATTCTTCTTGCTGTAGAAAAAGAAAACAGAGTAAGTCTTCCAAACAGCCGTTATCTTATCCATCAGCCTTCTTCTGGAATGAAAGGCGTTGCAACGGATATTGAAATTCATGCAAAAGAAATGGAAAGAACAAAAGCAGTTTTGAATCAGATTATTGCTGAACAAACAGGAAAATCTCTTGAAAAAGTTGCAGGCGATACCAATCGCGATTATTGGCTTACAGCACAAGAAGCCGTTGAATATGGTCTTGTTTCTAAAATCATAAAATCAAGAAAAGAATTGGTAAAATAGTTTATGACGTTTGCACTGACAGAAAAGCTTGAAGAAGAAATTCTTCAGGCCTTGGAAAATCAGGTTCAGTCTTTTTTGCTTGATGCAGAAAAGAGTGTGCTGATTTTTGACCCTTCTATAAGTGCAGATGAATGTAGGTTTTACAGATTACCGGAATGGACGTCTTACAGTGGTTTTAATTTAATGGAAGAGTTTACCCTTTCTTTGCATTCTTTAGATGCAAAAAAAGAATTACTTAAGATACTTCATTCTGGAAGGGGGGTTTTCAGAAGTTTTAAGGATAAATTAAAAGAATACCCGGAAGTTGAAAAGCTTTGGCATAGATTTAAGAATAAAAAAATGCGGCTTTATGTAAACGGATGGTATAATCAGCTGCGAGAAGTGTGGGGACTGGAAAAACTTAATCAGGAACCGGAAGAAACTTGCGATTTGATTCAGAATGACTTTAATTTTAAGGTTTATTCATCATCAAATTATAAAGAAGTTCTTTTTAATTTAAAAAATGCAGCATTAGAAAAAACTGATGATATTGTGTCAGAAGAATTAAGGCAGATTCTGTTTAACTTGTGGCTTAATCAATTTGAAAACGCAGATATTAAGACGCAAAGTGGAATTGTGTGTTACTCTAATTCAGACGAATTTGCCGGATGTATTACAGCAATGTCTGTAAATGGCGAAACAGATAAAGCTGTGGTTTTAACAAGTTTTTATGTTTCTAAAAAATTTAGAGGTCTTGGTATTGGAACTGAACTTTTGGAAATGTTTTCAAATACTTTAAAAGATCAGAAAAAAAAGTGGGTTCTGCTGACCTGTGCAATTATCCCTGATTCTTTAGTTAATTTACTGGAGCAGAGTGGTTTTAAAAGAATAGGCTCGGGTTTTGTAGCAGAACTTTAAAATTTTTGCTAGGAGCAATTTATTATGTATAACAGAAAAGAACCTGAAATTGATATGAATTCTGCTGCTGCTTTTTTACAGGATGCAGTAGAAAAAGTTAGAACACAGGAAGACCCTGATGTTCTTACAGAACTAAAAAAAGTATTTAAAAAGAATGTACCGCTTACTTTAAGAAATTATGTTGCAGCGTATCTTGTAAAAGAAACTGTAAAACATTTTCACGGTGCATACCGACCAAAGAAAAATGATTTTCGTGATAATAAAAAGACTTATCGGGAACGCCCAGTTCGCGATGTAAAAAAAGTAGACTTATCAGAAGATAAACAGATTCGTCCACGTGTACAGATTGACCCTGAATGTGCTGCAACAATTTTTATCAGCATTGGCCGAAACCGACGTGTATTCCCAAGAGATTTAGTTGGACTTCTTATTGGTGCTGCAGGGCTTGACCGTAGCAGAATCGGTGATATTCGTGTTCTTGCAAATTATTCTTTTGTTCAACTTTTTAAAGAAGATGCAGAAAAAACTATTTCAATCTTAAATGGTTATGACTATCGCGGAAGAAAACTTGCTGTAAGTTACAGTAAGACAAAGGCAGAAGATTATTCAGCAAATGAATCAATTCCTGTATCAGAAGGATTAGATGAACGAGCAGCCGCAGAAGATGCAGCAGCATACGCAGCAGCAACAAAAGCTTCTGGAAACGAAG
This sequence comes from uncultured Treponema sp., assembly GCA_964482455.1. Lineage (GTDB taxonomy): Bacteria > Spirochaetota > Spirochaetia > Treponematales > Treponemataceae > Treponema_D. The sequence goes on along the minus strand of CAYZXM010000064.1, from coordinate 3,164 downwards.
CATTCGGAACTTCTCATGTAGAACCTTCTGAAAATTCAGAAATGTAATTTATTTATTTTTAATGCCATTTCTACTTTTTGTGGAAATGGCATTTTTTTATAGGTGGCAAAAATGAATATTTCAGTTTTACAAACAGGACCTTTTGGCGTTAATACTTATATTGTTCCACTTATTAAAAATAAAGTTCTTGTGTTTGACCCTGCAGCCTGCTCTTTTTGTGGGGACGAAAATGCAATTACAGATTTCTTAAAAGAAAACGCCCTTGAACCGGTAGCGTTTTTTTTAACACACGGTCATTTTGACCATATTACTGGAACCGCTTTTTTAAAGTCGAAGTTCCCTTTAGTTCCACTCGCTGTAAATAAAGAAGATACTTATATAATAGGAAAAAACGCATCTAAAACTCAAAGTAAAATACTTTTTGATATGGGTTTAGAAACTCTGCTTAATGCCCTTAGCGGTTTACCAGATGCGGATATTGTTTTTTGTAACGACGGTACACTCGATTCTTTTTTTAAGGGAATAAGTAAAGAAGAATCAGATGCCCTTTCTGCCTGGACTGTTATAAAAACTCCGGGACACACAAAAGGTTCGGTTTGCTATTACAATAAAAGCGAAAAAATTATTATTACAGGCGATACTGTATTTTATAAAAGTTGGGGAAGAACTGATTTTCCTGGTGGAAGTGAAAAAGAAATGATGGAATCGCTAAATAAAATTTATTCAACAATTCCATCTGATGTTTTAGTTTACCCAGGACACGACAAGTTTGGTTTTTGCCTTTCGGAAAACCTAAAAAACTAAGTTATAGACTTTATTTTATATTCTTTTTAATAAAATCCGTTTTAAGTTCCTTTAGTTTTTCGGTTAAAGACACTTTGTAAATGTGCGGATTTAAAAGGCGTTTGTAACTTTCGTCTAAACTTGCAAGCTGACGTTGCATTGTTTCGCGTGCAAGCCTAAGCTGTTCTGCAGGCTTAATTCTAGCGTAAACGCGTTTACCCTTCTTTAATTTAAGCTTTAAAAGCGGTTCAATTTTTTCTGCCTTGCACGAAAACTGGCGATAATCGATTAATGTGTGAAAGAATCTGTATTCTTCGTGTTCGTGTAAAACTTCGTCTTCTAGTGCAAGAATGTCGGCAATTGCCATTCCATTTTCGTCATAAAGCCTAAAAACATTTTTTATACCAGGATTTGTTGTTTTTGCAGGGTTATCACTGAACTTCATTGTTGGAATCATTGTATCTGTTTTTTTATCGTGGCGGGCAGCAAGTTTATAAACGCCAGTAAACGAAGATTCGTTTCCGCCAGTAACCATATGTGTTCCAACGCCCCAACTGTCTATAGGAGTTTTATTTGCAACCAATGTAGAAATAATTTCTTCTGTAAGTTCGTTTGAAACAGAGATTTTTGCCTGAGGAAAACCTGCTCTATCAAGTTCTTTTCTAACTTCGCGTGCAAGATATGAAATATCGCCAGAGTCAAGGCGAACGCCAAAGTTATAACCTTTAGCAATAAGTTCGCCACCAGCAATGATTGCGTTTTTTATACCAGAGTTTAATGTATCGTATGTGTCGATTAAGAAAACTGCGTTTTCAGGATAAATTTTTGCATATTCGCGGAATGCTTCAAGTTCGCTTGAATGGCTCATAATCCAAGAGTGTGCCATTGTTCCCATCGCAGGAATTCCGTAAAGTTTTGCAGCCAGTGTGTTAGAAGTTCCTGCTGCACCGCCAATAAATGCCGCTCTTGTAGCACCCATTGCACCATCTGGACCTTGTGCACGGCGTAAACCAAATTCCATAATAGGAGCACCTTTTGATGCAAGATAAACTCGTGCAGTCTTTGTTGCGATAAGACTTTGAAAGTTCACAAGATTTAAAATCAACCCTTCAAGGATTTGCGCTTCTATAAGATTTGCATGAATTCTAACAAGCGGTTCCTGCGGAAAAATAACAGTTCCTTCATCCATTGTGTAAAGGTCGCCGGAAAACTTCCAAGTTCTAAGATATTCAAGGAATCCATCTTCAAAAATCTTTTGTGAACGTAAGTATTCAATATCATCATCAGAAAAAGAAAAAGATGTAATGGCATCTAAGAGCGGTTCATTACCAGCAAGAACAGAAAAACCACCAGCAAAAGGGTTTTTTCTAAAGAACATATCAAAAACGACCTGCTGGTTCATATTTTCTTTCCAATAGCCTTGTGCCATTGTAAGTTCATAAAAATCCGTGAACAGTGCATTAGAGCAAAAATAATTATTCATAATAACCTCATAAAAAAGATTGGATTTCTTTGAGGCTGCCTCAAGCATCTTGTTCACAACCTGCACGTCCTTTTTAAAGTTTAATGGTATTTTTTTATTTTGTCATTATACAGATTTATAAAAAAATTAAGTTTTTATAGTTTCACTTATTGCAAAAAACTGTTTTATTTTATAATATAAATGTATTCTTTTGCCGGGATGGTGGAATGGTAGACACAAGGGACTTAAAATCCCTCGACTGTTAAAAGGTCGTGCCAGTTCGAGTCTGGTTCCCGGCAATTTCTTTTTAACTTCCTTATATCCTTTCTAGTGGTAACGCTCAACCCTTAAAGAGTACGTAAACGCAATATTAATCACTTTTAAAACTTCCCCTTGTCTTAAACGAATCGAAATGAAATCAACAATAGTGCTAAATTTTAACACTGATATAGTCTAAATTTTAACACTGATCCGACTAAATTTTAACTGTGATACGTACTATAATTTAATTCAACGTGACATTTGCTGTTTACATTTGCCATTTATATTAAATTTATGCTAATATTACATAAATGTTAAAAATCCGCTTGACAAGCCCAAAGGGAGAGTCAAAATGTTCTCAAGTTCTCAAGTTCTCAAGTTCTCAAGTTCTCAAGTTCTCAAGTTCTCAAGTTCTCGAGTTTAGGAAAAAAGTGCGTTAAGTTTTTTGGTGCGGCCGTTTTGTTTGCACTTTTATCTCTTGTTTTTTCCTGCAGGAATTTAATAGAAGAAAAAGAGATTTTACTTCCAGACGGAAAAACTAGCCTTTGCCTAACAACAGGCTTTCCTGCTGCAAGAACTGCATTTCCTTTAAATTTACCTAGCGACGTAGTTTACGGTCTTGTAATTTCCTACGAAAGTTCGGGCGAAATAAAATATC
>CAYZXM010000063.1:0-10935 GCA_964482455.1 uncultured Treponema sp. | reverse complement strand
GAATGGAAAATTATAGAAGGGTAAATTGAAACAATTTTAATAATAGAAGTTCCCTGTTCGTTTACTTTGCGATACATATCCGCTTACTTTGTGATACATATTCGGCTACTTTGCGACGCATATCCGACTACTTTGCGATACATATTCGACTACTTTGCGACGCATATCCGACTACTTTGTGATACATATCTGTACTGTATTCTAAAAAATCTTGGATTTAAGGCATAAAAAAAGCCTGGAACTTAAAACAATAAAAGTTTTAAGTTCCAGGCTAGCAGTTCAGTTTAGAAGTTTGTTCTATTCAATTCTAAATTTTGTTCCAAAAGTGTTTGTTTTCGTTTCTTTTGAAAGAAATTTTCCCATAACAAACTGAGTCTTTATCATGATTTTGTATGTTCCGCTTTCAAGCACAGTTGGAACAACGCAGGAAACTGTTTTTGGTTCGTTCCGTCCAAGTTTTTCTACAGAAAGTTTTACAGTTTTTGTTTCGTCATCGCAGTTTACAAAGTAAAGACCTACGTCTTCATTAATACCAGCAACTTCGATGTTTGCTCCCATTATGTTTAAGAATCCACCTTTTGAAAGGTATTCTGAACCTTTACTTTCAAGGTCGAATACTTCCGTAATTTCTGGGATTATGCTGTTACCCTGTCTGATTACTGGAACAACCGATTTTACAACTTCTTTTGTTTCTGCGGTTACATTGCATGACACTGAAACTTCGTGGCGGTCGCTATCAAAGGTATCGCTCTTTGACTTGAACACGCCTGAAAGTTTAAGGCTGCTTTTTGCAAATCCGTCATCAACAGTACACCCAGTAAGAATTCTTGCAAGTTTTGCATTTTTTATAAGGGCAGCAACTTTTAAAAGATCTTCCTTTGAGTAATTTTCGTTTAAGCCTGCTGTGATGATGTCGCAGACTAAGTCTTCTGTTGTGCATGTACCCTGATTGATAACGCGTGCATAGTAACTATCTTGAGTTGTATCGGCAAGAGTGTTTTTGTAGAGTGCGAATGGCACTTCGTTTGATTTGTGTTCAATTGTTGTTGTGTTTAATGTATTAATATTCATATAAAAGCTCCTTTTTTTGAATATCTTTGTTGATTCAGTCTTTTTATAATTTCCTTTCATAATTTAGCCTTGAATCTTTTAATAAAAGGTTTGGATTTTGTTTCCAGCCTTATCCGTCTTACCTTAAAAGAAGAGTTTCTCAAAAAACTTTTGAAAACTTTTCTTTTGACTCTTGTTCTGTTTTTTAGGTGAACTAACCTTCTTTAGTAGAGCATTTTGGGTTCCTCCTTCTCTGTTTGATAATTCGCTAAAATCGAACTATCTATAATTAAGAATATAAACAAAGTTTTTATGTTTTGTCAAATAAAATTCGTAAAATTCGAGCAAAATAGATGAAAATAATTTTTATTGAATTAAAAATGTAAAAATTATTCGTAAAAGTTTAGATAGACAAAGATTTATATAAGATGCTATTATTCCGTTGACTAGTGAATATTCTTTCCGTTAAAATCATAAATCTATGGAAGTCTTTTTTGGCATATCTGCGGCAGGTGGAACAGGAATTGGACCGGCATTCAGGATTCCTGAAGTTGCAAAAAGAGTAATTACTCGTAAAAAAATAGATGCTTCTCAGTTAGAATCTGGTTGGGAACGTTTTAAAAATGCAATTAATGTTGTTACAGCCGATGTTTCTAAAAAACTTGAACAATTGCCAAAAAACAAAAAGACTGACATTCAACGTGAAATCTTTGAAACATATATTTTAATGCTTTCTGACCCTGTCTTTTTAAAAGAAGTTCGCGATTTTTATGAAAAAAATCTTTTTAATATTGAATATGCAATAAATGCTAAATCTGATGAATACGCCCTAAGACTTCGCAATGCAGGTAATGAATATCTTGCAGAACGAGCACAGGATATTACAGATATTTTTGGGCAAGTATTAAATGAGATGCTAGACATTCATCCGTTTGATATTTCGCAAGTTCCAGATGGCAGTGTTATTGTAACTACAACATTAAGTCCGACCGACACAATTGTTCTTTCTAAAAAAAATATTGCAGGGCTTGCACTTACAGAAGGTGGACTTTCAAGTCACGTTGTAATACTTGCAAGGAATTTTGGCATTCCTACAGTTGTAGGATTAAACGAAAAAAGCATAAAAAATAAAATTCAAAATGGTGAAACAGTCATTGTAGACACTCAAGCTGGTGAAATTCTTGCTGAGCCTGATGAACAAACTCTTTTTGATTTTAAAAAGAGAATTGAAAACGAAAAAGCAGAACAAAAACTTCTTGATGAATATCTTACAAAGCCAGCACTTTCAAAAGACGGAGTAGAATTTAAACTTTATGCAAATATCGGTTCTACCGAAGAAGCTGAAACTGCTGCAAAATATGGTGCAGATGGAATTGGGCTTTTCCGCACGGAATTTCTTTATATGAGTATGACAGATGGTGCTCATCATATTTCTGCAAGAGCGTTTAACGAAGATGAACAGTTTGAATCCTATAAAAAAGTTCTGGAAGTAATGCAAGGTAAACCGGTTACAATCCGAACTCTTGATGCCGGTGGCGATAAATTAATAAATTCTGTTGATATGCCGCACTTTAATGAAAAAAATCCATTGATGGGAATGCGTGCCGTTAGGCTTAGTCTTGCCTGTCCGCAGATTTTTAAAACGCAGTTGCGTGCATTGTACAGAGCCAGTATTTATGGCAATTTGCGAATTATGCTTCCTTTAATTACTTCTACCGAACAAGTTGAAAGTTGCCTTGAAATTGCAAAAAACGTTCGCGAAGAACTAAAATCAGAAAATGTAGAAATTAATGAAAACGTTCCGATTGGAATTATGATAGAAACCGCAGCCGCTGCCCTTACAAGCGATTGTCTTGCTAAAGTAAGCGACTTTTTTTCACTTGGAACAAACGATTTAACTCAATATACATTGGGCGTTGACCGAGAAAACTCCAACGTAAGCAATTTGTATGACGAGTTTAATCTTGCTGTTCTTCGCCTTATTGATATGACAATTACAAATGCAAAAAAACAAAACATTCCGATTTCCGTTTGTGGTGAAATGGCCAGCAGAAACGAAAGTATCTTAGTTCTTGGTGGAATGGGAATAAGAAATCTTAGTATGGGTGCAAACCAAATTTGCAGAACAAAAAAGTTACTTTCACAATTTTCAATTGATGAACTTAAAGCAATATCTTCTAAAAAATTAAACAGACTTTAAAGGTAAAAAGATGTCAGAAAATACAGAAATTGAAGAAATCGAACAAGACGAAAATTCTTCTGAAGAAAGATTCAATGGGCTTGCCCGTAAAAAATATGAAGGAACTCCTTTGCTTGTTATTGCAGGTCGCCCTAATGTTGGAAAATCAACTCTTTTTAATCGATTAATGCAGCGTCGTCTTGCAATTGTAGATCCTACGCCTGGTGTTACGCGTGACCCGGTAGAAGGAACTGCAATGATAAATGGAAAACCAATTCATCTTATGGATACAGGCGGTTACAAACTTACTCGTGATGTAGGAACAATGGAAGCCGTTTTAGACGATCTTGTAGTTCAGCGTTCCTTAGAAATGATAAAAAAGGCAGATTTAATTTTGCTTTTACTTGAGGCTAGTCAAATTACCGGCGAAGATGAAGAGTTTATACAAGAACTTCGACCATATTGGAATAAAGTTGTTGCCGCAGTAAACAAAACTGAAGGCGGACGAAATGAAAGCGTTGCCTGGAACTTTGCACAATTTGGCTTTAAGCAAATGTTTTTTATTTCTGCACAGCACGGTGATAATATTTCGGAACTTACAGAGTTTTTAACTTCTAAACTTGATTTTTCAAAAGTAAAAGAGATTTCCAAGGAAGAACCAATCCGCATTGCGATTATGGGAAAGCCTAACACAGGAAAGTCCACACTTTCCAATCGACTTACACATACAAATGCTTCGATTGTTTCAAATTATGCAGGAACAACTCGCGATACGGTTGAAGGTCAATTTGAATATAATGGAAAGAAGTTTCAAGTTTTAGACACAGCAGGAATCAGGCGAAAAGCAAAAGTTCACGAAAATGTTGAATATTATTCTGTAAACCGAGCAATAAAAACATTGGATCGCTGTGATGTAGTTTTTTTAATGATTGATGCAATTGAAGGTCTTGCAGAACAAGATAAAAAAATCTGTAGCCTTGCGTATGAACGTGGTCGCGGAATCATTTTTGTACTTAATAAGTGGGACTTAAAAGAAGACCAAAGCAAAAAAGTTATAAAAGACACAAAAAAATGGATAAACATTATGTTTGGTCAAATGGAGTTTGCTCCAATTCTTACGCTTTCTGCTCTTCAAGGAACTGGAATAAAAGATTTACTGAACGAATGTCTTGAACTTTATGAACAGTTAAATAAAAAGATTCCAACAACTTCGTTGAATATGGCTTTAAAGGATTGGCTTTTTAAGTATCCGCCGCCGGCAAGTAAAACTTCTCATTTTAAAATCCGTTACATAACACAAAAAAGTGTAAATCCTGTTAATTTTCTTATTTTTGCAACACGTCCGGAAGTTGTTCCAGAAACGTATGTAACTTATCTTAAAAACCGAATCCGCGAAGATTTAGGATTTAATAAGATTCCTGTTCAATTGGAACTAAAAGCAAGCCGCAAAAAGTGGGAAGATCGGGAACTTAATTAATGTATTCAATAGGTCAAATGGAAGAACTTACAGGTGTAAAAGCTCATGTTTTGCGATATTGGGAAGATGTAATTCCTGGTTTTGCCCCACAAAAAGACCTTGGTGGCCGCAGAATCTATTCAGAACGTGAGTTTGAACTTGTTATGCGGTTAAAATATCTAATTTACGAAAAAAAGTTTACTATTGAAGGTGCAAGAAATCAGCTTATAAGCGAAATTGATTCCGTAACGGATAATGTAGATACAATTAAACAAATCAGTGCACTTAGAAAGGATTTAACAGAACTTTATTTAAAAATAAAAAATCAAAAAAAAGGTGAATAAGTAAAAATCAAAATGAATAATGAAAAGTCGACACAAGGAAAATGGTACGAGCAATTTAATAATAAAAAATCTGTAAAAATCTCAACAGAAAAGAATAAAAGAAAAGAATTTAATAAAGAAAGAAACAAATTTTATGATGAAAAAAGACGCGGATTAGACAAAAAAAATAAAATTCAACAAATAGAAGCAGAAAATGAAGGCGATTCAAAAATTGCAAAAAAAGATGCTGTAGTTTTGTCTTTAGAAAATATGTTTAATTTTTCAAACTTACCGCAAGACAGCATTAAAGTTCTTGAAAACTTTGACCAAATTGTACAAAACGTTCGCCCGTTAAACAGCAGACAAATGCAAAATCTTCCAAAGGACATTCGAGTTCTTTCGCACCAGCTTACAGACGAAAGGAGTAGCCGCAGAACTGGTTATATGAATGCAAATCAGGAACTTTCGGCATACATTCGATATTTTGCCTGGTGGAATCTTGTTCGCCTGACTAGAGTTTTTGCAAATATTCCTTCAAGTGAATTAAACTTAAAAGATGGCGATGTAATTTTAGACATTGGAACGGGCCCTTTAACCGTTATTAGTGCATTGTGGCTAAGTTATCCAGAGTTACGAAATTTAAATCTTACTGTTTATGCAATGGATATTTCACAAAGTACAATGGCTTTAGGCGAAGATATTTACCTTTCTATTGCAAGTAAAACTCCCCCAGAAAAGAAAGATTCTCAGGCACATTGGAACATTATCCGTGTAAAAGGCGAAATTGGAACTTCTATTCGCAAAAAAGCAAATTTAATTACATGTGCAAATATGTTTAATGAACTTCATCAAAAAGAAAACGAAAGCCCGGAAAAAATTGCCGATATGCAAATAAAAAATCTTTTTTCGTATGCAGACCAAAATTGCTCTTTTTTTATTGCTGAACCAGGTATGCCGGCTGCCGGAAACTTTATAAGCCTTATGCGAGAACGCTTTCTTAAAAAAGAATGTAGGATTATTGCACCGTGTCCGCATCAAAAAAAATGTGCAATGAATGGAAATCACGCAAGATATGGCGGAAGTGCAAAATGGTGCAATTTTTCTTTTTTAACTGAAGACGCACCAAAAAAACTCTTAAAACTTTCAGAAGCTGCAGGTCTTCCAAAAGAAAGAGCCGTTATAAGTTTTATACTTACAACGAATAACAAAAATAATCTTAATACTAATAACTCTGAACTTTATGTTGATGTTGTTTCTGACCCAATATGGCTAAGTAATCATAAAGCAGGCTTTTATTCCTGCACGGAATATGGTTTGTCTTTGTTGGTAAATAACGGTGGAGTGCATTTAAAATCAGGGGATAAAATAAGACTGTCTATGCTGAATAACATAGACAGTCTTGAAAAAGATAAAAAAACTGGTGCAATTATAATTAATGTTCAAAAATAATTGCATTTAAATAGTTTTTATCAGTTTATTTTTTTTCTTCTGCGAAAATCCTATTAATCTGCTCTTTATAAATTTCTGTAAGACGGTAACGCATAATTTCCTGTTTTGCAGAAAGTTCAACGCCAACTTCAAACGGTTTTGTAATAAGAGCAAATTTATTAATTCTTTCAAACATCTTAAAGCCATTCTTAGAATTGATTAAAGAACTTATTTCGCCTTCATACAATTTTTGAATCGATTCTGAATTAATAAGATTTTCATAAGTATCGTATTGAATGCCGTTTTCGGCAGCAAAATTGCGGATTTCGTCTTCTTCAACAAGAATTAAAGCACCAAGGTAATGTTTATCTTGCCCTACAACAACGGCCTGACGAATATATCGAGATTCCGAAAGTTTTAATTCAATAGGAAGAGGTTCAACATTTTCGCCACCAAGCAAAACGATTGTGTCTTTTTTGCGGCCTTTTAGAACAATTTCATCGTGAATAGAAAGCATTCCCAAGTCGCCGGTATCAAGCCAGCCGTCAACCGTCATAGTTTTTTGCGTAAGGTCGGGTCTTTTGTAATAACCCTGCATTACAGTCGGACCTTTTATTTGAACGGCACCAAACTGTCCGCGCTTTAAAACAAAACCATCTTCCGGGTCAACAATACGACATTTAACACCACGGATAGGAGAGCCAACGTTTCCAAACACAGGAGATGCTATCGGCCGAACGGAAATAATCGGCGAAGTTTCTGTTAGTCCATAACCTTCTACAATTTTTATACCAATTGCCCAAAAGAATTCGTCTAAAACTGGTGGATATGCACCGCCACCAGCAATACCAGCCCTAAAATTAGTTCCTAGCATTGCTTTAATTTTTCTAAATACAATAAGATTTCCTAAAAGTTTTAACGGCCATAACAAAAGCCATGGAATAATAAACAAAAACCACCACGCAACAGGGTAATAACGTGTAAAGCAAACGTTTTGATTAAACATTTTTCTTTGCATTCTTGAATGAATGATTGCAACTTTTGTAAAGAAATTAAAAAGAGCGTTTATAATTCCGCCAGTTTTTCGCATTTTTCTTAAAATTCCGTCGTAAACGGCTTCAAAAACACGAGGTACAGCCGGTAAAAGAGTAGGGTTTAATTTTTTTAAATCTGCAAGAAGAATACTTCCGATTGGTTTTGAATAACACAATGAACCGCCTTGAATTAAAATAACGTATTCAACTTCGCGTTCAAAAACGTGCCATACAGGAAGAACAAGCAGTGCTTTTTCTCCAGGATTAATCATAATGCGTTCTGGAATTTCATCAAGCTGAGCCATAAAGTTTCCGTGGCTAAGCATTACGCCTTTTGGCGTTCCAGTTGTTCCAGAAGTAAAAATGATGCAGGCAAGATCAGACGATTCGCCTTTTTCAAGTTCGTTTTCAACAAGGTCTTTATTTTCAATTCTGAACGACTGACCTATTTTTATCATTTGGGCAAATGTTTTTACTTGAACGTTTGCTTTATTTGCCTCTTCTATAACTTCTGGTGTAGGTTCGTCAAAAACAATTATAGTTTGAACAAATGGAATTTTTTCGCGAATGGAAAGAATCTTTTTTATTTGAGCAGAATTTTCTGTAACAATATATTTTGTTTCTGTAATTGTAAAAATTGCTTCCAAATCAATAAGCGTTGCATCGCAGCCACGAGGAACATCAACAGCACCGATTGCCATAATTCCCATATCGGCCAAAAGCCATTCTTTTCTATTATCAGAAATCAAGCCGATTAAATCTCCACGCTTTATTCCAATAGAAAGGAGGGCTGCACCAAAATCCAAAGCACCCTGATATAAAGCACGATATGTTACCTGTTCAAAATCTCCGTCTTTTTTTCTTGAATATTGAGCGGCAATTTCTGGCCATTCGGTTGCAGATTTTCTTAAAAGTTTTGGTACTGTTTGTTCCATTTTAACCCCATAAAATTCAGTAACTACAATAGAAAGATTATAAAATCAAACACACCGTAAAGCAAGTCTATTGTCTTTTGTCCTGATGAATCAAGATAGAATTTAAAATTCATCTTGATGAACGGGATGTGTTTATCAAGATGAACATATACGTTCATCTTGATGAATTAGGGGTGTTCATCAAGATAAACACAAACGTTCATCTTGATGAATTTTTTTTTGCATCAAATAAAAAGAAAATCAATTAAAAATAAGTTTAAATCATATTGACAGTAAAAAAACATATATTTATTATAGTTATCAGTTGCTAACTTTTGAAAATAAAATTAATATTTGTATGCACAGGCTAACCGATTAAAAAAAGGAGTGTAATATGCCATTACTTTTTGCTTCAATAGGAGATGAGGTTTCTGTTGTTTCTATAACTGGTCCGCAGGCTGTAAAGCAGCATTTGTCAGAGATAGGTTTTTCTGTGGGTTCTAAAATTTCTGTAATTCAAAAAATAAGCACAGGTTTAATTGTAAAGGTAAAAGAAATGCGTGTGGCACTTGATAGAAGCATGGCCTCAAAAATCCAGGTAAGTTAATAAAGACTTTTTTTTAAGTATATTTTTTATGGGAGACAAATATATGAGCACTTTAAAAGATGCAAAAGTCGGGTCAACTGTTAAAGTTACAAAACTTAATGGTGAAGGCGCTGTAAAACGTCGTCTTATGGACATGGGATTTACAAAAGGTTGTGAAGTTTTTGTAAGAAAAGTTGCACCTTTGGGCGACCCTGTTGAAGTTACAATTCGTGGCTATGAACTTTCAGTTCGTAAAGATGATGCACAAAACATTGAAGTTGAGTAAAAGAGGACATTAAAATGAGTACAAAAATTGCTCTTGCAGGTAACCCAAACTGCGGTAAAACAACAATGTTCAACTCTCTTACAGGAACAGTTCAGTATGTTGGTAACTGGCCTGGAGTAACAGTTGAAAAAAAAGAAGGTAAAGTGAAAGGCAGCAAGGATTTAATTGTTACTGACCTTCCTGGTATTTATTCACTTTCTCCGTATACAAACGAAGAAGTTGTTTCCCGCGATTATCTTGCATCAGATGAACCAGCTGCCGTAATCGATATTATTGATGCTACAAATATAGAAAGAAACCTTTATCTTACTACACAGATTATTGAACTTGGAAAGCCAGTTGTTGTTGCATTAAATATGGTTGACTCCCTTAAAAAAGCAGGGGATAAAATTGATACGGCAAAACTTGCTCAAAAACTCGGTTGCTCTGTAATTGAAACTGTTGCCCTTCACGGTAAAGGCGTAAAGGAAGTTGCAGAAGCCGCTGCAAACGAAGCTGGCAAAAATGCTGCAAAAAATACAGTAAAGTTTTCTTCTGATGTAGAAAAGGCAATCGCCGAAGTTGAAGCAGTTTTACCTTCTACAGTTTCTGAACGCACAAAAAGATGGACAGCAATTAAAGTTCTTGAACGCGACAGTGTACTTCTTGAAAAATTAAATCTTTCTAGCGAAGCAAAAGCAAAGGCAGAAGAAGCAACAAAGGCTCTTGAAAAAGCACACGATGATGACATTGAATCAATTATCACAAATGAACGCTACAATTATATTTCTTCTATATTAAAGGATGTTCTTAAGAAGTCTGGAAAGAAAGAAACAGTTTCTGACAAAATCGACCGCGTAGTTACAAACAGAATTTTAGGTATTCCGATTTTCTTGGCTGTAATGTGGTTTGTTTACTGGGTTGCAGTTTCTACAGTTGGCTCAATGGGAACGGACTGGGCAAACGATGTTTTGTTTGGCGAATGGATTTGCGGTGGTGTTCAGACTTTGCTTGAAAACGCTGGGGCTAATCCGGTTTTAACTGACTGTATTGTAAACGGAATCTTGGGCGGACTTGGTGCTGTTTTGGGATTTGTTCCGCAGATGGCAGTTTTGTTTATTCTTCTTTCTATTTTGGAAGATGTTGGTTACATGGTTCGTATTGCCTTTGTAATGGACCGCGTATTTAGAAAATTCGGACTTTCTGGTAAATCGTTTATTCCACTTTTGATTTCTTCTGGTTGTGGAATTCCTGGTATTATGGCAAGCCGAACAATCGAAAACGAAAACGACCGCCGTATGACAATTATGACTACAACTTGGATTCCTTGTGGTGCAAAACTTCCTGTAATTGCAATGATGGCCGGAATTTTGGCACAGCGTCTTGGCGGCAGCGGTTCTTGGGTTGCTTCTTCTATGTATGCAATCGGAATTGCGAGCGTTCTTGTTGCAGCAGTAATTCTTAAAAAGACAAAATATTTCCACGGACCTGCGGCTCCATTTATTATGGAACTTCCACAGTATCATATTCCACAGTTAAAGACAGTTCTTTTACATACTTGGGAACGCTTGTGGTCATTCATTAAAAAAGCTGGAACAATTTTATTCCTTGCTTGCCTTGTAATGTGGTTCCTTTCTAGTTACGGCTGGTCTGTAAAAGAGGCTGAAGAAGTAGCAGAAGAAACAGCAGTTGAAGAAACA
>CAYZXM010000062.1:0-11120 GCA_964482455.1 uncultured Treponema sp. | reverse complement strand
TTATGCAGGCAGATGAATTCTATGATGCTTTAGTCAACAATGATACAAAAAAAATATCGTTATACGAGAGCGGACTTTTGTACAACGATATTGCAGATAAGGCTAAAGAGATTCATAAGGAATTTGAAAGAGAAAAAAATATTAGCCTTAAAAGCACTGAAGAATCTGTTGCAAAAAAAGATACGTCTAGAATTTTTACTTTTGCAATGGAAATAAAAAAAGTCTTAAAAATTTCTGGAATGGAAGCAACGGACGAAAACATTGGCAGAGTGACAAAATATGTTCTTTCAAAAAATGAATTTTTAAGAAAGGATGTCTTAAACGTTATGAAAGATAATAACTGTAATTCTCCTGAAAATACGATGAAGTTTCTGCGTAGAATCTATGAGGAACGTTTTTCAGAAATAAAACTAAATTTTCCTGAAAAAATTAAAACTAAGGATGTTGTAAGAAATAAGACAAATCAGCAAGAAAATGATTTTTCTATAAGTGATTAGTTGTAAATAGGTAAGATTATAATAAATAACAGCGAGGTATATATGTTAGATGCAGACAAAGAATTAATTAGAGATTTCAATTCAGATGAAGTTAAAATTAGAATGAATGATGAAAAAAACGGTGTAGAAGTTAAATTTCTTAGTATTTCACTAGCAAGAGAGCAGAATGCTTTAGTAAAGGAAAATGGTTTTAAGTGGAGCGGAAGACAGCAACTCTGGTATTCCAAACAAAGTGAAAGGGCAATGAATTATGCTTTAAATCTAAGAAATTCCATTAGTCTAAAAAAAGAACAAAATGAAGAAAAAAATCTTTCAGAAAATGATGTTGACTCTTTAGTTGAAACTGATATGAAACATTCCATAGAAAATGGATTAAAATTTGAAGTTGTAGATGAAACTGAAAA
This sequence comes from uncultured Treponema sp., assembly GCA_964482455.1. Classification (GTDB taxonomy): domain Bacteria; phylum Spirochaetota; class Spirochaetia; order Treponematales; family Treponemataceae; genus Treponema_D. Next base: position 10,219 of record CAYZXM010000062.1, on the reverse strand, counting down.
ATTTAAATCTAAAGATGAAGAACTTGAAGCGTTATTAAAGCAACAGGAAGAACTTTCAAAAAGAATTGAAGAATTAAAGGCAGAAAAAGAAATTGAAGAAAGTACAAGTAAAGAATTTAATCCAATGGATTTTCTTGAAACATTTGATACGAATTCACTTGAGGAAAATAATTTTATAGATTATATTGTAAATAACTATAATTATAGTTATTTACATACTAGTGAAAAGCAGGAGGCTCAAAATGAAAGCACAGAATCCAAAGATAAACAGACCAGTGAAAGTAAAGACGATTGGGAAACTGACCGGCAAGGAAGTGAACGATATAATCTGGAACAATACGATAACAGGAACAGCTCCGACTTGGGAAGAACTTCCAGACGAAACGACAGAGGAACTGGATACGGAAACGATATTTCATTATCAGAAGAATCCAGGAAATCCGAAAGACCAGACAATGTATCCTATGCATCAGGTAACGATTCCGTTTCCAGTGGATATGTACGGCAAGATTCTAAGGAACAAGTCAGCAATGGACGTAGCACTGTATTGCCAGAGCGTATGCAAGAGGGAGCATTGGGAGCAGAATTATCAGAACTGGCTGGCAGTCCTGAATCAACTGGACATGGAAATGAACTATTAGATAATGAAGTAATCACTTCAAAATCAAAAATGCGTTCTATTCGTGAACAATGCAAGGAGATTCTTAAAAAAGCAGATTCCGAAATAACGGATGAAGAAAAGAAACTTCTTGCATTGTACGAAGGAGGCGGTGGTCTTAAAGAAAAGGATGCAACTGTACACGAAGCGTTAGACGCATTTTATACTCCAAGAAATCTTGTAAAAGCAGTATGGGATATTGTAGATTATTATGCACCAGACGGAAAAACCGTTCTTGAGCCATCAAGTGGGATAGGAAGATTCGCAGAAGAAAGACCAAACAATCAATTTACACTTAGAGAATATGATGAAACATCAAGCAGAATTGCAAAAATCTTACATCCTGACGCAGAAGTAATACAAGGGGCTTTTCAGGCTCAATTCTTTGATGAAAACGGCATTTTTCATAATGCTGATTTTAAACTTCCAAAATATGACATTGTAATTGGTAATCCACCTTATGGTACTTACAGCGGAGAATGGAAAGGTAAGGGCGAAGGTGTAGAATTTGACCGATACGAAGAATATTTTATTGCAAAAGGTCTTGATTCACTTAAAGATGAGAAATCTCTTTTGGCTTTTGTAGTTCCAAGCGGATTCTTAAATAGCAGTAATGACTTTCAAAAGAAACTTATTGCTTCAAAAGGACAATTAGTTGACGCATATCGTTTGCCAGAAGGAACTTTTGGTACAACTGATGTTGGAACAGACATCATTGTAATGGAATTATTAAATCCAAATTCTTTAGTTGCTTTTGGTGGCGAAACTTTATCTAACAACGACTGGTTTATAAATCACCCAGAAAAAATCTTAGGCGAAGTAAAGAATCGTATAAACCGTTTTGGAAAAGAAGAATCTTATGTTACCGTACATGAAGGGCTTACTGTTCAAGATGAATTGGATAAACTTTCAAGACATTTTCAGAATTTAAAAGAAGGCCTCAACATTGTATTAAATAATAACACTGAACAAGAATCTGTCGTTATTACTGAAAAAGAAGAAAAAATCCAAGACCAAGAAAAAGTTGAAGAACCTGTTGAAAGTAAAATAATAGAATCGACAGAGAATACTGAAAAAAAATCATTTATTCAAAAATCATTTGAAAGTTTAAACAAAACTAAAAGTGAAAACTTAGTAAATGATGATCGAGCAATTTCAGTTGCATGGAATACTCAAAATCCAAAACCAATAATGGACGTAAAATTAAAGTCCATTGATGACACAATGTACCGCAGAATGAAAGATGACATTCCCTGGAACTTTTATGTTATTTTTGATATTGATTCAAAATCTTCAGTTCTTACATCGTTCGGAGAATTTCGTCATAACGGTAGCCGTGAAGATGTAATATGGAAGTTTGCAGAAATAGACGGTAAGGGAAATCTTAAACTTCATTACGACCGACTTGATTCTGATTATACAGATTTGTCTCCTGCAAAAAGAAGTAATCTTGATTCTCTTATTGAACGTTATCAGGAAATTACAAAGTTTATTTCTGATAAGTTTATCGGACTTGATGATAAAAATAACTTTTATTTTAAAGATTTTGATGTTTATGCAACTGCAACTAATGAATATTCGCTTGAAAAAAAATGTAAATTCTTATCTTTTTCTGACAATGACATAAAGAAAATTGACTTTGATTCAAAAAATGTTAGATTTTCGGCAATCAGCGATTTTGGTTTTAATAACAAAAGATATTTAAAAAACTGCTATCAAGATGATTCTAAAACTTATAACTGGTATCATGGAAAACCTTTTTACAGTTCATTTAATGCTTTATATTCTAAAGACGGAGTTGATTTTAAGCAGGTTTTAGAAGATGATTCATTCATTAAGTCTGTTACCGATGCGGACGTTGAAGAAGCAAGAAAAAACTCTTCAAAAACAGTTCTTGATATTCCATTAAATGAATGCTTAAAACTCTCTCATCTTACAGAAGAAGAATACATTGAAAAAATCAAATCTTTTAATGAAGAAAAACAACAGAAAGAAAACGAAGAACGACTTGCAGAAAGAGAAATTCTTCTAACTGAACAGGAATGGAATCCAAAGTTACAAAAGATTATTGAATCAAATTTTGAAGTAAATAAGGAAATTCCATTATCTGAAAATAACATTGAAAGTGCAGTTTGTAGTTATGATAAAGATGTTAAAACACAGGTTAATGTTTTTATAAATGATGAGCCTTCGTTTGCTGTTGATGAAGTAAAACACGTCGTTACGGCATTTAATGATTTTCCAATTACAACGGAATTTCTTGATTCTATGAAAAAACGCTGGAACGGAGAACTTTCTATTAATGAATCAAAAGCAAGTCCAGAAAAACTTTCTTTGAATAAAATCCTTGAAGGTAAAAGTTATAGTCATAAACAAGAAGTGCTTTCCGATGTCATCTGTGATTTTGTAATGGATAAAGAAAATTATTCTGAAAAAGAAGGAAAAATTTCAAAATCAATAGAAATTGAAAATCTTTCTGTAACTTCTGTTAAAAATGGAACAAAAATAAAGGTTTTCTTTAACGGTAGCAGATATTCAGCACTAGAATTTGATTATAAGACTAATTCTCTTTTTATAAATCAAGATTGTTATGAAAAGAAAATAGCCTTAACACTTGAAAAGAGTTTCTTAAAAAAGAATCTTCAAAATTTATCTGTAGTAAAAGATATTGTAATTGATGACAAACGTTATGTTGATGAAGACGGATTTACAATTATTGCTTCACCAAAAGCATCTCGATTTAATCCTGAAAAAGAAAATGTTTTGGATAATGAACAGTTTGCATCTGTGTATGGAAAAAATTGGAACAAAGATGAAAGAATATTTTGGGAAGCAACTGATTATAAAGGGTATGTTGATGTTTCAAAACTTTCAGATGAACAGTGTTCAAGTCTTATGGAAAGTCAAAATTATGTTACGGAAGAAAACGGTAAAATAATGCACAAGGAATTGTTTGCTTCTGGAAACATTTATGCAAAACTTGAAAAAAACGAAGAAAACTGGAACAAAGGAAAACTTAACAATGAACAGTATGAACGTAACAGAAAAATCCTTGAGGATGCAAAACCTAAAATAATTCCGCTTAAAAACATTTCGGTATCTGTAATTTCTCCATTTGTAGAAAATTATGAAATTGACGGAGTTCCATTAAAGGAAAAGTTTTTACATTGGGCTACAGGGTGCAATATAGAAGATTCTCCTAATACAATGGATAATATTACGGATTTTTCTATTTCGCAGGTTTCTCGTGATGATATTCCTGGAACAATTCGTTGGAAAGATGTTTCCGATTATGTATTCAATCAGGATTTGGAAAGAGTAAAAGGTATTGAAGATGATGAAAAAAGAAGTCAGGTAAGAAATCAAAAGAAAAATGACCGAAAGGAAACAGCAGAAAAACTTTTTGAAAAATTTATTCATACAGGATTAACTAAGAAAGAAGAGAACGATTTTGTAGAAAAATATAACAGAACGTTTAATCACGAAAAAGCTCCTGATTATTCAAGATTGCCTTTATTTGTTGACGGTATGAATCAATACAGAAAGGGTAAGGAATTTAAACTTTATGAACAGCAGATAAAGGGTATTTCGTTCTTGTGTAATAAAGGAAACGGTTTATTGGCTTATGATGTTGGACTTGGAAAGACTGCGGCTGGTATTGTTGCAACCGTACAGCAGATGCAGAGTGGCAGGGCTTCAAGACCTGTAATCGTTGTGCCAAAATCAGTAGTTGGTAAGTGGGAAGATGACATTCACGAATTGTTTCCTGATGTTCCTGTAAATAATCTTGGTAATTTAAGTCGTGAACAAGTTGGAATGTATTATGACGGAAATCACGGATTAAATATTCCTCACGGTTCAATCACATTGATTACAAAAGACGCTTTGAACAATATTTCTTTTGGAAAAAAGATTATAGATGAGTATCTTTTTAAGGATTATGCAGACTTACTTTCCTTAAATGACAAACTGGCTGACGATAATCCGAAAGAAAGAGCAAGGGCAAAGGAACTTATATATGAAAAAGCTGGTGTAGCAGAGCAGGTTAAAAGTCGCTATTACGTTCAGTGGGACAAGACTGGTTTTGACCATATCACTGTAGATGAAGCTCACGCATATAAAAATCTTTTTAAAGTTCCTCGTCCAAAAAAAGGTGAAACTTCAGAATTTTCAGAAATGGGAACTGGTGAGCCTTCAAAAAGAGCATTGAAAATGTTCAATATGACTCAGATTATTCAGCAGCAGAATGAAAACCGAAACGTATTCTTACTGACTGCCACTCCGTTTACGAATTCCGCATTGGAAGTTTATTCAATGCTTTCTTATATTGCAAGAAAGGAACTTGAACAGAATGGTATTAAAGACTTAAACGACTTCTGTAAGCAATATGCTATGACTCGTTATGAAAAAGCCGTTACGAAGGGTGGAAAGGACATTAAATACAAAAACGTAATGAAGTCTTTTAATGACCTTCCAGGATTACAGAATATCTTAAAGCAATATATAGACAAGGTTGACGGTGAAGAGCAGGAACAGAATTCTATTGATTTTAGACATTCATTTGTACGTCCAAGAAAAGAAACACATACTGTTTTTCTTGAAAATACTAACTTACAGGAAAAAATTTTCAACTTTGCTGTAAGGGTTATGGATTATACTCCGTCGGAAAATGATAAGAACAAAAGAGTTGCAGCTGGAAAAAAAGGCGTTGCACCAGTGCTTGAAGCTATGAATCTTATGCGTACAGCCTGTTTAAGTCCTGCACTTGTAGATGCACACAAATTGAATGAACTTCTTTCAATGGTTGATAAGGAAGGTGAGTTTTCTTCTATAAAAATTCCTCCATTATCAGATGTTGTAACTTGTTCTCCAAAATTAAAAATGGTATGTGATACTGTTATTTCAAACTGGAAAGCACACAAAGATTGCGGACAGGTAATCTACATGCCAGAAGGTACAGAAGCATACAGTTATATAATTGATTATTTTGTAAAGAATGGCATTCCAAAAGAAGTTTTTGCAACTATTGACGGGTCTTCGTGCAAAATTGGCGGAAAGAATGTTACTGCAAAAATGATTGGTTCGGATTCTCAAGAAGAAGATGAAGATATTGGTAGCGACAAAAGAGCCTGGATTGCAGAAAAATTCAACGATAGAAAACATCCTTGTAAGATTCTTATAGGTTCAAGTGCAATTTCTGAAGGTATGGACTTAAACGGAAATTCAATCGCTCTTTATAACTGTATGCTCGGTTGGAATCCAACAGAAGACGTTCAGGTTGAAGGTCGAATCTGGAGGCAGGGAAACGAACAGGGAAGAGTTCATATCGTTTATCCGCTAGTATATGATTCAATTGATTCTTTGCTCTATCAAAAACATTCTGAAAAACAGTCCAGAATAAATGCACTTTTTGATTACAAGGATAGTTCTACTTTGAATGTAGAGGATATAAATCCTGAAGAGTTAAAGTATGAACTTATAAAAGACCCTGAAATCAGGGCAAAACTTGAAATAAGCGACAAAACGGTTGAAATTAGAAAACAAATTCTTCTTCTTGATAATCAGTTGGAAGATTATGACCAATTAATCAGGTCAAGAATTAAATATTCTGAAAAATTAGCCGAAAGAGAAGCAAATAAAGAATCTTATATTTCAAATTATAATGCTTCTCTTGCAGAAGGGGACGCAAAACGAACTCCAGAAGAGCAAAAGGCTGGCGTTGAAAGATTTGATAAGGCAATTTCTGACTGTAAAAAGCAAATAGAAAATGTACGCAGAAAGTTTGCAGAAATGGAAATTGTTACAGAAGAAGACGAACGCAATTTTTCTCAAAAAATTGTCAATAAAAAAGAATTGCTTCAAAAAGATATTGATTCTCTGCTTGATCGCACTTATAAAATAAAAGTAATTGAAAAATATAAAAAGATTCTGAACGAAGAAAAAATCAACAGAATTGAAAAGGAACTTACTGAACCATTAGATAAGACGATTCAATCACAGATGAAGCCTATGCACATTGTAGAACATGAAAAGAAGTATGAAAAATACCAAAAGTTCATGAAGATTGCTCAGGAATCAAATGATGTAAAGATGATTGAAACCTTGAACAAAAACTGGAAGGAATATGAAGATTATTACAACGAAAAATACGGTGCAAAAAAATCTTCTGAAAAAGAAGTAGTTGAAAAGCCTACAGTTGATGTAAAAGTCATCGAGCCTAAAAAAGAAAAAGTTGATGAAAATTCAATCGTAAATATTTTGCAGCATGAAATTGAAACTCTTGATTGGAGTGATTATGAAACAAATAAGTCTAATGACGGAACTTTGCTATTTCCTTCTTTTGCAATGGAATCAATCGTTCAAGAAAATAAAATAAACAAAGCTATAAGTTCACAATTAAATGATGAAAAAGTAACGGTTTCAAATTTTGCAGAAAAACTTAGAACGGTTTTGTCTGGTAGTGAATTGTCAAAAGTAAATGTTCTTAAAACTGTAAATAAACTCATTACTAAAATGGATACAAATGAACAAAAGAAGTTCGTAACTCTTACATATCAACTTGGAATAAATACAAGTGAAAAGACGAATGAATTCTTTACAAAAATGGCAAAGGGTGAAATAAAACTCGTTCCAAACAAAAAACCGCCAGTAATAAGGCAGAACGTTTCTGAAGAAGAAACAATGGATGTTTAGGAGGTTACCATGAAAAAACTTGAAGAGTTGTCTTATTATGTATGGCTTGAAGATGTAATTAGAGAAAGAAATGGAACTGATTTTTCTGAAAAACTTTCAGAAGAAGAAAAAGATGCAAATATTATGCTGCTGGTGCAGTACATCGAAAAAAAATATCCAAAGATGTATGAAAAACTACTTGGTGGAATAATAGACGCATCTAACAATTCTGTTATGAATAGAAATGATATTCTAGGCTTTTTGGGTAAAACAGAGAAAGGAACTTGTGTTACTTGGAAAGATATGAACGGTAACGAATTTCTTTTTATAAATGCAGGGCAGGGTAAAGGACTTGATAAACGGCGAATTATCATAATGAGCGGTGACGAGTCCAAAAAAGGCGAAGATTTTATAAAAAAAGCGGTTATTTCTGAAATTTTACGGAAAGACATACAACATGTTTATGAAAAAATCTTAAGTAAAGAACAAAAGAAAAAGCAGAATAAAACTTATCTTTCTGAAATGTTTTCTAAAAGAAATTCTATTACTCATACGGCAAGTAGTTTTGAAAAGAACTTTAAAAAAATGATTAAAAAGCAAGGTTTTGGTGCTTCTTCATTAAATACTTGCGAAGTTATGGTTCGCACAATGAGTGGGTCGGAAAAGAAAAAACTTTTTAATACTTTTACGGCTCTTGGCGTAAAAACAGGCGATGATTTAGAAATGCTTTTGAATCGTTGGAAAACAGAAGCATTGCATGAAAAGCCTGCTGTAAAAAAACTGATAACAAGAAGCTTGTCAAATGAAATGGGGATTGGTTTATAAAATGAATTGTATTTATAAAAATGATTTACCTTTTATAGAAAAAGGCAAACTATGGACACAAATTAAAGAACCTTTGAATAGTTCGATTTTCGCACTCGATAAAAAGAAGATTGAACTTGTTCCATGCGAAAAACGAACTCAAAACTGGATAAATGCAGCAAAGTTGCTTGAATTATATCAGGATGAACGTTTTGAAACGGCAAGATATTTTATTGTTCATAATAAAATGGTTTATGACCAAATTGCAATTTCATCTGAAATTCCAAATTCAACAAGCATTTATCCTCACGAATGGCTATTGAACAGGCTTAGACATCTTGTTGAAAAAACGGATTCATACATTCTTTTTTCGCATAATCATCCTTCTGGACTTGTATTTCCGTCTGAAAACGATAAAAGCGTTACAAAATTTCTTTCTGAATATTTCATTGATAATTCAAGAAAGCAAAGATTTTTAGGACACATAATCGTCGGTGGAAACGATAATTTCAGTTTTACAGATTCTTTAGGAGAACTTTGGAACGGAATAAAGAATTCTAAAATTGTTACATTAGAAGAAATGAACATAAAGCCACTTCATACGGAACTTCCAAATATTCTTGGAACTTTCGGAAATGAAAAAATGATTGATTTTTCAAAGAAAATATTTACAGAAAGTGGCATTAATTCAAATGAAAATGTAATTGCTGTTTTTTCAAATGTTGCAGGTTTTATAACTGGATTAATAACTTTTGAAAATGAAGATTTTTATAAAAGAACTGAGTTTATAGAAAGTGCAATAAAACAATGTTCAAAAGATTCCGCATCTTGCAAATGTTTTTTGATACTACCTAAAGAAGATAAGCATTTATTTGAACAAGTCAAATATTTCTACAAGATGAAAGATGTTGTTTCAAATGTGTTAATGCAAGATGAAAATGAAATAAAACTTGCTGGTAGCGATAAAGGATTCATTTTTAAAGACGGAAATCCAGTAAATCTTAAAGTTGAAAATTCAATAATTCTACGAAAACAACAGTTAAAACAGCAGAAAACTATTAATCAGTTTCAATCTACATGTTATGACGGAATTGAATTGTAAAGGGAGTAATCTTAAGATATGACAAATAAAAATAATTTTGAATTTGAAGAAAAGTTCAAAGATGTCCTTGCATTATGTTTACGAGAATCTTCGTCAGTTTTTAAAACAATAGATTTTACAAGAGAGAATTTCTCTTATTTATTTCCAGGTGGAAAAATAGAAACTCCTTTAGAGACTGTAAAATTTGGAGGAGGACAGTTTTCAAAATTTTCACTTCGAGAAAGACGAAATATTTTATCAGCGGTATATGAAACTTTAGCTACACCAGATATTGTTTTGGAGGAAGAAAGGTTCAATGAATTTGATGAAACTTGTTTTTCTCATAATTACGCAAAAAACTTTTTAATGGACTCTGAATCAAGAATGGTTCAATCTGTTGTTGTTGAAATTGAAAATTCAAATGTGATTATCTCATCACATGAAAGACCAATCAATGAAATTATAAAAAAAATAAATAAAACTGACCAGGTTTTATATCTAGCACCTAAAATCAGTTCTTTGGTCAGGCAAAAGATTCAAGATGAATCACCTTGGCTAACCACTCTGACTGAAACTTTGCTAGAAAAAGCCTCAGTCTCTAATTCACTTTATTCCTCTAAAGAGAATTTGTCAATAAATTCTTTGATTCAAAATGGAACTTTAACTGCAAATAACGTATTGAGATATGGAGAACAAGTTGGGTTAAAATCTGTTGAAAGAGTAAATAAAGTTTTAGAAAAGGATAATAAAAAAACTTTTTCTAAAAATCATTCAGAAGATACTCTTGAACAATTTTTGAAATGTATAGCTGATGTTTATGGTTATCCTGAAGAAGCCGTCAAAAAAAGAAAGAAACAGGTTATAAAAACTATGAATCAAGCAAATCTTATTTTTGAAAAATACAGTGAATTTAGAGAAAGAAGTTTTAAACAGGAGAATAAAATTATGGCTGATATTCAATTTAGAAAATCACCAACTGGAGAAAAATCAAATCTTTCGGAAGA
>CAYZXM010000061.1:0-11194 GCA_964482455.1 uncultured Treponema sp. | reverse complement strand
AAAGTCTTCCTTTATAAGAAAAAAATCGATATAGTATTTTCTATGAATACAAAACATAAAATGCAAATTTTACAGGAACTTTCACAGGAAAGAGGTCCTTTGTGTGTAGGATTAGATACAGATCCTTCTTATATTCCAGAATCGGTTATAAAACAAGTAGGTTCTCCAGAAGAAGCAGTTTTGGCTTACAATAAAGAAATTATTCACAGAATCGAAGAAGAAAAATCTGCATGTTGTTGTAAAGTTCAGATTGCATATTATGAAGCAATGGGGCTTAAAGGCTTAAAAGTCTATGCAGAAACTTTAAAAGAAATTAAAAAAGCAGGACTTATTGCAATTAGCGATATAAAACGTGGCGATATTGCGGCAACTGCCGATGCGTATGCAAAAGCACATTTTTTAGGTGATTTTGAAACAGATATAATTACAGTTAATCCATATATGGGTTTTGATACGCTTACACCGTTTACAAATTATGCTTCAGCGGAAAAAGGTGGAAAGGGCGTTTTTGTTCTTTTGTGTACATCTAATCCAGGAATGGTAGATATTGAACATCAAGAATTAAAAAGTGGTGGACTTCTTTTAGAAAAAGTCGGGAACGAAATTGCTCGTATAAACGAAACTTATAAATCTTCATACTATATAGAAGAAACTTGTGGTCCAATCGGTGCAGTTGTTGGGGCAACTCAGGAAAAAGACGCCAGATATTTAAGAGATAAATACCCTGAAACATTCTTTTTAATTCCAGGTTATGGTGCACAAGGCGGTGCAGCTCGCATTGCGGCAACTTTGCTTGATAAATGCGGAGGAACTGTAAATTCTAGCCGAGGAATTCTTTGTGCATGGAAAAAAGATTCTGACCTAGACAAAAAAAGAGAAGCAGGAACTTTAACACTTTCTGATATTGCAGATTCTGCGGCAAAAAATGCACTTTTTAGCAAAAAAGATCTTTTAAATGCAAAAGCAAATCTTTAGGAAAATAATATGAAACAAATTACAGATTGTAACGGTATTCCTTATCCAATTTTTACAAAAGGTACAGTAATTTCGTGTAAAATTGTAGACGGTGCAAAGCCAGATGGTTCAGTTTTTCATTTAAAAATACAAACTACTGGAAAGTATGCACAACTTCCACTTCCCGGTCAATTTTTTATGCTTCGCTCAGAAAAAAGCCAGCAACTTTTAGCAAGACCGATAAGTGTTTTTCATGCTGAAAAAAATGAAAATTCAGCAGAAATCTCGTTTTTAATTCTAAAAAAAGGTAAAGGAACTAACGAACTTTGCAATCTTTTAAATAACGAAAAGATTCAAGTGCTTGGACCTTTGGGAAACATTTTTTCACAGCCACAATCTAATGCAAAAAAAGTTCTTATAATTGGCGGAGGAATTGGTGTTGCTCCAGTTGCAAATTTTGCAGAATCGCTTCCTAAAAAGTCTTATGATTTTATCGCTTCTTTTAAAAGTGGTTCTTATGGACTCGATTTTATTTCTCCAGAAAAACTTACAATTACAACTGATGATGGAAGTGTCGGCATTAAAGGAATGGTTACAAGTGCCATTGATGCAAAAAAGATAAAAGACGCTGGCTATTCTGCTGTTTATGCGTGTGGTCCTGCTCCAATGCTTTCGTATATAAAAAATATTTCAGAAGAAGCAGGCGTTCAGTGCTGGATTAGTATGGAAAGCAGAATGGCTTGTGGCGTTGGCGTTTGTCTTGGTTGTGTAATTCCAACGACTAAAGGAAACTTAAGATGCTGCAAAGATGGTCCTGTTTTCGATTCTAAAATTCTTTTATTTAAAAAACCAAACCCTTCAAAAATAAAATCAAACTTAAATGAAAAAAAAGATTCTTTTATAACTCCTGATTTAAGCGTAGTTATAAAAAATGTAAAATTTCAAAATCCATTAATTGGCTCTTCTGGGACTTTTGGTTTTGGAACAGAATATTCTACTGTTTTTGATGTTAATTTACTTGGAGGAATTGCATCAAAAGGTCTTACATTAGAGGCAAGAGAAGGAAATTCTGGAATACGCATTTGGGAAACGCCTTCAGGTCTTATGAATTCAATCGGTTTGCAAAATCCTGGAATTCCTCACTTTATAGAACATGAATTACCCGAAATGTTAAAATTAAAACCTGTTGCAATTGCAAATCTTTCTGGTTCTAATTTAGAAACATATGTAGAAGGTGCTAAACTTTTGGAAAAAACTGATGTTCCTGTAATTGAATTGAATATTTCCTGCCCAAATGTTAGTGCTGGTGGAGCAGCGTTTGGAATGTCCTGCACTTCTGCATCTTTGGTTGTTAGTGCTGTTAGAAAAGTAACTACAAAGCCTTTATGGGTAAAACTTACTCCTCAATCGCCTGAATTAAATAATGTTGCTCTTTCTTGTGTAGAAGCTGGTGCAGATGCAATAAGTTTATGCAATTCATTCCAGGGTGTTGCAATTGATGTAGAAACTGGCCATCCTGTTTTTGATAAAGTAAAAGCAGGTTTTGGCGGTCCTGCAGTAAGACCAATTGCCGTTCGTCTGATTTATGAATTATATGAAGCACTTCAAACTCTTCCAAAAGAAAAGCAAGTTCCGATTGTTGCCATAGGTGGAATTGCAACTTGGTCTGATGTTATAGAATTTATAATGGCTGGTGCGGTTGCAGTTGAAGTTGGCACAAATACTTTTGCAAATCCACTTACAATGGTTGAATGTATTGAAGGAATTTCTGCATATATGCAACGTAAAGGAATTCAAAATCTAAAGGAAATTTGCGGAATAGCACACAAGTAAATGGATAAAATGACATTATTTTATAGAAATGTCATTTTGACACTTTTGTAAAAATTGTAAAAATGCTACATTTACAATATGAATACATTGGTTGCATTGTGTGCCGTTGGGGCCGAAAAAATTCTTGGAAATGAAATAAAACATCTTGGCTATAAATTAAAAGGAAACGCTCCTGGTCGTGTTATTTTTGAAGGCGATATGGATTCTTTGTACAAAAGTAATCTTTGCTTAAGAACGGCAGATAGAGTTTTTCTTTTAATGGCTAATTTTTATGCAGAAGATTTTGATCAATTATTCGATGGAATTTATAACGTTTCGTGGCAGGATTACTTTAAAAAAGATTCAAAAATTACAGTTGATAAAGTTCGTTGCTATAAAAGCAAATTAAATTCAGAACATGCAATTCAGTCTGTAGCACAAAAGGCAATTTATCAAAAACTTACAGAAAGATTTAAAATGTCTTCTATGCCAGAAACTGGCGATGAATTTACGGTTCGCATCTATATGGATCAAAACGAAGCGATGATTCTTTTGGATTTGTCAGGACTTCCGTTGCATAAGCGTGGTTACCGTGTAGATGGCGGAATTGCTCCACTCCGTGAAACTGTTGCAGCCGTTCTTTTACAAGAGATGATGTGGCGTAGAAAAACTCCGTTGCATGATCCTTTCTGCGGTTCTGGAACGATTGCAATTGAAGCCGCTCTTTATGCGTACAATGTTGCCCCAGGTTTTGGAAGACGTTTTGCCTTAGAAACTCTACCTTTTTTTAATAAACAAAAAGCAGATGAAATTAAAAAACAGGAAGCAGAAAAAATACGCACAGATGTGGAAGTTAGAATTACAGGTTCTGATATTTCTGATGAAGCAGTTGAAAGAGCAAAAAAGAATGCAGAATATGCTTGCGTTATGGCTGGAAGAGCATTGCAGTCAATCGGTAGTGATGCAAAAGTTTTAAGACCAGATTTTATTCAGGCAGATTTTGCAGAATTAAGTGCACCGTACGAAAGTGGGCTTATTCTTTGTAATCCACCTTATGGCGAACGACTTGGCGATGAAGAAGAAGCGTCAAAATTATATAAAAAAATGGGATGCTTGTGGCAAAATTTTAAAAATTGGGATTTTGGAATAATTACAAGTCATAAAAGTTTTCAGGAAGATTTTGGTCATTATGCAAAAACATTAAAAGATATAAAAGCGGGTAATTTAAATACAACTTTTTATATTTATAAACAAAATCTTCAAAAACAAACTGATAAAAAATAAAAAGGATTATTCCTGATGGCTACAGTTGTTGAACATGATAAACGACGCGAAGAAATTTTGGAACGTTCTCTTGATGTTTTTATAGACGAAGGCTACGAAGATGTAACGTTTCAAAAAATTGCTGATCGATGTGGTATTACGCGTACAACTTTATATATTTACTTTAAAAATAAACGTGAAATCTTTTTGTTCAGTATAAAACAGTTTCTTTCAAACTTAGAAGAACGACTTATTAAAATTGCTACCGATACAACAATCTCCACTGAAAAAGTTTTAAAAGATATGATTAAGTTCATTCTTAAAAAGTGCGAAGAAAACCGAAAACTATTTGCAATTCTTTTACCATATCTTGTTCAATTAAAAAAATCTGGAGTTGATACAGAAGAACGGGTTTTGCGTCGTACAATAAAATTGCAACACATCTTAAATTGTGTAATTATTCGTGGAATCCGTGCCGGCGAATTTAAAAAGGTAAGCATAAAATCTTCAAATGTTATGCTTTATTCACTTTTGGAATCCGCTATTTTTAAAATCTCAGTTTTAGACACAAAAGATATTTCAGATTTTTATGGAGCTGCAGAACTTGCTGTAAACGGTCTTTTAGTGTAACAGCAAGTTTTTACATTTATAAATCTGAATAATCAAGTTCATATTCATTTAATGAAGGTTCAAAATATACCCTTGCAGAATTTAACGGACTGTAATCATATATATTTTCTGATGAATCGCTAAGTTTTACAACAAACGTTTCAAGTTTTTTCTTATCTTTACTAGCTTTTACAGGAATAGTATCTACCGGTAAAGACCATTGAACTGTTGTATAACGCAAAGCAGAAGTAGTGTCTTTATTTTTTTCGTAAGTTTCAGTTATTTTTTGCAAAACGACACCTTTTAACGAAAGTTCTTTATTATAAAACGCTTCATTTAAAATAGAATATAATGAAATTGTTGAATCATTAGCTAAAACTTTTCCTTCTTCTGTTACTGTAAAGATTCTTGTTATGTTTCCATTATTTATTGCAAGGCAGATAGTAAAATCATCAAAAGAGCCTTCTGTTGGATAACCTAATTCCGGGTCATTACCAGAAGCATCTGTAGCTCCTTTTAAAGTAAGAATGCCTTTTTCATCATCGAATTCAAAATAAATATCTGTTCCACTTACAGAAACTTTTGGTAAATCTGTAAAATCTGACTTTGTAGTAGAAACTAAATCCGACCATTCTGAATATTGATAAATACCATTAACTAAAAATCTTGCCCGATAACGAAAATCTATATCTGCAACTAAAAGATTGTCAGAAAAGTTATATGTCATATTTTTATTTTTATCAGCCAACGTAATTATTTGACCAATATTATAAGATTTATCACTGTCTGCAATTTTTCTAAAAATATTAATATAAGTAAGACCTTCCATGTAAGGAGCCGAAATTATAATTTCATCAGAAGACGAAGATGGATTAGCGGTAATAATGCAATCTTCTTTTTCTTCTTCTTCGGAACAAGAAATAAAAGCAAAAGAAAACGATAAAAGTATGAGTATATTAAAAAATTTTCTAAAAAAAGACATAAAACACCTCTGTTTTTTATCGGTTTTTCTTTATTAAAAATTTATGTTAAAGCGTAAATAGCAACTGTTTTTGTAAAAATTGTTACAACAGTTCCATCTGAAAGAATATTTTCAGAATTAGAAAATTGCTTTCCATCTGTAACAAGATGCCAAGAACCTTTTCCATTTAATTCAAATTTTACATCAGAAGTAAACGGATTTGCAATAATTACAATCTTTTTCCAAGAATCACCGCATTTTTCTCCGTCTAATTCCCATGCAAGAACTTGTTCAGGAAGTCCAACTTCCTGATTTTCGATAAAATGCAAAGCTTTTGTACATTCATCTTCTGTAGAAAGTCTAAAAGCAGGATGTTCTTTTCGTAATTTAATAAGATTTCGCACATAATTTACAACATCCTGTTTTTTATGGCAAAGTTTCCAGTCAAGATTATTTATTTTATCACAAACGTTATAAGTATTATGAAGAATAAAATGACGGCCATCATCAGAAATTCCATATTCATAAAAAATCTGCTTTGTTGCCCGAATGTCGTCCGGAACTTCTTTTGAACGACAAAATTCCATTCCAGCATGCAAAATTGGATAGCCTTCTGCAAGTAAAACCAAAGAAATCGCCATTTTTTGCATTTGGTCAAGATATTCTTCTGGCTTATCCTGATCGACCATAAAAAGCTTGTCGTGCAAAGTAATGTTATCATGAATTTCTGTGTAATTTACAGAAAGCCAAGTTTCTTTTCCCCATGGTTTTGGAGCGGCAGTTCCTTGAATTTTATCATATTGAACTTGCGGATGATTTGTTGCTCCTACGATTCCGAACTTTATAGATTCTTTATAACTACCATCATGAACGAATCCTTTTTGCTTATCATTAAAAATCGGGCCTTTTATTCCGCAACGCATAGCATCATTAAAAAAGCCGATACCGTTAAGTTTGTCACAATTTACTTGGCTTGCACCTTCGCACTTTCCTGCCCGGTACATATCCCAGCCTTCGCCGTAAAGTAAGACATCTTTTTTAATTTTGTGCAAAGCATCGTGAATGGCATTCATTGTTACAACATCGTGCAAGCCCATTAAATCAAAACGGAAACCGCAGATTTTATATTCTTTTAGCCAAAAAGAAAGCGTATCTACCATATATTTTCTGAACATTGAATGTTCACTGGCAGTATCTTCGCCGGCACCAGAATAACCTTCGACTCTGTAAAAATACCCTGGAACACTTGTTGCAAGACCTTGATGAATTCCATCTTTTACATGGTTATAAACAACATCCATTATTATTCCGATTCCTGCATCAGCATAATTTTTTATAAGAGTTTTAAATTCTTTTATGCGAACAGAGCCATCATACGGATTTGTTGAATATGAACCTTCTACGCAGGCATAATTTTCTGGGTCATATCCCCAATTAAAGTTTCCAAACAACGTTTTGTTTTTTACATTTGGATCGTTCACAGTTTTTTCATCAATAGATCTA
Source organism: uncultured Treponema sp. (assembly GCA_964482455.1). GTDB lineage: Bacteria > Spirochaetota > Spirochaetia > Treponematales > Treponemataceae > Treponema_D. Next base: position 4,092 of record CAYZXM010000061.1, on the reverse strand, counting down.
AAATCAAAAACAGGAAGAAGCTGAACATGCGTAACGCCTAGCGATTTTATATGATCAAAACCAGTAGGACTTCCATCATAAGTTGTTCCAGATTCTGCAGCACCCAAAAAAGTTCTTTGATTTTTTTTGTTACCATTCCAATCTGGGCTAGAAGTAATGTCTGCAATATGAGCTTCATAGGCAACAACATCGCAAGGACTTTTTACAACAGGAACTTTTACATTTTCCCAGCCCTCAGGATTTGTGCGAGTCATATCCACAACCATTGAGCGATTTCCATTTACTCCACAAGCAGTCGCATACGGATCAGTAGAAATCTGTTCAACACCATGAACTAAAACTGTGTAAAGATAATATTTTCCGTGCAAATCGCCTTTTACAGTTGTTTCCCAAACTCCTAAGGAACCCTTTTGGTTTAATGGTTTTAATTCAACAGTTTTTTCTGCAGGCGAATCTTCTCCATCAGAAAAAAATGAAATTGAAACAGCCTTTGCCGTAGGTGCCCACAAACGGAAAGTTGTTTCAGTATTTTTATAAAGTGCACCAAGAGTAAGATTTGTGTGATATTTTTCTTCAAATTCTTTTGAATCAAAGTACCATTCCAACGCCGCAGTGTTTTTTCCTCCGCAGCATTTACTGTTCATTCTTCCACCTTTTATAAGGTTAAAAAGATAATCTTTGTTGTGTTCCGCTCCGCAAAATTCATTATAAAGATTTTGCTTAAAGAAAGGAGATGTTATCCATTTTTCAGGCGTTTCAAACTTTTTAGATTTAAACCTTTCAAAGAATGACTTCTTTTTATTATTTTCGTTGTAAACTATTGGAGTTTTAAAAACATATTTTACATTTGGTTTTATTTTTATGTCGTTTAATAAAAGTTCTTCAAAATTGTCAGCTTTTAAGTCATCAGGATTTTTTACAATCCATTCCACAGTGCAATTATATTTGTTGTTTTTGCGAACTATCTTTATAGAAAATTTCCAGCCTTTTCCAAAAGGAAGAATTGCCGACGCTTTTTTACAATTAAAAGGAAGACAAGGATTTAATTTTATCTTTTTTAATAAAAGTTCAGGATGAAAACCGAATAAATCCATTGTAACATTGCGATTAAACTCTGCAAGTGACCACGCCTGGCTAAAAGTTCCTGAAAGTTTAGGGTTTCCGTCGTTATCAGGGCGAGCATGAATATTTTCGCTTAAAGAACCAGCACAACCATATTCCAAAATCATTTTTGAATAATTTTGAAGAATTGCCGACGGCTTTTCAGAAAGAGTTCCACCCGAACTTAATGCTTTTGCCGTAATATACGCACCTGTATTCCATTCCCAAATCGTTCCATTGTGATATGCTGCATCTTTATGATACCACTTTGGATTTTCATGTTCCGGGTGAAAAAGCGGATCTTCTGGACTAAGACTGTAAAGACCAAACGGATTTACAAGTTCGCGTTCAACATTTTTAATGATTTTTTCTGCAACATCTTGTTTTACAAAATAATTTTCTGGCTTAAGGTCAAGAGCATAAGGAATCATAAACGTAAAAAGCTGATTCGGGCGAACACGCATATCTTTTATCCATTCGCCATAAACGCCTTCGGGTAAGCAGTCTGCAAGAGCATTGCAATCTTTATTCCAAAAGAAATCCAAAAAGGATTTTTTTACTCGTTCGGCAATAAAATCGTAACTATCGGCTTTGTCATTGTTTCCTAAAATTCGTTGCATTTGAGAGCCGATTTTTAAAGCCGTAAACCATAACGCCTGAACATCATTTGCTCTGTTTCCGCGTGGCGAAATAGCTTCTTTTCCTTCTATACGAGCGTCCATCCACGTGTCTGCATCGGCGTGCATCAAAAAACCATGTTCATCGCAATGTTCAAGTTCTGCATAAAGGGCAATATTTACTGTATTTTCTAACTGCTTAAATACAGAAAAATCTCCTGAATATTGAACGTATTCCCACAATGCTCTTATAAACCAAAGAGTTCCATCGGCTGTATTGTAAATTACATCGCTGGAATCTCTGTAACGGTTTGGAATTCGGCCGTAAGTTGAACTGTCTTTATCAAGATTTTGAAACTTAGCAAAACCCAAAAGCACATTTTTTGCTTCTTCAAAACAACCAGAAATTAAAAGCGTTCCACAAAGAGAAATAAAAGTATCCCGCCCCCAGTTGTCCCTAAACCACGGAAGCCCTGCCCAAATTCCCTGGTAACCAGTTACTTTGTCTTTAGTTGCAAGAAGCCATGCACTAAATCTTGCCCACTGAATTGACTCATTGAACTTTTTATCACCAAAATCTGCAGAATAATTATTTAAAAACGAATCAATAAGATTTTTATGAGCGGTAAATCCATTTTGTTTTGCAAGCCTTACCGCTTTTTGAACGGCAGATTCTTCACTATCTTCAAATGTTACAAACCAGCCGGAATTCTTAAAAACTCCCATATCATTATTTGTTGATTCTTTTTTACAAAGAGATAAATTCTTGTCGTTTACCAAAAAAGAAAAATCAAAATTTGAAGCAATCGCAATTCCGCTATTACAAGAAATAACTTTTATGCTATCAATAGTTTTTTCGGTCCAAACAGGTTCTTTTTTTTCAAAATTGTCTAATTCTTTTTGATTATTTTGAACTTCTTTATTTTCTAATGAAAGAGTTTCATTAAATAACAGTTCCGTCTGCAAATTTAAGATTTCTAATTCTGCGTTAGTTGCAAAATAAAACGCCTGCTCATCGATAAGAAGTGCAGAATCAACAAAGGAATTTTCAAAAAGACTTCTGAATCCATAAGGAAAAACTTGAATCTCTTTGGCTTTTAATAAAGTTTTTCCGTTACAAGTAAAACCGCTAAAATACTTTGTATTTCCACGAAAATATCCATTTTCTGAAGTTTCATCTTTAAATAAGAAATGAAAATATCCATTTACCCGGTCAGTCCACGCAATTCGTCGGCCAGAATCAGCCTTAATTTTGATAAGCATATTTTAAGTCTACACTAAGAAAAATAGTTAAGCAAATGGGATTTTTACGGATTTTAAGGTGAATAATTTTTTTTATCTAAGAATGAATTTTATAATGTGTACAATCTTAAAAAAAACATTTATAATGAGCCATATTTTAGCAAAAAACTTTATTTTTGAGGTTATATCATATGTTAATGACATCACAGTTAAAAGTTGGAACTGCTTTTATGTACGAAGGCAATCCTCTTATAGTTCAGAAGATGCTTGGTCAGCGTTCAGGCCGTGCCGGAATGGTTACAAACCTTCGTGTTCAGAATCTTGTTACAAAATCTACAATGGATCTTGGAATTGATGCCGGCGAAAAGTTTGATGAAGTAGATCTTGATGCTCACACAACAAAACTTTCTTACATCGATGGTGATACATACGTATTTATGGATCAGGAAACTTATGAACAGTTTGAACTTCCAAAAGAAAATCTTGGAGATTATGCTGGTTATATTACTCCAGAAGATGATCTTGAAGTAAAACTTACTTTCTACGAAGGAAAGCCAGTAGGTATCGAAATGCCAGTTCAGATTGTACGAACAATCACATACACAGAACCTGGAGTAAAAGGCGATACTTCTGGAAAATCTTTAAAACCTGCTACTTTGGATACAGGAATTGAAGTAAGAGTTCCATTATTCATCAATGATGGCGAAAGAATCGTTATTGATACTCGTGACGGTTCTTTTGTTGAAAGAGCAAAAAACTAAATTGCTTTTGAAAAATGCTTCGCTTTTGCGAGGCATTTTTTTTGTCCACACCGCCTGATAATAAAAAAAAATCACTATACAAAGAACTTATAGAACAGAAAAATCAGAATAACATTGAGAAACGTTTTTGTTTTTACTATAATTATCAAATCAAACTCATAGTTTTTAAGAATAAAATTTATTAAATAGAGGAAAAATCATGGAAGATAAAGAAGTTCGCGTTCGTTATGCACCTTCTCCAACGGGAATGCAGCACATTGGCGGAGTAAGAACAGCACTTTTTAATTATTTATACGCTCGTTCAAAAGGTGGAAAGTTTATTCTTCGTTTGGAAGATACAGACCGCACCCGCTACGATGAAAAATATGTTA
>CAYZXM010000060.1:0-11336 GCA_964482455.1 uncultured Treponema sp. | reverse complement strand
TTCTGAACTTGCACGAGAAGTTTATCTTGGAAAAGATTTTAGTATGTAAGTTTTACTTATTACATAAAAATAAATCTAAAAAAAATAAAATAAAAAATTCACAAAATAATTCAAACTTTGTATAATTGTTTCTATGTATTCAAGAAAGACAAAGATTGTTTGTTCAATTGGACCTGCTTGCGATAATGATGAAACTATAAAAAAAATGCTTTTAGCAGGTATGAATATTGCTCGTTTTAATTTTAGTCACGGAACGTACGAGTGGCATAAACAGGCAATGGAAAGAGTCCGTCGTGTTGCTGGAGATTTACGAATTCCAGTTGCCATTTTGCTTGATACAAAAGGCCCGGAAATTCGTACTGGTCTTGTAGAAAATGACGGAAAAATCACTATTAATACAGGTGATAAGGTTGAACTTACTGCCGACGATTCTTTTTGTACGGCAAAAAATGGCGAAAAACCTTGTCATATAAGCCTTTCTTGGAAAGAAGCACCAAACAAACTTAAACCTGGAGTTCGAGTTCTTATTGCAGATGGACTTATAGAAATTGATGTTATTGAAGTTCAAGGCGATAAAATAATTTGCGAAGCAAAGAATTCTGGTTCATTTGGCAGCCGTAAAAATGTTAATTTAATAGGGCTTCACGCAGGACTTCCGATTATGTCTGAAAAAGATAAGGAAGATTTGCGTTTTGGTGCAGAGCAGGATATAGATTTTGTTGCTGCAAGTTTTGTAAGTTTTCCTGAAGAAGTCGTTCAGATAAAAACATTTTTAAAAGAAGTCGGTGCAAATGCCCGCGTTATTGCAAAAATCGAAAATGAAGAAGGTCTTAACAATATAGAAGGAATTGTAAAAGAAGCCGATGGAATTATGGTTGCTCGCGGTGATTTAGGAGTTCAGATTCCTCCGGAAAGAATTCCTTTGGCTCAAAAAGCAATTATTCGAGTGTGCCGGGCAAACGGAAAGCCAGTTATTACGGCAACACAAATGCTTGACTCAATGATTATAAATCCTAGACCTACGCGTGCAGAACTTACCGATGTTTCAAATGCTGTTTTTGATGGAACTGATGCTGTTATGCTAAGCGGAGAAACCGCTGGTGGAAAATACCCTGTAGAAGCAGTTAAGGCAATGGTTTTAATAACACGCACTACAGAGCAAAGTCAGGAATATCTTTACCAAATGCGAAAGTTTGATTCTGAATACAAACCTGGAACAGAAGTTGGACATATGGTTTCGCACAGTGCTTATAAACTTGCTAGAAATATTGGTGCAAAAGCAATTCTAGTTCCAACTCTTCATGGAAATACAGCACGCATAATAGGAAGTTATCGCCCGGAACAAGTTGTTCTTGCCGTTACCCCGGATAAAAAAGTTGCAAGCCAGCTTATGATTCAGTGGGGCGTTCTGCCGGTTCTTTGCAAAGTTGCAGACGATTCAGAAATGATGGTTCAAAGTGCAATTACGCAGTGCATAAGGTGCGGAGCAATAAAACAAGGTGATAAAGTTCTTATATGTGCAGGTATTCCTATTTCAAGTCCGATGATGGTAAATACCATAAAAGTTCTTATTGTAGGAAATATCATTGCACGAGGAACTCTTTTTGGTTTTGCAGATAAAGAAAATCCTAAAGCGTCGGGAAGAATCGTTCACGAAGATGATATGAATGAAATACGCAATCAGGTAAAAATGGATAATAAAGCAATTCTTGTGTGCTATCGTATTACAGAAGATTTAATACCAGCTTTGCGTGTAGTTCATGGCGTTATTTCAGAATCGGGAAGTGACATTCCACCGGAACAACTTGTGCTTTTAAATCCATCGCTTGTATGGATTCAAAATGTGCGGGATGCAGTAAAAATCCTTGAAAACGACCTTTCTGTTACAATGGATGGTGAACAGGGATTAGTTTACGAAGGCATAATGTGATGAAAATGACTTTGCTGGGAACAGGTACAAGTCACGGAATTCCGTGTATTGCCTGCCATTGCCATGTATGCACTTCTAATGATATTAAAGATAAAAGATTCAGGTGCAGTGCCTACGTTACAAACATAAACTCAGACGGAACAGAAACGCATCTTTTAATAGATATAGGACCAGAGTTTCGCCTTCAGTGCATAAAATATGACATTCAAGAACTTGATGCAGTGCTTTTAACTCACTCCCACGCAGACCATTTGCACGGATTAGACGATATACGAGTTTTTAGTCATACAATGGGAAGTGATACCCTTGAAAAACTAAAAAATAATCCTGAAAACGCAGGAATTCCGCCAAAAATGTTACTTAGTATGCAGAATAAAATCGGTCTTTCTTTGTATGCTAATCAAAAAACAATAAAAGATGTAAAAAAACGGTTTAGTTATATCTTTAAAAAAAATACACAGATTGGTGGCGGAAAACCAAAAATCAATCTTGTTGATTGTTCAAAAATTATAAAAAGCCAACCTAAAGAATTTAAGGATGTAGAAGTAACGCCAATTCCATTAAAACATGGAACTCTTGATGATACAGGCTGGCTTTTTACTGTTCAAGATAAAAAAACTGGAACTAAAAAATCAATTGCTTATCTTACAGACACAAGTTTTGTTCCGAGTGAAAGTATTGCCCTTATAAAAGAAAAGGGTGGAATAATTGAACATTGCGTAATAGATGGATTAAGGGTAAATCCGCATTCAACGCATTTTGGTTTTAGACAAGCAATGGAAGTTGCAGATAAATTAAATGCAGTTCACACATGGTTTATTCATATCTGCCATTTAATGACGCACAAAGAGATTTCAGAATATGTAAACGCTCAACTTTGTGATTTTAAGAATCTTAATGAATGTGTAAAAAAAGGCGGTTCTGTTGAACCTGCTTATGATGGACTTGTTCTTGAAGTGTAATGAAGGCATAAAAAAAACCGCTTTTCGTCAAAAGCGGTTTTTTTAGGTTTGCTTATTTTGTTTCAACAGCAACTTTAGGTGTCTTTACCTTTTTGATAAGGAAGTCGCTGCGGTAGCAACGTGTACAAACTTTAATTGTTCTTACCTGACCGTTGTCAAAAACGGCTCTTACGGTAAGGAGATTTGGTCTCCAAGTTCGGCGAAGGTGATTAAAAGACTTAGAAACGTGGTTTCCGTGCATTACACCTTTTCCGCAAATGTCACAAGCTCTAGACATATCTATTACCTACCTTATGTTTTTCACGTGAGTTTTAATAGACTATAAGATTTTATAATCTGTGTCAATAACCCAAAAAAATGTGGAACTATTAAAGTGAGAGTCTTTTTGTATCTTTATCTTTTTACTGATTGCTTAACTGGTTTTAAAATGATAAATTTTGAAAAATATTTTTTAAGAGGCTCTTAAATGGCAAAAGATAAGGTTATTCTTGCATACTCAGGCGGACTTGATACTACGGTTATTATTCCGTGGCTTAAAGAAAATTATGATTATGATGTAATTGCAGTTTGTATTGATGTTGGTCAAGGTGATGACTGGGATGCAATTAAAAATCGTGCATTAAAAACAGGTGCATCGGCTTGTTACGTTGTTGATGCAAAACAGGAATATATAGAAGAATATGTTTGGACTGCTCTTAAAGCAAATGCCGTTTACGAAGATGAATATCTTTTAGGCACTTCAACTGCTCGCCCTTTAATTGGAAAAATCTTAGTTGAATACGCTCGTCAGGAAAAAGCCGTTGCAATTTGTCACGGTGCAACAGGTAAAGGAAATGATCAGGTTCGTTTTGAACTTGCAATAAAAGCATTTGCTCCAGATATTAAAGTTATTGCTGCATGGCGTGATGATAAATGGAATATGGATAGCCGCGAAGCTGAAATTAAATTCCTTGAAGACCGTGGTCTTGAAGTTCCTATGAAAAAAGATCAGTCTTATTCGCGTGATGAAAATGTTTGGCACCTTTCGCATGAAGGTCTTGAACTTGAAAAAACAGAAAATGAGCCAAACTACAAACATATGCTTAAAAATACGACTGTTCCAGAAGAAGCTTCTGATGAAGGCGAATATGTTACAATCGATTTTGAAAAAGGAATTCCAGTTGGTTTAAACGGTAAAAAGATGAATGCACTTGACCTTTTGAATACTCTTAACGTTATTGGCGGAAGAAATGGAGTTGGTCTTGTTGATATTTGTGAAAACCGTTGTGTTGGAATGAAGAGCCGCGGTGTTTATGAAACTCCAGGTGGAGCAATTCTTTATTTTGCTCACAGAATGATGGATCATATCTGCCTTGACCGTGACACTTATCACTTTAAGCAGAATGTTTCTTTAAGAATGGCAGAACTTATCTATGATGGAAAATGGTTTACAACTTTAATGGATTCTTGCATTGCCTTTATGGACAAAGCAGAAGAAACTGTTACAGGTTGGGCAAAAGTAAAAGTAGTTAAGGGTGCAATTCGTGGTGCTGGTTCTGGTTCAAAATACAGTTTGTATAACGAATCAATTGCTTCTTTCACAACTGGCGAACTTTATAACCATAAAGATGCACAGGGCTTTATAACATTGTTCGGTCTTCCATTAAAAGTAAGAGCAATGATGGAGCAACAAGTCGGCGAAGGCCAAGCAATAGCAGAAAGCAAAAGCTTAAAAAAGAGGCCAACAGAGTAAAATGTTTGCCATATAGCCTGCGAGTGACGCAGCAGGCGTCGCCGACTTGTGCCGAGTGCCCCTGCACGAGGTGTCGGCGAAGGCCAAGCCATTGCAGAAAGCAAAAGCTTAAAAAAGAGACCAACAGAGTAAACATTAATAAATAAAATCAATGTGGTAATAAAATTATATGACAGTAAATGCAGAACAACTTTACTTTATTCTAGAAAATACACCTTGCGAGCAAAATATTATGCTGGTAGGAAAGCATGGAATTGGAAAAAGCCGTATCTTAGAAGAATTCTATTCTAGTAAAAATTGTAAAGTTGTAACTCTTTTTTTAGGACAGATGAGCGACCCTGGGGATCTTATTGGACTTCCTGAAAAGAATGAAAAAACTGGAAAAACCGATTTTATGCTACCATATTGGTTTCCGCTAGATGATAAGCCGGTTGTGCTTTTTTTAGATGAACTAAACAGAGCACGGCCGGAAGTTCTGCAAACAATTATGGATCTTGCTTTAAATAGAAAACTTGCAGGAAAGTCTTTGCCAAAAGGAAGCAGGATTATAAGTGCAGTTAATAATGGGGACGAATATCAACTTACAGATTTAGACCCAGCCCTTGTTTCTAGGTTTAATATCTATGAGTTTTCACCTACTGTAAACGATTGGCTAAAATGGGCAGAAAAATCTAATCTTGATGAGCGGGTTTGCTCATTTATTAAAGAAAACCCTGAATATCTTGACGGCTTACAAAACCAAGCAGAAACGCAAAATCTTGAACGCACGCCTGATAGGCGCAGTTGGGAACGAGTTTCTTCTGTTATAAAAAAGTTTCAAATACTTTCAGATTTAGAAAAAGTCCTTGTTTCTGGAATTGTAGGAGCAAAAGCCGCATCCGTTTTTTTTCGCTTTGTAAATGAAAACTCTATTCCCTCTGCAAAAGAGATTCTTACAAAAGATTTTTCGTGTGTGCATGAAAAACTTAATAAATTAAATATTGCCGTTCTTTCTAATGTTTCTGTTTCTGTTTTTAACTTTATAGAAGCAGAAGAAAAAAACGAAAGCAATATAGATTCTGTAGAAAAAAGCACAATTTTTAAGAATCTTTTCAATTACTTTGACTTTTTAAAAACTTACGGAAAAGAAGCAGTTTCTTATTTTGCAAGTTTATGGTCATCAAAAGAATATCCGCTTACACTTGCGGCAATCGTTCAAAATGCTCCTGAATTATATAAAAAACTAACCGAAGCACTCTAACGTAATGCAAAAAATTGAACTGATGAATGTAGAAAAACGCATTAAAAACATAATAAATGAATGGTTTTATTCAGAGCCGCTTTTGTTTTTTACTTTTTGCAGTCATACACTTATAAAAAATTCTTTAATGAAATGTCCTTTGCGTTCTGGTGTTTCGCAGAAATGTTTCAGGCTTGAATACAATCCCGAAATACTTACCAATTTTTCTGAAATCAATCTTACTGAAGCACTTAAAGTTGAAGGTTACCGCATTTTATTATCGCATCCGTATAAAAGGCAGCCATATAATGCAAATAAAACAGTTCTTGTTATTGCAAGCGACATTGTAATAAATCAATTTTATAAAACAGATTTTTGTCTTGCCGGAATAGAATACTTAAAAAGTCTTGCAAAAAAGTTTAAGGAAGAAAAAAATCCACTTGGTGTTGAATGGTCAGGCACAGAAGAAGAAAAGTTTTTTATGAAAAATCTTAATATTGACCATAGAACCGGGCGTTTTTTTGTGCTTGATAATCTTTCGTTTGAAGAATGGTATAAAAAAATACTTTTTTTATTAAAGCATATTTCTTTTGGTGGCGAAAACGCAGGTTCTTCTTCTTTAAATGAAACGGCTAAAAATATAGGAGAAGCAGGCGATTTATGGGAAGAAAACGAAGAAGCGTTGGCCGATATTCAAAAAAATATTCAAAAAGTTGAAGTTGACCAAGGCTGGGGCGGTCTTGGGGGTTCTTTAAAGCGAGAAATTCTTGAACAAGCAGACTTTTCAATGGATTTTAGAAAAGCTCTTACGCTTTTTAGGCAAAATATTATAAATGCTTCGCGAACTTTAACTAGAATGAAGCCCAGTCGCCGTTTTGGTTTTAAGGCAATGGGAAGTCGTTATAAAAGAAAAGCGGATGTTCTTATTGCAGTAGATGTTTCGGGTTCTATTACTGATGAAAGTTTTAACCGCTTTTTTAAGGCGATAAATAATATATTTTTCTTGGGAATTATAGAAAAAATCGATGTAATCTTTTTTGATACTGTTCTTAAGTTTTCTGAACCGATTCCGTTTAAAAAGAAAATTAAATTAAAAGAAATTTCGGGGCGAGGCGGAACAGATTTTCAATGTGCAGTCGATTATTTTTCTTTTCATAAAGATTATGATGGTCTTATAATTTTTACTGATGGAAAAGGGGATTGCCCGGTTATACATGGAAAAAAGAATATTCTTTGGGTTCTAACAAGCAGAATCGATTACGAAAATGCAGTTCCATGGATTTCTACCCTAAATGGAAATAGAGCAACTTTTATGCCATTTTAATAAACTTAAATAATTACACAGAAGGTTTTGTTATGGAAAATCAAAAAGATATAGAAAGTGATTATTGGAAAGATATTTTTAGGCATCTTCAGCACAGAAATATGAGCCGAATACAAGCAATGCCGCTTTTATTTACAGACGCAATGTCAGAAATTGATTCTTTTAAGAAAAAACACCTTAAAGAAAATTTTACTGTAGAAGATAAGGGAAGTTCCATCGTTTTTGAAGTAATGATTAGCCAGACAATAAAGTTCAGACTTTTTATTCAAAATCAGATTAAAGGAACGCTTTTGCAAAAGAACGCAGGGGAAGCAGAGTGGGTAAAAATTGCAGATGCAAAGTTTCCGAATAATCCGTTTCCAGAAGTTGAAGTTCTGCTCTTAAACCAGCAAAAATATGAAAATGAACTTAACGAAACAAAAAAAGCATTCCGTTCTGAATGTGTTTCAGAAAAAATTGCAGTTGAATTAATAAAGGCTTTTTTAATGAAAAAGTTTTCTCTTTCTAACGAAATGATAAGTGTAAAAAGTAAAGAAAATAAATTCCTTACCCACTTTAATGCAGAAGGTAAGGATTATGATTTTTCATTTTCTAAAGAAAATTTTCTTACAGAATTAAAAGAAGTTCAGGCTTAAAAATTAAAGATTAATAAAGACCGTCTTCACCATTATCATCATAATCATCATTAAAATCGTTGTGGCGTCTGTACGGATTTGTGTAACCATCTTCTGGTTCTACATCATCATAAGGTTCAAAAAGATCATCTTCTTCTGAAAAAGCTTCTTCATAGCTTTCTGCATCTTCATCAATGCCGTCTAAAATCTCATCTGGATCTTTGTCATTAAAATCTTCTTCAAATTCATCATCAAATGAATAAGGTCCATTAAAAAGATTTGAATAAGTGTTTTCTGTCATATTTAATCCTTATGTAATCCTTAAAAATAAAATTAAAGATTATTTTATAAACAAGCCTGACTAAATATTTTGATTTTTTCCGATATAGAAAAATATAGATTAATAACGGCTTTTAGGTCAAGGTTAGTATTTTTATATTTTTATGCAAATGCTTAAAAATTAATACACATACAATAGAAGAAAGTATAGAGCCACAAGTTGCGGCAAGCCCCATAGGTAAAAGCGTCTGCGTAAAAAGAACAGAAGCAAGGTACGCACCCGGAACGCGAATTAAAATAATTGAAATTACATTGTGAACAAAAGCCCAAAATGATTTTCCTAAAGCACAAAAATATCCGCTGAAGCAAAAATGAATTGAAGCAAATACGCAGTCAAAAACGTATGTTCTTATGTACTGAGAACCAAAAAGAATAACCTGTGGGTTTTGTGTAAAAAGCGAAATAACTTGTTTTGAAAAAAACTGAAACAAAACTGCAAATAAAAGCCCTGCAGCAAAGCCAATTTTTATTCCATAGAATAAAGTTTTTTCTGCACGTTCTGGTTTTGCTGCCCCAATATTTTGCGAAGAAATTGCAGAAACAGAAGAAAGCAAACTGGAAGGTACAAGGAATAAAAAAGAAATTATTTTTTCTACAATTCCAACGGCGGCGGCAACATTTACGCCACGTTTGTTTGCAATTACAGTTATTAATAGGAATGAAATCTGAATAAAACCATCCTGACAAGCAACTGGAATGCCAATCTTAAAAATCTCTTTTGCTTCTTTTGATGAAAATTGTAGAACTTTTGTTTTTCGTTCGGTGTTTTTTTTGCGGATAAGTATTGCAAAAAGCGAAATAATCACGCTTATTCCCTGTGCAATTATGGTTGCAAGGGCGGCACCTTCTGCACCAAGATTCAATGGTCCCATAAAAATGTAATCTAAAAGTATGTTTATAAAACATGCGATTGCAATAAAAATCATCGGACTTTTTGCATCGCCTAAGCCCCTAAGAATTGAGGCAATTACATTATATGCTGTTATAAAAGGAATACCAAAAAAGCAGATTAAAAGATAACTTTCGGTTTGTTTTACAGATTCTGACGGAGTTGAAACTAATTTTACAATTTGCGGACAAAGAGCAATCAGTAAAACTGTTAAAAATATCGAAATAAAAGCAAAAAGTATGGTAGAGGTTGAAATTAGCGTATGGATTCTGTTTTTATTGTTTTCGCCAACAGCGTGTCCTGTAAGAACGGCAGGACCCATTGCAAGACCTACGATTATAACCGTAATCATATGCATTATCTGAGACCCTACAGAAACGGCGGTTATTGTGTCTGCACCATTAAATTGCCCGGCAATGAATAAGTCTGCAAGTCCATATAAAGTCTGTAAAAAATAAGAAAGCAAAAATGGAAGCGAAAACTGAACTAGATTTTTTAAAACATTTCCCTGCGTAAGTTGTAATTGCATATACTTAATTCCTAAACGTTAGAGATTGTAGCAAATTTAAAGGAATTGTTCATGAGGCACAATATTTTTCTACTTCATTCGATTCTAAACTTAGGGCCAAAAATATTGGTCTTTGTTTCTTTTGAAAGTGATTTTCCTACAACATATTGTGTTTTAATCATTATTTTATAAGTTCCGTTTTCAAGTTGATTTGGAACAACACATGAAATTCGTTTTGGTTCATTGTACCCAAGTTTTTCTATAGAAAGTTTTACTGTTTTTGTTTTGTCATCGCAGTTTACAAAGTAAAGACCTACATCCTCGTTATTGCCAGTAACTTTAATGTTTGTTCCCTTTATGGTTAAAAATCCACCTTTTGTAAGGTTTTCACTTCCTTTACTTTCAAGGTCATGTACTTCTGTAATTTCTGGAACAATGGTATTCCCCTGTCTGATTACTGGAACAACCGATTTTACAATTTCCTTTGTTTCTGCAGTTGCGTAGCATGACAGTGAAAGTACATGACGGTCGCCACTGAATGTGTCGCTTTTTGATTTGAATACGCCCGAAAGTTTAATGGTGCTTTTTGAAACTCCGTCGTCAACGGTACAACCCGTAAGGATTCTTGCAAGTTTTGCATTTTTTAAAAGAGAAGCCGCTTTTAAAAGGTCTTCCTTTGTTAAATCTTCGTTTAAACCTGCAGTGATTATGTCGCAGACTAAGTCTTCTGTTGTGCATGTGCCCTGATTAATAACGCGTGCATAGTAGCCGCCAGAAGTTGCTTCTGTAAGTACATTTTTGTAGAGTGCGAACGGCACTTCATTTGATTTGTGTTCTATTTTTGTAGAATTTAATGTGTTTATGTTCATATAAATGCTCCTTTTATCTCTTTTAATAATTCGCCAAAACCGAATTATCTTATATCGATAATATAATTTCTTTTTTTATATGTGTCAAGTTTTTTATTCGCAAAAAACGAATTAAAATAAAAATATTAAAATATTTTTGAAATAGATTGAAAGAAAATTAATATTATTCGCTCGTTACGAAAAAGCAAAAGCAACTCTTTTATACTTTGACTACTTATTATATTACAAATATGACACTTACTACGTTGCAATACTGCCACTTACTATATTACGAAACTAGGACTTACTATGTTACGATGCTAATCCGCCTATGTTATGACGTTCATTCGCTTATGTTACGATGCTAATCCGCTTATGTTATGACGTTCATTCGACTATGTTACGACGTTCATTCTGTGCTTAAGTTTAGAATCAACTTTGTTAATGGAAAATAACTTTGGAATATTGGGTGGCAAAACTAATTTGTTGTAATTTTGTCAAATAAAAAAAGGGATTCCCTTTTTAAGAGAATCCCTTACTGGGACGACAGGATTCGAACCTGTGGTCATTTTCCACGTTTAAAAGAAGAAAAAAAGTTTTTAAAAAAAATAGACACAAACACCTAGACACAAATATTAACACGATTTTTTATAAGATTAAACAATAAAAATACAGATTTTGTAAAAACTATTGGCAATAATATAAAGATACACTATTTTTTAATCAGTTCGTTGAACTAAAAATAAATCTTTGTTTTTGGAGTTATTTAATGAATAAAGAAAACGAAATATCAGAAAAAAAATATACAGGCTATGGCTATCACGGCGGAGGCAGAAAACCTACAGGCAGAAAATATAAAACATTTTCTTTTTCTTGTAGTCCTGAAGAATATGAGCAGATTAAAGCAAAAATACAAGAAAGTGGTTTAAAACCATCGCATTATTTTGTTAAAGCGTGCTTAGAATAATTTT
>CAYZXM010000059.1:0-11548 GCA_964482455.1 uncultured Treponema sp. | reverse complement strand
AAATCCCTGCAAAGTCCTTCGCGAAATTACAGAAAAAGACAAAACCGATTACCTTGAAAGAATAAAAAAGCCATTTGATGTCACGAAGTGCAATAAGGGGCTCGCTTGTGAAAGGTTTTAAAAACTTACAAGACAACTCATCTTATTTATTAACAGATTCCGAACTAAATTCGGACATTTAAAAACAAAAAGACCGCCCACGCACTGCTTTTTTGCAGACGCAAACGGTCTTATTTTTACCCAAAATCTATTATTTAAATGCTCTTTTTTAATGCCCGCATAGAATTAAGTACTACAAGGAACAAAACTCCTACATCACCTAGAACAGAAATCCACATAGACGTAAGTCCCATAGCACTTAAAATCATAATAAGAACTTTTATGCCAAGCGAAAAAATTATATTTTGATAAACGATATTAAGTGTACGACGCGAAATCTTTATTGAATCTGCTATTTTTAAAATTTCATCTGTCATAATTACAACATCGCTTGATTCAAGTGCTGCATCCGAACCTAATGCACCCATTGCAATACCAACATCACTTCTTGCAAGCACTGGTGCGTCGTTTATACCGTCGCCCGAAAAAATAACCTTTCCGCCAGTTGTTTTTTCTTTTTCTAACAGTTCTTCTATCTTAGAAACTTTATCTTCTGGCAAAAGGTCAAAAAAAACATCTGTTATTCCAATTTCATCTGCTATTTTTTTTGCAGCACGTTCGTTATCGCCTGTAAGAAGTACGATTTTTTTAATGCCTGCTTTTTTAAGTTTTTCTATTCCTAAAACGGCGTCTTCTTTTATGCGGTCAGAAATTACAATGTAACCAAGATATTTTTTTTCCTGTGCAATGTAGACTATCGTTCCTGCTTTTTTTAGCGAAGTGTTTTCTTCTTCTTTTAAATTAAAACCTATAACATCATTTTTAATCATAAGTTTTGCATTTCCGGCAAGAACTTCTTTTTGATTCAATATTGCTTTTATTCCATGTCCTGAAAGTTCATGAACTTCTGAAAGTATCTGCTTTTTACAGCAATCTTTTTCTTTTTGATTTTTTGTGTGAGCCATAAAAAGCGATTTTGCAACCGGATGTGTAGATTCTTTTTCTGCGTGCGATGCTATGGCTAAAAGTTCTTCCTGCGAAATATTTTTATCATATGGCACTACTTCTGAAACTTCAAAAATTCCTTTTGTAAGCGTTCCGGTTTTATCAAATACTGCAACTTTTGCTTTAGAAAGTGCTTCTAATGCGGCAGAACCTTTTACAAGAATTCCATTTCGGCTTAAAGAGCCAAGTCCGCCAAAAAAAGTAAGTGGAACAGAAATTACAATTGCACATGGGCATGAAACTACAAGGAATGAAATTGCTCTGTAAATCCAAGTGTGCCATGTTTTATCTCCATTTAAAAGTAAAGTAACAAGCGGAGGAATTACTGCAACACAAAGGGCCAAAAGGCACACAATCGGAGTGTATATTCTGCTGAATCTTGTTATAAACCGTTCTGCACGTGTCTTTTTTTCACTTGAAAATTCAACGAGTTTTATTATTCTAGACGCAGCAGAATCAAGGGCGAGTTTTGTTGTTTTTATTTTTAATAATGTACTTTTATTTATTGCACCAGAAAAAACTTCGCTTCCCTGCAATGCTTCAACTGGAACGGATTCGCCTGTTATTGCAGAATTATCTACAAACGAATTTCCTAAAAGAATAACCCCATCACAAGGGATTCTTTCGCCTGGTTTTACAATTATTGTTTCACCAGGCAAAACTTCTTCGGCTTTAACTTTTTCTTCTTTTCCATCTCTTAAAACAACTGCAGAATCTGGTCGGATTTTTAATAGTGATTCTATTGATTTTTCAGATTTTTCTGTTGCGTAGTCTTCAAATCGTTCTCCAAGTTGATAAAAGAACATAATGGCAACTGCTTCTGGTAAAGAGCCAATACATACTGCCCCAAGAGATGCAACTGTCATAAGGAATTGTTCATCAAAAATCTTTCCACTAAAAAGATTTAAGATTGCACTTTTTACAACGTCGCGACCTGCCAAAAGGTATCCGATAAGCGAAACGGCAATAAAGGCGTACTGTGCATATAAATCAATATTTTTAACGTTAGAAATAAATGCAGAAGGTTTTATGTTCTCTAAAATTAAAGCGAAGATTAAAAAAACGCCTGAAAGTACAATCTTAAAAAGCGGAGTTTCTTTTTCTTCTTCATCATGTGAATGGCAGGCACAATGGCTGTGATTATGTGTGTGATTGTGCATTGTGCAATCTTCAGGGGTATTTTTGGGATTAGTTTTACATTCTTTGTTTTGTTCCATAACAACTCCTTAATTTTTGTAAAAGATTTTATTCTCCAATGTGGTCAAGTCCCTGTGCAAGTATTGAATGTACGTGCGAATCTGCAAGGGAATATATAAGCGATTTTCCGTCGCGACTGAACTTTACAAGTCCGTTTGTTTTTAAAATACGCAACTGGTGGCTTACCGCAGATTGCGTCATACCAAGAGCTTCTGCAATTGCATTAACTGACATTTCATTTTCTAGCAATACAAAAAGGATTTTTATTCTAGTTGAATCGCCAAATATCTTAAAAAGTTCGGCAAGATCAAAAAGCGTGTCTTCATCAGGAAGTTCATCTATAACTTTTTGCTTTTCGTCTTGTGTTTGATTTTGTTCTTTATCCATAAATCCACCTTTTTAAGTAGTAAATATATCATTAGTTATAGTTCATCTGAACAACTGTTCATATAATAAAATCAAAGTAATTATATGTCAATATTGAAAAATCTAATCTTTTATGATTACCTTTCTTTTATGAAAAAAATGATTTTACCTATTGTTTGCACATTTACCGCTTTTTTTATGCTATTTTTTGCCTCTTGTACACAAAATGAAAACACACTTACTTTTAATGCAATGAATACAGTTATGACCTTAAAAACATATGGAAAAAATGCAAAAGAAGTAAATCTTAAAATAAAAGATAGAATCCTAAACCTAGAAAGTTATTTTTCTGTAACAGATAAAAATAGCGAAGTTTATAAAATAAATAGCGGCACAACTCAGTATAAAGTTTTACACGATGAAACAAGCTATTTAATTAAAAACTCGCTTTTAATGGCACAAAAAACTAATGGAACATTTAATCCTGCAATTTACCCGATTGTAAAACTCTGGGGCTTTACAGAAGGAAACTACAACGTACCAATTGAATCTCAAATAAAAAATATTCTACCCCTTACAGACTTTTCAAAAATAAAAATTGAACAAAATGATGATAAAAAAATCTCTGTTCTTTATAAAGAAAAAAATATGATGCTTGATTTTGGTGCTGTTGCAAAAGGCTATGCCGGAGATGAAGCAGTTAAAATCTTAAAAGAAAATAATATTAATTCTGCAATTCTTGATTTAGGCGGAAACATTGTTGCCTTTAACGAAAAACCAAACGGAGAAGAATGGAATGTAGGCATAAAAAATCCGTGGGAAAACCAAAACGCTTGTCTTGGTCTAAAAGTTAAAAATAAAAACATCATTACAAGCGGCGGCTACGAACGTTTTTTTACTGATAAAAACGGAAATAAATACATTCATATTTTTAATGCAAAAACAGGCTATCCAGTTCAAAACGACTTAGAAAGTGTTACAATAATTTCTGAAAATGGTTTTTATGCAGATTGCCTTAGCACTGCCCTTTTTGTTATGGGTAAAGAAGACGCCATTAATTTTTGGAAAAACAACAACGATTTTAAAATGATTTTAATTACAAAAAACAAAGAAGTTTACGCTTCAAAATCGTTAGAAAATAAAATAACTGTTTTGTACGACTTTAAAAATGTAACATTTGTAAACGAATAAACAAAAAAACGCTTTCAGCGATTTTATCTGTTTACTAAAAAAAGTTACAATTTAATTTTTAATTGCTTCTTTTATGCGGAAAAAAACATTTCCCTTTGTTTCTTTTAATTTATCACAAAGATTTTTGTAATACGCAAGGCTTAAGCCAAGAACTGTCTTTTTTGAAAGCGGAATATTTACGGCACTCTGACTAAAAAACATTGCACCAGAAAGCCTTAGTGCTTTTTTTAATGCAATAAAAAGAGAACCTTGTGTAATAGAAATATTTAAAAAAGAAAAAATCACCTTCCCTTCTGAATAAAAAATTGAACAGAAAAATATAAAAATCCACATAAAAATGTGCGGTAAAATCATAATTTTTCGCCCGCTTAGCATTTGCATAAAAATCGAAAGTACAAAAAACACGCACAAAAGCGAAAGTGAGTTTATAAAAAACACAGAAACTGACAAAACTAAAATAACTAAAACCTTCGCAAAAGCAAAAAAACTACTTTTAAAAGATGTTTGTTCTTCTTCGTTTATAGAAATATCCGGTACTTTTTTATAAATGCAAAATAATTTTGAAAAAAAAGCGGTAATTATTCCACTAATGATATTAAAAAAAAGCATTGGACCTGAAAAAAGAAAAACACCACGCCCAACAAAAAGATATGTAAGAAAAATCTGAACAAAAGCACTTAAAACAGAGCCAAAAACAGAAAGCCCATAAACTGAAACGATTTTTTTACTAGAAAGGCGGTTCAGTAAAAAAAGAAAATACATAAAAAGACCGCTTAAAACCGATTGACTAAGCGAAATTATAAAAAACGGAGAAAAAAGTGTACCAGAAATAAGGCTTACGCTAACAGCCTTAAAAACTGTAAGAAGAAAAAAAACTGGAAGCGAAAGCGAAAACGAAGAAAGAAGCACAATATTTGAAAGTCCAAGCTTAAAAAAAGGAAAAAATCGCGGTAAAAGCAACTCTGCATACGAAAAAAACATTGTAAGCGAAACAAGATAAGAAAAACGCTTTTTTTCTAAATAATTACCTTGAAACAGCATCAAAATCTCCTGATGTTTCTAAAGTAATCATAACATTGTTCGGAAGGCACACCAACGGACTTCCCCAGCCTTGCAAAACGCAGTTCTTTCCCGTACAGGGAGAACTTAAAATGCGTATTTTTTTATCTTTTACCTGAAAAACAGTTTTACCTAAAGAGCCTTGAACTGTGTATGTAGCATTTTTATAGGCAGAATATTCATAGCGTTTTTTATCCTGAATAACTACGACTTTGCTATTTTTGTTAAAATCAGCGTTCTTTTTTAAAGGAAAAAAGAACTTCCATGTAAAAAAGAACGCAGTAAATAAAGCAAAAGCAAAAATAACAAAATCTAGCGGACAAAGGCATTTAAAAAAAGAAGTTTTTTTTTCTTCTGCCATATTTTGTTTTATTCCCAGCCAAAAGTTGCCGGTGGCTTGTTTGTTGCATCAAAATAAAGAGAATCAACAAAATCAAGGGAAGCAATTTTATGTACAATTTCACTTAATACGTCCATCGGAAGCCATGCAAAACGAGCAGTCATAACGTCTTCTGAACACACTGGACGCAAAACAAAACTTGCATGATTTTTACAAGATGCATAAGGTAAATCAATTGTAAGATGCTGGAAAATCTTATTGTACCAGCCAGTTTTATGCAGTTCAGTAAGTACGATATTATCAACTTCACGCAATTGGTCTAAGCGTTCTTTTGTGCAGTAGCCTTCAAAAAGCTTTAAATCTTCATCTTTTACAGATGGATTTTGATAAAGTTTTATAACCGTTCTATTTAAATACTTTGCACTGTTTGTAATGGAACTAGAAGCACTTTCTACTTTTTCCCTGATTTTAGGCACATGGAAAAATCCGTTTCCTTCATCACCAAAAGTAAGGCACGCAGGAAAACGATATGTTCTAAAATCGCCCTGAACTCCTACTGAACGAACAGGAAGTACCGAACGCTTTAAAGACTGAGTGCAATGTTCGCAAAATTGCGTAAACTTTACATTTTCAAGTTCTTCTTTTGCCTTAGAATATTCTTCTTCGTCTTTTTGAGTCCAAGATTTTCCATCATAACAAAGAACATTAATAGAAAGGCCTGGACCTGGGAAAGGATGACGCATAACGAGCGAATCATCAAGACCAAGTTTTTTACCAATGGAACGAACTTCATCTTTATAAAGATCACGAATCGGTTCAATTATAAGACCTTTTGCAATAAGAGCCTGAATTCCCTGAACTCTATTGTGATGAGTTTTTATAGTTTTAGAATTCTTTGTTCCACCAGATTCAATAATATCCGGGTACAATGTTCCCTGTGCTAAAAGCCATTGGTTTTCATCTAAATGCTGCTTTGCAAGAACTTCATCACGAACTTTTATAAAGTTTTCGCCAACAGCCATACGTTTTGCCTGCGGATCAGTAAGACCTTTTATTGCATTTAAAAAACTTTCTGAAGCATCTTCTGAAATAAAATTATTAAAACCGAATTTTTTATATGCTTTTCCTACATTTTCAGATTCATTTTTACGCATAAAGCCGTTATCAATGTGAAGTCCTAAAACTCGTTCTGTGCCAAGAGCTTTATTTAAAAGAGCAAAAGTAATTGTTGAATCCACACCGCCAGAAAGGAAAAGCAAGACATTTTTACCTTCAGCCTGCTTTTTTATATTTTCTAAGATTACTTTTAAAACAGTGTCCTGATCCCAGTTTTTTTGCATAGAACAGAACTTTGCAAAGTTTTCAAAAATCTGATTTCCACAAGGCGTATCTTTTACTTCGCAATGAAACTGAAGACTAAATCGCTTTTTAGCCAAATTTTGAAGAGCAGCATATTTACAATCTTTTGTTGAACCGCAAACTTCAAAACCATCAGCCATTTGTAAAACTTCGTCTTGATGGCTCATCCAAACCTGCTGAACATCTTGAATACCTTCAAAAAGCGGACATTTTACATTTTGATTAAGTTTAAGTTCTGCAAAACCGAACTCGCCTACAGCGGCTTTTCCAACGTTTCCGCCATAACTTTTTGTAAGCAACTGATGACCATAACAAAGCCCAAGAATTGGAAGGTCAAGCGAAAGTATTTTTTCGTTAAATTCCGGAACATTTTCTTCATAAACAGAACTTGGTCCGCCAGAAAAAATTATACCCTTTGCGTTTTCAAAAACATCTAAATCAGAAGAAGGGAGTGCAATTTCTGAATAATAGCCGAGCATACGAAATCTTTTTGCAATTAAATGTGCATACTGGCTTCCAAAATCTAAAACAACAATTTTTTCGCGTGTCATTAATTCTTCCTTTTTTTATTTTCGCATGCAGCCTTTACAAATTCTCTAAATAAAGGACCTGCCTTATTTGGTCTACTCTTAAATTCCGGATGGAACTGAACACCAACCATCCACGGATGTTCTGGCACTTCAACAACTTCAACAAGGTCACGTTCAGGGTTCACACCGGCAATAATAAGACCATTTTTCTTAAAATCTTCACGGAAATCATTATTAAATTCGTAGCGATGACGATGTCGTTCCCAAATTACAGAACTTTTATATGCTTCAAATGTTTTTGTGCCTTCTTTTACAGAACATTCAAACTTACCAAGACGGAGCGTTCCACCAAGAATTTTTCCATTCTGATCCGGCATTAAAGCAATAACAGGATGCTGAGTTTTTTCGTCCATTTCTGTAGAATTTGCATCATTAAAACCAAGAACATTTCTTGCATATTCAATGCAAACAATCTGCATTCCAAGACAAATACCAAAATATGGAACTTTATGAGTTCTACAATATTTTGCAGTATTTATCATACCTTCAATTCCACGACCACCAAAACCACCAGGAACGATTACTGCATCAGCATCTTTAAGACGTTCTTCCGTTGCTTTATCATCAGTTAAATCTTCTGAAGAAACCCAATCAATATCAATTGAACTAAGATTTTCAATTCCACCGTGAATTAAAGATTCAACAACAGAAAGATAAGCGTCATGCAAAGCAACATATTTTCCTACAAGAGCAATTTTTACACTTTGAACAGGATTATTAAAACGTTCAACAACATTTTTCCATTCTGTAAGGTCTGCATTGCCTTTTTTAATTCCTAAAGCCGTGCAAACCGCATTTCCAAGACCTTCTTTTTCAAGCTGAAGAGGAACTTCATAAATAGAACGAGCATTTAAATTCTGGATTATATGCGATGGGTCAACATTACAAAAGTTTGCAAGTTTTTCACGCATCTGATCATCAATCGGATGTTCTGTTCGTAACATAATTACATCCGGTTTTATTCCAAGTTCATAAAGTTCTTTTACAGAATGCTGAGTCGGCTTTGTTTTTAGTTCATTTGCAGTTTCTATATATGGAACAAGCGTTAAATGGATATAGCAACAGTTTTCTTCGCCAACTTCATATTTAATCTGCCGAATTGCTTCAACAAACGGTAAAGATTCAATATCGCCGATAGTTCCGCCGATTTCTGTAATAATTACATCAGCATTTGTTTCTTTTGTAGAAAGAAGCATCCGCCTTTTTATTTCTTCTGTAATATTAGGAATTACCTGAACTGTACCGCCGTGAAATTTTCCTTCGCGTTCCATATTCAAAACTGTAAGATAAACGCGACCAGCAGTAGTATTAGAAGACTGCGAAAGAGAAGTATCCGTAAAACGTTCGTAATGACCAAGATCCAAGTCAGTTTCCGCACCATCATCGGTAACAAAAACTTCACCGTGCTGAATAGGATTCATTGTACCTGGATCGATATTAAGATAAGGGTCAAATTTCTGGTTTACAACTTTAAGCCCAAGATTTTTTAAAATAAGACCAATCGAAGCCGCTGCAATTCCCTTGCCAAGCCCAGATACAACTCCGCCCGTTACAAAAATGTACTTTGTCATTATAAATTCCTATAAAAAAGAAATGCTAAATCTTAAAACTATATTTTGAAACTATAGCAAAATAGTTTCATTCCGTCCATAAATTTTGTCTGCATATTTTGAAGCAAACCTTATAAGACGTGTCATTGCCTTTAAGGCCGCTTTAGGATTTTTATCTAAAAGAGAATCAAAATCTTCTATTGAAATCTTTACAATTTTACATTCTGTTAATGCAACCGCTTCGGTGTGATGCGTTGTATCAATCATAAAATCTAAATCGCCAAAGAACTTTCCTTCAGAAAGATTTTTTTCAGAATTATTTCTGATTTCTTTTACACTTCCACAAATAAGGTAATAAACCGCCTCTACACTTTCCCCAAGACTATAGATTTTTTTACCAGCAGGAACTGTTATAGTATTTTTTTCTGCCATTGCAGCAGAAGGAGTAATAAATATTGCCCTACGCAAAATATCAGCAAAAGTTTTTACATTAGAAGGCGGCAAAAGATAAAGTTCTGCAAGTAAACTTGAATAAAAAAATTGAACAGAAAAAATCATCTGTGCAAAAAGCAAAAAAAGATTAAAGAAAATATAAACTTCAAAAAGAAGAATAATAAGACTGCTTAAAACGCCATAAATTGTGTCATAATTTGCACGATTCATAAAAAACGAAATAATCGTAATCGCCACATAAAAAAACAAAGTACACGCTAAAGCAGAAATAAGACATAATCTAGTTTTAGGCTTTGTTCCAGAACAAAACTTATAAGCAAAAAACGTCATTAAAAAAATAATTACATATAAAACTAAGTTTACTAAAAAATTTGAAAGATGACTAAAAAGAAAAGGAAAAGTAGAAGCAAAACTTTCAAAAATAGTAAACTTAAAAACCTGACGGGTAACAAAAGAAGCAAAAAACGTAAAACCAGTAACTATAACAAGCAAAACTTCGCCTGCAAATGTAAAAATTTCATTTAAAACAGGACGGCGTGGGGAAACAGTTTTAAAAATAAGCGAAAGACTTTGAATTACACAGGAAAACATTTTCCGTGCCATCCAAATAACAAAAAGAGCAAGAAAAACATTCACCCAATTTAATACAAAACCACTTTCTAAGCCACTTATGTACGAGTTTACATCAAAGAATGGGGCAATATTTTTTAAAACAGAAGAAAATTCCTCCAAAATATTTGGAAAGGTATGCAAAACACCTATAAAAATTGCAAGAGCAAGCATTAAAAGAGGAATAAAACTAAAAATAAAACCCAATGTACATGCAGAAGCACAAATACCAAGATTATTCTGAAAAAATGCTCTTACTGTTAAATAAACAATCTGGCTTATATGAATAAAGCCAGATTTTATGCTTTTTTTCATAAAAATTAGAAATCAGCAAGTTTTGGTGCTCGTGGATATGGAATTACATCACGGATATTTTCCATTCCAGTTACATAACGGATTAAGCGTTCAAAACCAAGCCCAAATCCTGAATGCGGAACTGAACCAAATCGGCGTAAATCAAGATACCATTCGTAATTTGACATATCCATCTTGCGTTCTTCGCACGCTTTAAGAAGTTTTTCGTAATTTTCTTCGCGTTCTGAGCCGCCAATCAATTCGCCAATTCCAGGAACCAAAACATCAACGGCTTTTACAGTTTTTCCGTCATCATTCTGTTTCATATAGAAAGATTTTATTTCTTTTGGATAGTTAAATACCATTACAGGGCAGCCAAAAATCTTTTCTGTAAGATAGCGTTCATGTTCAGTTGCAATATCGCAACCCCAATAAGGCTTAAACTCGAACTTTGCACCATTTTCAGAGGCTTCTTCAAGTTTTTTAATTGCATCAGTATACGAAATACGAACGAATTTTGCTTTTGCAACTTTTTCAAGACTTTCAATTAAACCAGGCTGAATTCGTTTGTCAAAGAATTCCAAATCAGCTCGGCATCTTGTTAAGGCCCAATTCAAAAGATATTTTACAAAATCTTCCTGAATGTCCATATCGTCATCAAGGTCAAAGAATGCCATTTCAGGTTCAATCATCCAAAACTCTGCCAAGTGACGAGGAGTATTTGAATTTTCTGCTCTGAAAGTTGGTCCAAAAGTGTAAACGCGGCTTAAAGCAGTTGCCATTGTTTCAGCTTCCAATTGACCTGAAACTGTAAGGCTTGCTTTTTTTCCAAAGAAATCTTTCGAATAATCTACGATTTTGTGAGCATCTTCAACTTTCATTCCGCCGATACCTGCTTTTACGCCAAGTTCAGCAATCTTTTCCATAGAAAGAGTTGTAACCTGGAACATTTCGCCGGCACCTTCACAATCTGAACAAGTAATTTCCGGAGCATTAATATACTGAAATCCCCTTTCCTGAAAAAATGAATGAACTGCAAACGCCATCTGATTTCGCACACGGTAAACAGCACCAAAAGTGTTTGTTCTGGCTCTTAAATGTGCATTTGCCCTTAAATATTCCATTGACATTTTATTTTTCTGCAATGGATATTCATCAGGATTACAAGCACCTAACATTTTAAGATTTTCAAGCGTAACTTCTACAGCCTGCCCTGAAGCTGGAGAAGAAATTAAAACGCCTTCTGCTCTTAAAGAAGCACCTGTATTTAATTTTTTTAATTCTTCTTCTATATTATTTACGTTTGCATTCTGTGATGGAGCATTTCGGTCAAAAGTAAGCTGAATATTTGAAAAACAACTGCCATCATTAACCTGTATAAAAACTAAATTTTTTGAATCTCGAACAGTGCGAACCCAACCGCAAACTGTAACTTT
>CAYZXM010000058.1:0-11569 GCA_964482455.1 uncultured Treponema sp. | reverse complement strand
GATGATACTGCCTTTTGGGCGGGAAAGTAGGTAGCTGCCGGACTTTTTTTTTGATTTTATTTATTTTTTCTGCATTTATCTTTTTTTTGTGTATATAATATCTTAGGGGTTTTAAAATGAAAAAACTGTTTGCGGCTTTAATGGCACTTTTTGTAAGTTTTTCAGTTTTTGCACAGACAACTGTGGATTCTTCAAAACTTGGAAAAACTTTGGAAAAAAATAAGGATGATTCTATCGTTTTTGTTTCGTCCCTTGATTTTACAAAAGCAGAAGTAAATAAAGACGGAGAAGTTAAGATTCCTTCTCTCTTAAAAAGTAAGATAAAAATTATATCTGATGTAGACCTTACAGAAATTGCAGGTCGAGCTAAACATGCAGGTAAAAATCTTGAAACAACACTTGAAGTAAAAGATTTGTCATCAAAAACTTACGTAATTACAAAAATTGATGGTCTTGAAAGCGTTGAAGAGTACAGAACAAAAGAACGATTTTCAAATATCGTAAAAATGCCGGTACAGGTAGTAAATCAAGAATTTGTAAACCTTGCACCATCAGAAACTGCGTGGCTTCCAGGTCAGGTACAGGATAAATTTAAGAGCAATTTGCAAGAATATCTTGGAATGAAAACTGTTGTCGATTTAACTTCTGAAAAAGCCCTTAAAAAAATACAGGCACAAACCCAAAGTATTGCATATGACGAAAGTACATCAATCGAAATAGGAAAGATTACAGCCGCAAAGTTTGCAGTTTTTGTAAAAATAAGAAAGACTGGTTCGGGATATACAACAAGTGCAGATTTTACTGACCTTACTACTGGCGAGCAAATAGCTTCCGTTACAAGTAAAGAATATTCAAAGCCTGAATATCTTTACGGTTCTACTGGTGCAGTTGACGAACTTACATTAAAAATTGCAGAAAAATTAAATATACGTCTTTCTGATTTGAATAAAAACTTACTTGCAAGTGGTTCTGCAAGTTTCAGCATTGATGACCAGCTTGCCCTTGCAAGACAGAATGAAGCACAGTTCAACAAAATGATGAGCGAGTATGACTCAGAACTTTCAAAATTAATGACAAGTAATGATATAAACGCCGTTCAGAACAAAAAACGAATTGAAGCAGAAAAAGCACTTTTACAGGAAAAACAAAATGCAGAAAAGAAACGCCAGCAGGAACTTGCCGCACAAAAAGCCCGTGCCGCAGAAGATGAAAAACTTGAAGCAGAACGAAGTATCGCATTAAAAACTCAGCGTGACCAGATGGCAAAAGATGCCGCTGCAAAGGCTGCAGAAGTGCGAAGATTAAAGATAGAAAAGCAGGGCGTTCTTGGAAAGATAAATATAATAGAAGCAAAAAAGAAGGCACTTGTAGAAATACGGCAGAATGTAGAAAATCGTTCACAAGAACTTTATGAGCAGCTTGTAAAAGACCGGGATTCTGAAGAACAGCGAATCCGAAATAAATCGTATTCAACTGTAGAACTTGGAAGTAATGACCAGCCAACAGAACAGGCAAAAAAAAGACGCGAAAATCAGGTTATAAAGAGTTACGAAGACCTTACAAATAAATTCTTTGCAGACTGTGATTCTGTAAAACAAAGCACAATGTCACAGCAGCAAAGTCTTTTACAGGAAATTCGTGCCGACCAAAAGGCTCTTTCTAATACTCGTACTGTAAGCAGTATGGGTGACGAACTTAAGGTAAGTTTTGGCCGTTATGAAGGAAGTCAGAACGGTTGGAACGCATATTTAAGCCTTTATTCAGACGGAGTTCTTTTATACACAGATAATTTTATTGTAAGTTACGAAGCCCTTAGTGGTAAAAATGCTCCTGATATGGTAAATGAACTGGATGACGCTGTGATAGAAGAATACACAAACAATGTGGATATGTACAATTCCTTGCTTACACGTGGCGACCCGATTATTTATTTTGAAATTGACTATAACGTAACGGCAGAAGGTGATGACAAACCTAGTCAGTATACATTTAATTTTAACACAATACGCGTTTTGAACACTTTAAGTGGAAATATAACACAGACAAGCAACTTGGATAAAAAGCAGCCACGAACAATGAAGCCAGAACAGGATTTAAGAATTGTGGACGGACTTGCTGAAAAAGAAAAAAATAATTTTTCGATAATGGAAAAATATTTTTCAAAAAGAATGGATATAAATGCTGCAAGAAAAGAATTTGCAGATTTTGTAGACTTGTTGAATAAATTAAATGAAAATTTTGTAAAAATACCAGGTAAAAATTTTCTAGTATATAGGACAGAAGTAACTCAAGGACTGTACAAATTAATTATGGGTGAAAATCCGAGTTATTTTAGTCACGATGATGGAAAAAGTAACAAATGGGGGCAAGAAAGGCTTAATAACGATACATCAAATTATCCAGTTGAATGTGTGAGTTGGTATGATGCAATTTATTTTTGTAATAAATTGAGCGAAAAAGTTAATTTGGAACCTGTATATTCTGTGAATGATGAAACTGATGTTTTAAAATGGGGATATATTCCACATAATGGCAAATCAATAAAAGGTGACATAAAACAAAACACAAATGCTTCTGGTTTTAGATTACCAACAGTGGCAGAATGGAAGTATGCTGCAAAAGGTGGCGAGGATTACTATTTCAGTGGTAGTGATAATCTTGACGAAGTAGGTTGGCGTGAGCCTGGTGCTGGTACTCATCCAGTAGCACAGAAAATGCAAAACGCTTATGGTCTGTACGATATGTCAGGAAATGTTTCTGAGTGGTGTTGGAATTCCTACGGTTATGATCGTCGTTTTTGCTACGGTGGCTCTCACAATACTGATGCACGTTGTTGTGGAGTGGATGGTAAATTCGACAACATGGCTGGTACCCTATACAATAGCGATGCTGTTAATCAAGAGTTGACCATAGGCTTCCGCATTGTTTGTTTATCTTCTGCATTAGAGTAATTTAAAATAAAATGCAAATCTATATTCGTTCGGAGTGCTATCCTTTGTCACTCCAAACGATTTTTTTTTGCATTTTTATGATGTTTTTCAGCATAATTATTGTTTATATGGTAATATTCAACTTTTTTCTATATAATAAAGCAATGAAAAAGCAACGATTTATTTTTCTGTTTGTTTTTATTCTTTTGGTTCCCTCTGTTTTTTTTGCAAATGAATTTTCTGCTGATGAACAGGCTGTTATGGAAAAAGTTACGGATTTTCGGTGGCATTTGTTTTGTGATGAAGATTATAAGAGTGTTGCCAAAAAGTGTGACGATTTTAAAGAATATATTGATTCTTTTAAAATAAAGTTATCTTTAAGTGAAGAATGTTTTATTTCAATCGAAAATATTTTAACTTGGGAAAAATACAACGCACTGTATGAAATAAATCCTAGTGATTCTGAATTAGAGGATTTTCTTACAGCTCAATATAAAAAAATTCGTTTTTATTTTAAAAATCATAAAAAAGATGTACATAACAAGTGGCTTTATGTTACTGCCGGGGACATTTTAAGCAGCAGTTTGCAGTATTTACCTTTAACTACGGCAATGAACGAAGGTCTTACAATAAAAAAATATTATGATAAGGCTTTAGAAATAGATTCTAATTTTGTGTTCTGTCTTATAAACATTGGTCAATGGTATTTTCATGCACCGGCTGTAAGCGGTGGTGGTAAAAAAAAGGCGATGAATGCGTTTTTAAAGGCAGAAAGTTCTGCAACTTCTGATGCAGAAAAATTTTATGCAAAATTGTATCTTTCTCAGTGTTATTTTGATTTTGATGATAAAGAAAAAGCAGCGGCGTTACTTGATGAATGCGAAAGTCTGCTTCCTGAAACAAGAATTGTAAAATTCTACCGGCTATTGAATGAAAACGGTTTTTGCTATTTTGAATATCCGCAGAATCGTAAAAAAATCGATTTAAAATTAAAGAAGACCAATTAAAAATCAAAGTTAAAAAAGGAAAAAGCATGGCTCAAAATAATAAAAATATCGTTCTTTTTGGTGAAATTATGCTTAGATTAAAACCTTTTGGTAAGGAAAGGTTTTTTCAGTCGCCGAATTTTGAAGCGGTTTTTGGTGGAAGTGAAGCAAATGTTTCTGTAAGCCTTGCGATTTTTGGAAAGAAAACCAGATTTATTACGGCATTGCCATTAAATCCGATTGGGCTTGCTGCAAAAAGAGCGTTGAATTATTACGGTGTCGATGTTTTGGGACCTGAAAAAGAAGGTCGGCTTGGTCTTTATTTTTTGGAAGATGGTGCCTGCCAGCGTCCAAGTCAAGTGATTTACGATAGGGAAGGTAGCCGCTTTGCATTGTCTGGTCCACAAGAATATGATTGGGACGAATATTTTAAAGATTCCACATGGTTTCATGTTTCCGGCGTTTCTCCTGCGGTTTCTGAAAACGCAATGCAATCAGTTTTAACGGCTGTTGAAAAAGCAAAAAATGCGGGTCTTACTGTTTCTGTTGATTTGAATTACAGAAAAAAGCTTTGGAAATATGGAAAAACTGCACAGGATGTAATGCATCTTATTGCAAAAAATGTTGATGTTCTTATTGCAAACGAAGAAGACATTCAAAAGTGTCTTGGCTTTTCTGTAAAAAATTATACTACGATTTCGGAAACTTATTTTCATCTTTGTAATGAAGTAAAAAAGGCATTTCCGAATATAAAAACGGTTGCCGTAACGTTGCGTCAAAGTTATTCAGCCGATAGAAACGGATGGTTTGCGGTTTTAAGTGGTGAACACGGTTTTTACGAAAGTATGCATTATGATATTGAAAATATTGTTGAACGCGTAGGTGCCGGGGATAGTTTTGCTGCAGGATTAATTTATGGTCTTTCAGAATATCCTTCTTCTAAGGAAGGCGAGCAGAAAGTACTTGATTTTGCGGTTGCGGCAAGTTGCCTAAAACATTCTGTTGCAGGCGATTTTAATCTTGCTACAAAAAACGAAGTTGAATTATTAATGAATGGTAACGGAACAGGAAGGATTCAGCGATGAAAAATCAATTTTTAATGGATAAAAAGATTTGTGAATTTAAAAATATTGCTGTTGTGCAGACAACGCTTCCGGCTCAGGCGGTTTTTATAGCACAAAAACTGCTTAAAAATAATGTGAATGCAATGGAACTTGCATATCGAGATTTAAACAATATTGAAGGAACGGATGAATGTATTCGTGCCGTTCGTGAGCAAGTTCCAGAAATGCTGGTTGGGGCAGCTACGGTTACTTCTGAAAAGTTAGCAAAAAGAGCAAAAAAGGCTGGTGCACAATTTATTTTGTCGGCTGGTTTTAATCCAAATACTGTAAAATATTGCGTAAAGAATAATATTCCTGTGTATCCTGGTATAGCAACACCTGGCGAACTTGAAAGAGCAATGGCGTTTGGTCTTTCTGTTGTAAAAGTTTTTCCAGTGGAGATTCTTGGCGGAGTAAAATATTTAAAAGCTCTTTCAGGGCCTTATCCTGATATTCGTTTTATTGTTTCTGGTGGAATTAATGAAACTAATGCTTTGGAATATAAAGAATTAAAAAATGTAGCGGCTGTTAGCGGTTCTTATTTTGTAAAAAATATTTAGAATCCGTAAAATGTTTCTGGAAAATACGGAATAAACTTATTTTTTGAGTTTTCATCTATCTTATAGAAAACGGAATTAATGTTTTTTCCTGTAATTTCAAGAATTGCAAAACTCTTAAAACTTTTATAACGCGGGCAAGTTATGCTTCCTGGGTTCATTACGTAAGTTGTTCCCATTATTTCTGTTGGAACGTGCGTGTGTCCGAATATTACAGCGTTTGCTCCGTATGCTTGTGAAATTGCAGTAAGATTTGAAAAATCATAGTACACGCCTTCGTTGTGTCCGTGTGTTACAAGAATAGTTCTTTCACCTGCTTTTAAAATAATTTTTGAAGGAACTATTATTTTTTTTTGAAATGTTGAACTTGCAGTTGAAGGGTCATTGTTTCCTTTTACAAAACCAATTACCGACGGAAGATATTTTGCACTTCCGATTGTTTTTTTTGATTTTTCAAGTGAATAAATAAGGTCATAAATGCCATCGCCAGAAAATAAAAGTGCATCTACTTTTTGCCCAAACGTTTTTATAATTTCTAAAAGCAAGTCTTTTGAACCGTGACTATCTGAAAGCACAAGGATTTTTATATCATTATTCTTTTTGAGTGCGTCTAAATCTTTTTGTGTTGAAAAAAGTCCGTTTTCTAGTTGCGAAAGTTCGTTCATAAAAATATTTTTAGCTTTTAGTCTATTACAAAATGATTTATAGAAGTAAGTCCTGTTTCGGAATCAACATATCGAGAAACTTTTAAGTTTTTTGCCATCATTTTTACAATGTCAAAAAGGGTGGAATCTTTTTTTAACGGAGATTCTGCAATAGTTGAAAGAAAAACTATATTTTCAAGAAGGGAAATTGTTTCGCTAGAAATTTCTACTTCGGCTTCTGCCTGTAAAAGTCCATTAATGTGTACCGTCTGTTTTTTATCGATTACGATGTCAGAAATATATTCTGTGCCAAGCGTGTCGTCCTGGCTAAAAAGTGAAATTACTGGAAAAGGATTTTTTCCATCGTAAGAATCTTGAAGTCTTGTTACTGCTTTATATGTTCCTTCTGGTGCACCTAAGATTATTAATGCAGAAAGTTCCTGATCATCAAGAATATTTGCAAGACCCGAAATATAAGATTTGCTGCCATGCTTAAAATCATCAGGGTATATTAAAGAAATTAAATTTCCGTTTTCCTGTGCATTTCCATATTTTTGAAATAGCATTTCTGTTGTTTTTTTTACAAAATCAGCATCATTGTAGCCGTATCCAAAAAGAATTGCTGTTTTTTTATTTGATTTATGCCATTTTTGGCTTGGATTTGTAAGTTCTTTTGAATCTTCGTCTGCCTGATAAAGATTTACAAGGCTTTGCGTAAGGTGATTGTTTGTATTTTTGCTGCTACATGAAAAAAACTGAAATGTAAATATAGCAAATGCAAAGTTAATAAATATTTTTTTTATATTCTTTTTCATTTTAGAAAAGTTTATCAGTTCTGTAAGAAAAAATATAGTTCTTTTGTATTGAAAATCTTTTGTATAGAAAAAACTAGTGGATTTTGTATAATATTTGTATGAGTAATAAAATTCCAAAACGTTCTGAAGTTCCAGAAACAGATAAATGGGACTTAACTTCAATTTATAAATCTAATGAAGAATGGGAAGAAGCTTTAAAAGAAATACCTTCTCTTTCTAAAAAAGTGCTTCAGTTTAAAGGTAGACTTTCTGAAAGTTCAGATATGCTTTTATCCGCATTAAAGGCGTTAGAAGACGCTGAATTAAAGGTAGAAACTGTATGCCATTATGCAAATCTTCAGCACGAGGCCGACGAAGATGACGCAGATGCTCAGGATAGATGCGGAAGAGCAACAATGGCATATTCAAAAATGCATTCTGAAATAAGTTTTATTGAGCCAGAGATTCTTTCTATGCCGGAAGAAAAACTTAATGAATGGATTTTAAAGAGTGAATTTGCAAATTATTGCATTTTTATACAAAAACTTTTGCATCACAAAAAATACATTTTAAGCGAAAAAGAAGAACGAATCTTTTCTTTGCTTACTGAATCTGTTGAAACTCCGTATAATGCGTTTAGCGTTCTTGAAAATGTAGATTTAAATAAACAGTTTGGAACTGTAAATGTTTTAGGCGAAGAAAAACCTTTAACGCAAACAACTTTTACGACATTGCTAAAAAATCAAGATAGAAAAGTTAGAGAGCAGACTTATAAACAGTTTTATAAAAAGTTTGAAGATTTTCAAAATGTAATTGCAGCTTTGTATACGGGAAATGTTAATCAGGATGTTTTTTATGTAAAAAGCCGTGGGTACGATTCTTCACTTCAAGCGGCATTGTACGGAAATAAAGTTCCGCTTTCTGTTTATCATAATTTGATTGATTGTGTGCATAAAAATTTAGATTCTTTGCATGAATATTATTCTCTTCGTAAAAAAATACTTGGCGTTGACGAACTTCGCCACTATGACGTTTATGTTCCGCTCGTAAAGTCTGTAAAAATGCACCACAGTTATGATGAATCTGTTGAAATTGTACGAAATGCACTTTCGCCATTGGGTAAAGAATATACAGACAGGCTTTGTTCTGGCTTAAAAGGTGGCTGGGTTGACCGTTACGAAAATGTTGGTAAACGCAGTGGGGCTTTTTCTAGCGGTGCGTATGTAGGAAATCCGTATATTTTGTTGAACTATGATGAGGACGACATTCGCGACGTGTTTACAATGGCACACGAAGGCGGCCATTCAATGCACAGTTGGTATTCAGTGCATAATAATCCTTTTTTGTCTTATGATTATACGATTTTTGAAGCGGAAGTTGCTTCTACTTTTAATGAAGAACTTGTTTTTGAATATCTTTTAAAGAATGTTAAAAACGAAGATGAAAAAAAATATCTGCTTTCAATGCGTTTGGATGATATTCTTGCAACTCTTTATCGGCAGACTATGTTTGCAGAATTTGAACTTAAGGCTCATGAATGTGTTGAGCAGGGAACGCCTCTTACAGCAAAACTTCTTCGTAAAATCTACAGAGAACTTCTTGAATTGTATTTTGGCTCGGAACTTCATTTTGAAGAAAATAGCGATATGGAAGGACTTCGCATTCCGCATTTTTATACTTCTTTCTACGTTTATAAATATGCAACCGGCATTTCTGCGGCTCTTGCACTTGCAAAACGTGTTACTTCTGGTGGCGAAAAAGAAAAAGAAGATTACTTTAAGTTCTTAATGTCAGGTGGAAGCCGCTATCCGATTGAAAGCTTACGAGTTGCTGGGGTTGATATGGAAAGCACAGAACCAGTTCAGGCAGCGTGTGACACTTTTAAGGAAATTCTTGAAGAATTAAAGAAAATGTTTTAATGCAATCGGCATTTTATAAAAGTTAATTTTTAAAATAAAAAAGGTTTCTGCATAACGTCAGAAACCTTTTTTTATAGATGTACCTTTTTATTTTGAACCGTATGCTTCGTATTTTTTTGAAGGGGAATATGTTCCTTCGCGAAGTTCACCGGTCAGACTAGGAATCTTCATTTTCATTCCTGGCATAATAAGGTTTGGATTATTCGGCTGTGGGATTTTGTTCTTGTTTTCCTGGTAAAGATTTTCCCATAAAAGCGGATTGTTGTACACATAAGGACGACCAGAAATATTCCAAAAGCAGTCTTTTGTTTCTGCCCAAGGGCGTACGATGTAATATTCTGGCAAAGGTGTAACTTCGTAAACACCATCAAGAGCGGCAATTGCTTGTTTTGCATAATCAAGGGAAGAAGGGTAATCTTCTTTATCAAAAGATGTTTTTGCATTTGTGTATGCTTCTTGTGCTGCACTGTATGCCATAGGGAATGTTTTTTCGCAGCCAATACCTTGTGCCCATTTAATTTTATTTTCAGCAAGTTTTAACTGATTTTCTGCATTGTAGCGAGCCATCATTGAATCAATGTATGCCTGAGAAAGTACAGCATTTTCAGATGCTTTTTTAGAATATTCAACAGCATCATCGTACTGACCTGCATCAAAAGCAATTCTTGCCTTTTTTTCGTATTCATCAGCGAGTTTTTGATATGTATTGTTTTTATAACTTACAGCAAAAATTGATGCTGCAGTAATTAAAAATACAGTTAAAGCGACAAGTTTTTTCATTATTTTGCCTCCGATGTAGAATCAATTGCTTCATTTATGGAAGTTGCTGCTTCGTTTACAGATTCTACAGCATCTTGCACAACTGTTTTTAATGAAGAATCAGTTCCTTCAAAGTTTTCTACTTCATAATCATCAATCTGTTCAGGGATTTCTGCTTCCTGTGATTCTGGAGCATCGTAATTATCTGCTTCAAGCAAAACTGTATCTTCAGATTCAATACCTTCGATATTTTCACCTTCAAGCGGTTTTTCCTGATCTGCCTGTAAAGCGTAGTTTGCTGCGGCTTCTACTTTAGCCTTTGCTTCATCAATTGCTTTTTGTGCTGCTTCGCGTTTTTCAGAAACATTCTTAAAGATTACAGCAAACTGTTCAGAAGAAGACAAATAGTGATTATATGCAGATTCAGCATTCTGCATTGCATAGTTTTGGTCTCCAAGTTTAAATTCTTCTGCAGCCTTTTTGTAGTCTTCTTTTGCTGCAACACCAGCTTTTACAGAATCGGCATCTCTTTTTGTTTTAAATGCATCTAAACGAGCATCTTTTGCAAGCTGTTTGTATGCTTTGTTTAAAACGTTCAAAAACTTTCCGTTTGCCATTTCTGCTTTATCAAGCATAAGTTTTCCTAAAAGGTTTGTTGAACTGTTTAAGTTTTCAAAATCGGAAAGGGCAGTACAACCTTCTTGGTAAGATGTTGTGTCATAAGAAGAAAGATTTTTATCATTGATTTTCTTTTTGTTTTCAAGTGCTTTTGTATAGGCAGAAAGTGCATTGTATCTGCTTTCTACATCGCTAAGTGCAAGTGAAATATCTAATCCAGATTCTGATTGTGTTTTTAACTCTTCAAAAAGTTTATCGGCAGCAGAAAATTGTGTTTCTGCAACTTTATCAGCACCTGCTTCAATGGCAGCATTACGAGCAGCCTCTGTTTTTTCTAATGCAGAAGAATTATCAACAGTAGTTGCTTCTTCAATTTTGTTTTCAACATCATTTACTTTGTCTTGTATGGTAGATGGTGTTGTATTTTCTGTTTTTGGTGTTGAGCCGCAGGATGTTAAAGAGAATGAAAAGGCAGCTGCAAGCAAAACTGGTACAATGATTTTTTTCAAAGTAAATAAACCTCCATTGTTAATTGAATTTATTTTACAATAACTTTGAAAGGTTCGCAATATTTTGTAGTATAATTATCTGTATTAGAGAGAGTAGGTGTAGAGTGGCAAAAACTGGAGGATATTCCATTGATATATTGTATAACCGGACCTATGGCCGCTGGAAAAAATTACATTTGCAAAATATATGAAAAACGCGGCTTTATCTGCATAGATTTAGATAAACTTACCCATAACATAATAGAAAAGGCAAGAAATGAAATTCTTGAATCATTTAAAACCATTGCAGAAAAGTTGGGTATTAATCTTTTAAAAGAAGATGGAACAATAAACCGCAAAGCATTAGGAAAACTTGTTTTTTCTGATGCAAGGCTTTTAAAACAGCATGAATCAATAATTTATTCATATATAATAGAAGACGTAAAAAAAATAATTGAAGAAAATTCAAATATGCCAATAATTATAAATGCAACCGTTCTTTATAAAACTCCAGAACTTTTACAAATGTGTTCAAAAATTTTATATGTAAATGC
The DNA here is from genome assembly GCA_964482455.1 of uncultured Treponema sp. GTDB lineage: Bacteria > Spirochaetota > Spirochaetia > Treponematales > Treponemataceae > Treponema_D. The sequence goes on along the minus strand of CAYZXM010000058.1, from coordinate 217 downwards.
TCCATCTTTTATACGTTTAATAAGAGCAAAAAAAAGGGATAAAATGCCCATCTTTCAAATCTTAAGACGCTTTTGGGTGCAAAAAAATCTATTAAAAGAATATAAAAAATTTAATATTCCGCTGACTATTTTTAATAATTACAAAGGTTGCTTTATCGGCAAAGAAACTAAAGAACAGCTAAGTTTATTTGATTAACTTTCTAGTTAATTCTGGGTT
>CAYZXM010000057.1:0-11618 GCA_964482455.1 uncultured Treponema sp. | reverse complement strand
ATATCTAATTTTTCCTTTAAAAAATAAAAATATGTGGTATAATTGAACAACTATGTCTGATTCATCAAAAAACAATACATTTACAGAAGTTTCTATCTCAGAGTTTTATGATGCAGACTCTTCAAACTCTATGGAAAAAGACGAAGGGATTGTTATCCTTACTCCAAAGGAAAAAGAACTTTACGACCAGTTCATTCCTATTTTAAAGGAAAAATCGCCTGAAAGACTTTCTGTTATTGAAAGCAGAATGAAAGACCTTACAAAACTTGCAGAATCTGTTGCACGTTTTCCTTCTCTTTTGGAACGCCACGATTTACCGGGTGGAATAAGAACTCCGCAACTTTTAATTGATTCCCTTGTAAAGCACCAGACAAAAGGCGACACAACACTGCAACTTCCGTCAAAAGCAATTTTAGGCAAAGGTTATATGGTTGCAAAAATACATACTTTTTCTTCTATTGCAAAAATATGTGAGCAGACGGAATGTCCAAAATCGCTTTCGCAGGCATTTCAAACAGAAACAATTACGATGATGTTCACTCTTTTGGCAGAAGACGTTTACATTGACCTTATAAACGATGCATCTTTGCCATTGGAATTCCGCAGAAGCTGGGGACTTTCGCTTCTTCTTTTATGGGAACATCGAAACGACCAAACGATTGAATCTGTTGCACCGGTTTTACAGCAAGTATGGAACGCAAGACGCAGACTTGCCCCGGCGTTTGGCACAATGATGGGCACAAGCGAACTTATAATGATGAGTATGCAAATGGACGAACAGTGGATTTCGTTCATAAAAACAAAACTGCAATTTCCAGAAGTAACACAAGCAATGGAAGAATTCCTTTTTGGTATTTCAACCGAACAGGTTACCACATTAAAAACAATCCTTAGAGAAAGGGGAATTTCTTCTATTAATCGTGATGATGTTTCCGCTTTTCTTGGTGAACACGTAAAAGCCGACGCTGGTTTGGATTATCGCGATTTCTATTCGCTTTACACTGTTCGCCGCGATAACGCACGTGCTCGCGATAGAATGAAACTTCCTGGCCCTAAAAAAACTTTGGAAGACTACTTTATTATGTACATTACAGAAATAAATCAGGAAAAACAAAGAAACGACAGTTTTGCTCATTTATCTTAATTTATTTGCCTTACACTTATAACAAACTTACAACAAATAACTGTATTATTTGACAGCATACGACCTGAGTGTTAAACTAAACACTACTTATCTTACTTGTCTTAAGGATTTAAAAATGAAAAGAAGTGTTTACACAATCGGCTCGCTCATCATTTTGTTGATTGCAGCCTTTATCTTTGTTCTTGTACCTATTTTTCAGGGTGGAAAAATTGGAAAAAGACTTCCTGCCTTTGGAAAATACGATGGAACAGAAATCAGATATGAACAAAATACAGATTTTTACAACTATGTTGCTCGTTATGCAGACTACTTTAAAAATCAGGGTATAGAAATAAAAGATACTAACCAGTTTTATCTTTTTAGCTATGCTTTTAATGCTACAGTTTCTGAACTTGCATACAAAAAGGCTGTAAATAAAGCTGGCTACATTGTTCCAGAAACAGCAATAAACCGTGCTGTAAAGCCATATTTTTATGATGAAAGCGGAAAATATTCACAAAAACTTTACAATACTCAAGTTACACAGAACCCAGACGGAATTTTAAATCTTAGAAAATCAATTGCTTCTTCTCTTTTAACAAACCGCTACGCAGAAGATTCTTTTGGTGGTCAAACTTCACTTGGAAGTACAACTCTTTACGGTCTTAAAAATCCAACTGCAGAAGCAGAATTCATTACTGACAAAATGGGTAACAACCAGCGGGCGCTTAATGTTGCTGTTTTTAATATGTCAGACTATCCTGATTCAGAAAAAGCTGCTTACGGAAAATCTAATCCTGCTAAATTCGTAAAATATGATTTATCAGTAATTACAGTTTCTGACAAAGGCAAGGCTCTTTCAATTGCAAAAAGAATTAGCGAAAATGCAATTACTTTTGAAGATGCAGTTAGCGAATCTGAAAAGGTTTATTCAAACGACAGTGGAAAAATTAACAGCAAATATCAGTATCAAATTCAAAAGTTCTTAAAGAATGCAGATGATATTGAAAAACTTAGTGCTTTGGAAACTGGTTCTGTTTCTGAACCAATTCAGACAACTGTAGGTTATTCAATTTTTAAGGCAGACTCAGCAAAGATTGAACCAAACTTTTCGGATTCAGATACTCTTAAAACTGTACACAATTACCTTAAATCAAATGAATTTTCTCACATTGAAAATTATTTTACAGAAAATGCAAAAGCATTTGCGTCCCTTGCAAAGAACAAAGGTTTTAATGCAATCGTAAAACAGTACAATGCAAAGAAAGTTTCAATTCCTTCTGTTGCATTGAACTTTGGAAACGTTTCTGCTCTTACAAAACTTGACACTGCCCTTGAAGGTCTTTCTGGTGCAGATTCAAACAAAAACTTTTGGAACACTGCATTTACTCTTAAAGAAGGTGAATATTCAGAACCTGTTACAAACGGAAACAATATTCTTGTAATTCAGGTTGAAAAAACTGGTCTTAAAGCAAAAGATCCTGCTCCAAAAGAAGCATTATTCGATGAACTTTTGAATTATGATTCTGCTTCTGCACAAACTGCATTGCTTTCAAGTCCTAAACTTGTAAACAATGTTCAGGAAGTTTTCTATAATCATATTTTGTCAAATAACTAGTTTTTTGTTCGGAAATTAATTTGACTGAAAAATTAAACGAGCCCTGCTTAGTTCAAACTGTGCAGGGCTTTTCTGTTAGTTATAAAAATAAATTACTCTACTCAAAATATAATCCTAAGCGAAGTATTCTTGAAATTATTCAAAAAACAGAAATCTTAAGCGGAACTATAATTTTATGTTTTTCCCCTGTTCTTTCTTACGGAATAGAGGAACTTTCACAAAAACTTGCCAAAGACTCTCTTATTTTTGGTCTTGAAGCCGACCCATTATTGTATAACCTTGCAAAAGAAACAGCAGAAAAATTAGATAAAGCAAAAACTTTGCATTATACGCTTTTAAAACCTGACGAACTTTTTACACTGCCAGAAAAGATTTTCTCTTTATGCAAAAACGGCACATTTCGCAGAGTTATTGCTCTTGAGTGTTCAGGCGGTTATTCATTCAATGCTGATTTTTATTCAAGGCTTTTTAATGCTGCAAGAGATTCTGTAAGTCAATTTTGGAAAAACAGAGTTACACTTATAAAATTTGGAAAAAAATACTGCATAAATATATTCAAAAACATTAATTTAATCTCTTCATCTGACTATACCATAGAAGAAATCAAAGTTTTTAAGCCAATTATCGTTATTGGAGCCGGCGAAAGTGCAAGTGAAACTTTAAAAACTATAAAAGAAAAACGCGATAATTTTTTTCTTATTACTGTTGATGCGGCCTTAAAAACGTTAAAATCATTAAACATTAAAACTGATGCTGCAATCTGCGAAGAATCCCAAGCGGTAATCACAAAAGCATTTACAGGTTGCTCCTCTTTGTTCGATTTTTTATTTTTAAGCACAACGGTAAATTCTTCTGTTGCAAAAATAAATCCACAAAAAAACATTTTTTACACTCCAATTTTCTCGGATGTTGCATTTTTAAAATCGTTAAAAGCAAATGACATAATAGATTACACAGAAGAGCCTTTAGGCTCAGTTGGTCTTTCTGCAACCGAAATTGCCTTAAAAATTAGAGCGAACACTAGCGTTCCAGTTTTTGTAACCGGCCTTGATTTTTCATTTTCATGCGGAAAAACACATGCGACATCTTCTTTTCATGACAGTACAAAAAGATGTTTTTCAACAAAAATAAACGGAATTGAAAACTTTTCAAATTCATTTTCAGGCGACAGCAAAAAAGTAAAAGGAATAAACAATAAAACTGTAATTACAACAACGCCTCTTTTTAATTATGCAGAACTTTTTAAGTTCAGGTTTTCAAATAAAATAAATCTTTTTGATGCACGAAACTTTGGCGTTTCGCTAGGTATTCCCCATAAAGAGCCTTTATCTGATGATATTATAAAAATAGAAAACAAGGTTTTTATACCAAAAATAGAATGTTCTAAAAAACAAACACGAATCACCAAAACTAAAGAATGGCTTTTAAATGAAAAAAACGCTTTAAACGAGATTAAAGATATTTTTATTGGAAAAACACAATTTACAAGCGAAAAAGAAAAAATGCAAAAACTTTCAGACCTTATAACACCAAGAGAATACCTTTATCTGCATTTTCCAGATGGCTACAAAGTAGACTTTTCGCAAAGTTTTTTAAACCGCATAAGAATTGAATTAGATTATTTTCTAAAGATAATAAACCTAGATTTCGAGTCTTTTGCAAACAAATAAAAGCGTAAGCGGCTTTACAATTTGCGAAAAACTTAATATTCAGGCTATATATGCAGTTTTTTAATCTTCGCCTGATTCTTTTAAAACGGCTAAAAATGCACTTTGCGGAAGTTCTACATCGCCAAACATCTTCATACGTTTTTTACCTTCCTTTTGCTTTTCAAGAAGTTTGCGTTTTCGGGTAATATCGCCACCATAGCATTTTGCAAGAACGTCTTTGCGGTATGCACTTACGGTTTCGCGGGCAATAATCTGTCCGCCAATAGCACCTTGAATTGCAACTTTAAACTGCTGGTGACTTATCTCATTCTTTAACCGTTCGCACACTTTTCTTGCTCGTTCTGCCGCACTTGGCTTATAACAAAGGAATGAAAGAGCATCAACAGGTTTTGAATTTAAAAGCATATCAACTTTTGCAAGTTCAGTAGGCCTGTAGCCAATTACTTCATAATCAAAAGAAGCATAACCGCGGCTGTAACTTTTTAACTTATCGTAAAAATCAAAAAGAACTTCTGAAAGTGGCATTTCATAAGTAAGTTCAACACGCTTTTCGTCAAGATACTGCATATTTGTTTGTTCGCCACGCTTTTGTTTGCACAATTCCATTAGCGAGCCTAAGAATGTTGCCGGAGTAATAATACTTGCCTTGATATATGGTTCTTCTGCCGAAGCAAGTCTTCCCTGCGGATATTCGCTTGGATTATCAACAAAAGTTTCTTCGCCATTTGTAAGGGTTACCCTGTAGCGAACAGACGGAGCCGTAAAAATAATTGCCTGGTCGTAGTCGCGTTCTAAGCGTTCCTGAATAATTTCCAAATGCAAAAGCCCCAAAAAGCCACAGCGGAAACCATTTCCTAAAGCAATAGAATTATCTTTTTCGTAAACAAGACTTGCATCATTTAATTTAAGTTTTTCAATGCTGCTCTTTAATTCTTCATAATCGTTTGAATCCATAGGATAAATTGAAGAATAAACAACAGGCTTTACTTCCTTAAAACCAGCAAGTGGCTCTGACGCTGGATTTTGCACGCCTGTAACCGTATCGCCAACGCTAATATCAGAAACAGTCTTTATTCCAGAAATAATGTAACCTACATCGCCTGCTTCAAGTTTTCCAGTTTCTTCGTAATCTACTTTAAAAACTCCGCACTGTTCAACCTTGTATTCAAGACCAGTGTTCATCATTTTAATTACATCGCCAGTTTTAAGAGTACCTTCTTTTACACGCACATGAACTACAACACCGCGGTAAACGTCATAATGACAGTCAAATATCAATGCTTGTAATGGAGAAGATGGATTTCCCGTAGGAGAAGGAAAATATTTTACAATTGCCTCTAAAAGTTCATCAACACCTTCACCAGTTTTTGCAGAAACAAGCTGAGTTTGACTATCGTCCAAGCCTAATTCTTTTGCAATCTGTTCACGGCAGGCAGGAATATCCGCACTTGGTAAATCGATTTTATTAATTACAGGAACGATTGCAAGGTCGTGCTCCAAAGCCATATACATATTAGAAACAGTCTGACTTTCAACGCCTTGGCTTGCATCAATTAAAAGCAAAGCACCTTCACAAGAAGCAATTGCTCTGGAAACTTCGTATGAAAAGTCAACATGCCCCGGAGTATCTACAAAGTTCAGCTCATAATCATTTCCATCTTTTGCATGATAAGGAATTGTTACCGCCTGACTTTTTATTGTAATTCCTCTTTCTCGTTCTATATCCATATTATCAAGAATCTGATTCGTCATTTTGCGTTCATCAATAATCTTTGATTTTTGAATAAGTCTGTCTGACAAAGTTGATTTACCGTGATCAATGTGTGCAACTATGCAAAAGTTGCGTTTATACTTCATTTCCATATTCGTTCCTTTTTAAAAATAGTACGGACTGTCTAAAGAAGACCCCATCCTAAATGTTATATCAAGATACCCCTTTTTCTTTTTGCGGGTACTCATTGTTACAGAAATTGCATCATTTTCCTGACTGAATTCCACATTATCTATTAAAACTGGATCCAAAACAGAAAAACCAGATTCATCTCCAATACTTCCCTTTAGTACATCCGAAACTGTGTAACGTCTTGAATTCATAGAAGAACTTGGAGTAAGTTCAAGGCCAAAAATCGGAATAAAAGAAGAAGAAAGCATATCCGATTTATAAATTTCATAACCAGGCTGCAAAGGTCGTTCCTCAAGATAAAGATTCACAGAATACTTTTTTTCATCGCGTACATAAGAAAATTGAACTATTGATTTTTCCGAAAAATTACGCAGAACGTCTTGAGCATCATCGATTGTATAAATATTTTTTCCATCTATGCTTGTAATAACGTCCCCTTTTTTAAGACCTGCACGAAAAGCAATTCCACCAGGCATTACGTACTGAATATCAAGACCAGCTTTTTTCCCATTAATCTTTTTTGTATGACCGTATGTGCCAATCCAAACGTGTTTTCTTTTTCCACCATTAAAAAGAAACGGTAAATCCTGCTTTAAATATTCAACAGGAATCGCAAAATTTAAGCCCTGATACTGCATAATGCCGGCAAAAACAATTGCCTGAACTTTCATCTGAGAATCAATTAACGGACCGCCGGAATTTCCAGAATTTACCGCCGTATCAATTTGCAAAACAGAACCAGTAGTAAAAAGTTTTCTATCAACAGAAGAAACAATTCCGCTGGTTAAAGTTCCGTGCAAACCAAGAGGCGTTCCAATTGCACTCACTTTGTCCCCAATTGCAAGGTCCTGGCTTGAACCAAGAGACAAAATAAACGGCGGGTCAATCTCAACTTTTAAAAGTGCTAAATCCAAAACAGAATCGTAGCCAATAACTTTTGCAGGAATTCTAGTTTCCTGATCCGAAGCAAGTTTTATATAAAGCCGTGAATATCCTTCATATTTTGGGTCTACAACATCATTTATAACGTGATGATTTGTTATAAGATAGCCACGCTTATCAATAAAAAAGCCAGAACCAAGAACCCTGTCTGCATAGCCAACGCCGTTATGAACTGCAATTCCTTTATCTACCCAAATTGTAACAGTTGCATCTATACAATTTTGAATCGTTTTTGGAAGCAACTTTTCATCTTTAAAAAAAGACGGAAGAACCTTAAAATATTCGTCATAAAGTTGTTTTTGGGAAACAGAAAGTAAAGAAAGATCTTTACAATTGCACGTTTTTAACGTTTTGTATAACGACAATGCTTCAAACAGTTTTTTTTCTGAAATATAAGTCTCTAACTTTTTAAAAAGAAGCGAAGAATATTCATCAATAAGAGACTCTTCGTTTATAAGAGCGGCACGCCATAATGCAAGTTCAAGATTTTCATCTGAAATCTTTTTTATTCGTTCAATTTCTGTATTGCGAACATCTTCTTCTGTGTAATCGGGCATAGAAAAAACATCTTTCGGCTGCCTGAAAGTTGAACACCCAGAAAAAAACATTAAAAAAAACAGAAACAAAGAAAAAAATCTATTCATTTTCTTTACCGTACAAAGATTCGTCATACGCAGAAATAATTTCTGCAAAAATATTCTTATCAATTTTTACAACCTGGATTCTTGATTTTTTCGATTCAAGAAGAACGCATTTTCCTTGTTCTGTAGTTGAACTAAAGTTTTCCAGAACAAACTTTTCATCTTCTGCATCGCCTTCCTGTCCTACCCAATAAAACGAATCAGAGGCACCTTGCGTTACAGGAAAAAACTGCTTTTCATATTCAACTTTTACCGGAATATGATTCCATAAAGTAACCGTAACAATTTTTCTTTCAGGACTTGTATAAAACTGAGCATCTTCAATAAGAGGACTAGATGAATCTTCTTTAGGATAAAGTTTATAACGCAAATCCCATTTTGAATCAGAATCAAAATCCCAACTAGAGATTTTTCCGCCAAAAGCAAGATATTCTTCTGAAAAATCAGGAATTGTATCCGCATTTGAATCAATTTGAATCATTTTTAAATAAAGACCGCTATCAGAAACAGCCTTGCCAAAAAGATTCGTCATCACTTGTTCTTGCTCTTCTTTTGTTCTGTGCATTGAATTTTCTGAATCAAGAGCAAATGTTTCAACTGTTTCAAAAATGCCATCATCATTATTATCTACAGAACGAAATTCCGGAAAGCCATTTGCAAATTGGGCTTTTGCATAAACCTTATCATTTACTTTATATTCTGCAGTTTGCGGAACTCCATCTAAAACAGAAAAATAGATTCTAGCACCTGGTCGTTCATTAGACGCAATTTCATAACCAGAACAATTTTTTAAAAGCAAAGATTCATCTAAATCTTTAACATCGAATAAAACTTGCGGAACATAAAAAGAAAAATCAAAACGATTAAAAATAAATTCGTCTTGCACAACAGAAAATGGCGACCATTCAAACGATTCTGCAGGAAGGCTAAAAACTGCTTCGCCAGCGGCTATTTTTTCAGATTCAAAAACCGCCTTTATTATAGAAGGAAAGTTTTCATAATAAAGATTTACATTTCCCTGAGTTAAAAAAAGAGATTCAGGAACACCAAAATCGCATTCGCATTTCCATTCAACAATTCCATCGTTTTCCTTATCCCATAAAAAATTAGAAGGCCTTCCTCGTTCGTATTTTACAAAAAGATTCGGTTCAAGGTCATAATCCGTGTCAAAAGTTAAAGTTCCAGAAAAAGCATTTAAATGCTCTTTTACAGATTCTATAACAGTGCTATCCGTTATAAGCGAAAGCATATCATAAAGAGCATTTTGAAAAACTGCTTCATCTGCAAAAGTGCAAAAATAGTCCCATGCTTCCTGTTCAGTCATAAGACCACATTTTAACGCAATAACAGCATAAAGCGGATGTTTTAATCCATGCGAAGAAAACGCCTGTGCAAGCCTTGTTTGTTTTTCTAAAGGAGCAAAATAAACAGAATAGATTTCTAATTCTGCATTAGGATTATCATATTCTGGCATTTTAGAAACAAACGATTCTGCAATTTTTTTAACAAGAAGATTTTCATCTTCATCATTTAAAAAACTTTGTGAACGCAAAAAATCATATTCATACTTAAAAAAAAGAGTTGGAAACCTTTTATCTAACGGATAAATTCTTCTTGCAGCGTTTATTTTATCCCTAGCCTTACTAACAGATTCATCAGTTCGCATACGATAATATGCCTTACTGCGTATAAATTCTGCATCAGAAGAATATATAAAAGGCTCTGAATCTAAAGTTCCAATAGCCTGACTATATCGGCCTGTATCGCACAAAAGATCAGCATAAAGGATGCGGGCACCATCGCGGTTATAGTCAACCCATTCGCCTTGTGTAAGAGATTTTGTTACAAGCGAAAGAACTTCCGAACGAGTAGAACCCAGCCCCATTTTTGCACTGGCCATAACATACCACAAATCTGCAATTTCTGAATCATAAGATAAACCAAGTTCTGCTTTAGAAAGAGCATTTAAATAATCAGCAGAAGAAAGATACGATTCTGAAAGTTTTAAAAGTCTAAGTGCAGTTTTTCTGTTTGCTTTTAAAAGTACAGAACTTTTACCAGAAGTTTCTACAGTAAAATCTCCCACTACATCTTGGGCAAAAACTTCTAAAGAAAAAATACAAAATAAAAAAAAGATTGAAAAAGACAAATTTCTTTTCATTAAAACTTCCCTTAACTTCCTTTATATTAAAACAAAATCTTACAAATCACAGTTTTTTACAATCCAATTTTTAAAACCGTGCAAACTTCCCAAAACAGCAATAATTTCCTGATTCTTTCCTGAAAGTTCCTGAACAATCGGTATTAATTCTTTTTCTTTAGATGAAACATGCCAGTCAGAAAGAATATCCGAAACCGCCTTTTTAGAGCCTAAAGCGGTTTTTATTACGTCCCCCAATTCGCGATTACGCACACAAAATGGAACAGGAACACTTTCTAAAATAACAATGTCTTTTTCTGTAGAAAAAGTTACTTTTGCAGATTTTCCATCTTTATTCATTTTTGCACACACAGAGCCAAAAGGAATAGAAAACTGCATATCACTTTCAATTATAACAAAAAAATATATTTCAGTCGCTACAAAATTATTTTTTTTAATCTTTATTACAAAATCATCTTCTTTAGTTTTAGGATTTTTTTTACATTCAATGCAAAAACAAAAATCAAGAATATATTTTTCAATCGCATTTTTATTATTAAAAGAAAGACACAAAGATTTTTTTGAACAAACTGAATCAACTAAAGAAATAAACTCGTTTATAAAGGCAAACGAAACTCTTTTTAAAGAAGAAGCAAAATAATCCAACGCAGAATAAATCTGTCTTCTTTTTATACTTAAAGGAAGATTAGAAAATTCTTTTAGCGAACATTCAACTTGAGTAACTTTTTCATTTTTTTTTGTAACAGACCATAAATCTTTTTTTAGTAAAGAATTAATAGCGTTTTCGTCTTGCAATGCTTTTTCTGCACCATTTAGCAGGGCTTTTTCAAAACCAGGAAAGTTTTCATTTAAAAAAGGAATAAGTTTCTGCCTGATTCTGTTTCTTGTGTAATTAACATCAAAATTAGTTGAATCTGTTCGCCAAGAAAAACCTTGTTCCAAAAGATATTCTTCTATTTTAGAACGAGATATATCAAGAAGCGGCCTTACATAAAAATCTCTAGAAGGCATTATTCCACAAAGACCAGAATTTCCACTTCCCTGCAAAAACCGCATAAGCAAAGTTTCTATCTGATCGTTTTTATTATGTGCCAAAGCAATAAAAGAAAGTTTTTCTTCTTTGTAAAAATCTAAAAAAGCGTTGTATCTTAAAAAACGAGCCGCTTCTTCAATACCGTTTTTACGTTCTTCTGCCACGCGAAAAACTTCGCCCTTAAGAATTTCTTTTACACAAATATGAACATCGTATCCAGAAGATTTAAGTTCTTTTGCCAAATTAAGAACAAACTGAACATCGCCAGAACTTTCTTCGCTACTGCGGATATTGTGATTTACCGTTACGGCATAAAGAGGGATTCCTTTTCGTTTACAAATATGTGCTAATGATATAAAAAGGGAAACTGAATCTGCACCACCAGAAACAGCAACACCAGCACGGGAACAAGACAAATCAAATCCATTTTTTTTAAGATTCTTTTCAATGTGATTTTCAAAATTCAAGATTTTGTCTTTTTTCATAAGGTGAATATATCATAAATCTAAAGATGTATAAATGTAAAA
>CAYZXM010000056.1:0-13047 GCA_964482455.1 uncultured Treponema sp. | reverse complement strand
AAGCCTTGCGAACTTTTTTATTAATCAATTCATCAGATTCACCAATTTCGTGGCGACGTTCTGAGTGACCTAAAATAACGCACTGACAACCAATATCTTTAAGCATTGTTGTAGAAACTTCACCAGTGTGAGCACCATTTGAAGTTGCAGCACAATCCTGAGCAGCCAAAATGATATTTGAACCTTTTACAACCTGAGCAACTGCATCAAGATAAACGAAAGGAACACCAATCATAAATTTATTTGTTTTTCCTTTTAACTGTTCAACAAGGTCTTTTGCCAAAGCAACTGCTTCTGCTTTTGAAGTATTCATTTTCCAGTTACCAGCGATATAATGTGTACGAGCCATTTATTATTCCTTCTTTGTTTTAGATTTTTAAATTCATTCTAGTGAAAAAAAAACCATATTTCAAGAAAAAGTTTTTTTTATCATATATATAGCAAGAAACATAATACGATTAATCTTACATTTAATCTTTTTTATTATTGACTAATATTGCAATTTTTTAGATTATTATTTTATGAAAAAAGTTGTGCTTAGCCGTGCTTATTTAGAAACTCTTTCATTTGCAGAACTTGTAAAAATTGCGGACGAGGAAGGCATTGATGTTCCAGCAGATTTTAACAGGAACTTTCTTATTGAAGAAATAATAGAAGTCTACGAAGAATCACAAAAGATTGAAAAAGAAGATATGATTCTTTCTGATGACGATGATGAGCAGGAACAGTCAGAAAACATTCTCACAGCAAGAGCGTATAATCAAACAGAAGTTGCAGTTGTACTGCAGAATCCAGCATGGGCATTTGTTTATTGGAACATAAGCGAAGCAGATAAACTTTCTCTTGATAAAGCATTTATCAGCCAGATGCGACTTAGGGTCAACTCTTTTTCTGAAAAAGACCAGATTAAGCCTGATGAATTTTTTGAAATCCACATCTCTAAACAAGACGAAGGTCAGTATGTTCTTTTACCGCAAAACTGTCGTTTTTTTAGAATAGACCTTCTTTTTAATCTTGATAATATCGTAGACATACTTGCGTCTTCAAACGTTATAGAAAAACCAAAAATGTTGGAACGATTTGCACAATTAAAACCAGAAGAGCTTGGAAATATTTCCAAGATTATGAAACTTTCAGGAATGAACGAGCTTTTGCTCAAACATTATAAAAACTACAGAGAATCATTCTCGTAGAAAAGAAAACAAAACAAGATGGGAAAGAAAAATGGCAGAGAAGAAATTGCTTATTATTCTTAACACTACACAAGAATATATTAAACATACTGGTGACGAAAAGGAACTTTATGCAGCTCCTATAAGTCAATTGTTTGAATCAATTTCAAACGCATACCTTCCATTAGTAAGAATGCTTGAAAAGTTTGAAAAAGAAGAACTCCCGGTAAAATTATCTTTGGTTTTAGTTCCAGTTTTATGCACACTATTGGAAGATCCAGAAGTTCAAAATCAATATATTGAATGGCTTGATAAAAAAATAGAATTCGGAAAATCAGAACTTACAAGATTAAGCGGAAACGAAAAACTTTTACAAGTTGCAAAAGAATGTCTTGAAAGAACAGAAAATGATAAACGTGATTTTGAAAAATACGAACGCCGCCTTATAAAAAAGTTTTCAGAGTTTAAGAAAAAGGGCTTGCTTGAACTTATTGCAACATGTGCAACAGACATTTATCTTCCATTCTATACTGATATGTATGAAGTTATGTCTGCTCAGGTTGAAGCAGGTATTTTTGCATTCCGCAGTTTTTTTGGCGATATGCCGAACGGCTTTTGGCTTCCTGAACTTGGTTACTACAAAACTGTTGAAAACGTACTTCATGACTATAATATTAATTACACAATCTTAGGAACACAAAGTTTCCTTTTTAGCACCATTGAACCTGTTCAGGGTATCTTTTATCCGGCAAGATTCGATAATTCAGTTATTGCATTCGGCCGCGACAGTACATCTGATGAAAAAATCGAAGGAGATGAAGGATATATACACAACAATGTTTATCGTTCTGAAAATTGCGATGTGCTTTTTTCTTTAGATGCTAAAACTATTGAACCATTTGTAAAAAAAGGAACACCTCGCTTTGCATCTGGTTATAAATACTGGAACAAAGGTAAAAACCCAGAAGTTCAGCCTTTTAATGAAAACGAAAATATTTATTCTTCAAGCGATGCATTAACACAAGTTGAAAAAGATGCATATGATTTTGTTGGTGATATTGTAACTTTGGTTAATAATGCAGAAGACATTGTTTCTGACTTAGACACAGAATTTAAAGATGTTTCGCTTGTTGTTACTATGAATATTACCCAGTTAAGCGAAAAATGGTTTGAAAGCACAACCTGGCTTGAATCTGTTTTAAGAAAGTTCTGCAATGCTCCTGTTGTACTTGATACACCAAAAAGTTACGTTAGCGAAGCATATAAGTTACAGAAAATTGAACCATATTACGGTGCAATAAGTGGTGTTGGCTACGGCGAATACTTACTTTCAAACAAAAATAACTGGATGATGAAATTTGTACGAAAAGCAAGTGAACGCATGGTTGACCTTGCAGATAGATTCCCTACTGACACAGGACTTAAACCTCGCTTATTAAACCTTGGTGCAAGAGAACTCTTTTTTGCTCAAAGTGCAGGTTGGGTAAAGATGATTGAATATGGAATCTTTCCAGAATATGCCCGAATGCGTTTTATACAAAGCATAAACGATTTTACAATGGTATTTGATGCGTTAGGCTCTAACACAGTAAGTACAGAATGGCTTACAAAACTAGAAGAAAAGCATCAGATTTTCCCATGGCTGAACTTCCGTATTTTCAGCAGGAAAAAATAACACTTTTATTAGTTGCTTTATTTATTTTCTCGTGTAGAAGAAAGATTACTGATATTTTCAAGCATTAACTTGTAACTGTTAGTAATCTTTATTCCGTTTTTAGCAGGATCAAAAAAGCGGTCAATCTTTAATGCTTCATTCCATTTTTGAATGGCCATATCGTATTTTTTTTGTGCAAAGTAATAGATTCCCTCGTTGTACAAACTTCTTACCTTTTCATTTTTTTCTGCCCTACCCTTATCACCTAAAAGAATAGCAGCAGAAATGCTAAAACGATTTATTGGATTTAGCGAAGAAGTCAGGTCTAAAGTGTAGTTTGCATTTAATTTTAATTTTGAAACAATCGCTTCCCCACCAATACTAAAACGAGGATTTGCACCTTTTAACTGAAAACCACAAAGGAATGTAAAAAACTCCGTAATTTCAACAGAAAGCCCTGTTCCTGCATAAAACATCTGATATTCTGAAAAATCAAAAAGGTTAAGTGGCTGCCTAAAATCCAATGAAACAGTTACTGGGCGTACAAATTGATAAGAAAGCCCCAGCCCAACAGTAGAAGGAAGTGGGTCATCCAATGTAACACCGTCTTCACTTTTAAAACCAGTAAATGCTGCACCAAAGTTTGTAATGCTTAAACCAATTTTAAAGTTAGCATCCGAAGATGAATAAAACTTTAATGCATTAAACTGAAACAGAACCCCAGCGTCTCCCATAACTGCAAGAGCAGACTGCTCAAGCCCGGAATCAGAAATTATGCTACCAGTGTTATCGTCAGTGTAATCAGGAACTGACCGCCATGCACCCTTTAACGAAACGCCAGCACTTAGCCCTTTAAACGTGTAGCCTGAAAAAAAGTTATAGGAGGCATTTAAAACGCCAGTTGTTTCAGAATAGTAACTACCAGCAACGCGACTTCCAAAAGAATCGTATTCTGTAAACGGAACGTAAAAGCAACTTAATTTTGCCGCAAGTCCAAGATTATTAAAACGAGTTGTAAAAGCAAGCGTTTCCATACTTGAATCTGCAATCCATGAATTATGAAAAAACGCAATCTCTGTTTCGTTCAAACTTGCAGAAATGGCAGGGTTGTAGTCAATAAAACTTACATCAGTTGCAGAAGCCGTACACGAGCCGCCCATACTTTCAGAACGTCCGCCAATTGGAATTAAAAGAGAGCGAAACCCTGTCGTTCCCTCATTTGAACCATAAAGAGAATCAAAAAAATTAGAAAGTGATGAAGAAATTTCTGTGTAATCTAATGCAAAAATATTAGAACAAAAAAATGAGAAAAAAATCAATGTTAAAAAAAACAAACTTTTCTTCATATTTATATACTCGGTTTTTTTTTCTTAACTCATTACAATATATACCGAAAAAGAATTTGTTGGTATAAGTTTTTGTAAAAAATCGTATTTGCGACCTTTCTTAAGATGAAACAAAAGATTCTTGTATTTTTTATAATGATTTTTTCTCTTTCAATTGTTTTTTCTAAAGAAGAAACAGAAACGCAAAACGTAATGTCTTTAAAAGAAATTGACCGCTTTATAGACGACCCTCAAAAAAGAAATTTTAATAAGGCTCTTATTGAACTTAATAAGTTTTTAAATGAAAACCCTGAACTATTTGATGCAGTACAAAAACGCTATAAAAAAATCTTAAATTCAAGATTGTTATACTCAAAACTTGCAGAAGAACTTATTAGTCTTATTAAAAACAGTTCAGAAGAAGACACAGAAGAAATTGATGTACGCATTAAAAAACTTACCGATGAAATTCTTTCGCTAGAAATAAACCCAGATGATCCTCGCCTTGAAATTGTAAAAGATACAAACTACCTTGTTTCCGTTCGCCAATACAGTGCAATTCAAAATAAAACAGAAAAATTAATTCAAAGCAAAAAATATGCTGACGCCCTAAAAAAAGCAGAAGAAGGTTTTGCTATTCTTTATGAAAACTTTTCTTCTGAATATGCAAGTGAAAAAGTATTTAGCGAAGTAGATTCAATCGTAAACGAAGCAAAAAAGAACATAGCACTTTTTGAAAACTTTTATTCAAAACTAGAAAGTGCATCTCTTTCTTATGAAACTGCACTTAAAAGCGAAAACCAAAGTGCAATTCAAAATGCTTTTGAAAACGCAAAAAATATATTTACAGAATACGCAGACTACAGAAACATATTTATAGAACTTGGTCTAAAACTTGAAGAGCAGACTGCATTTATAAAATCCCCAGCAGAACAAAAACGAAAAGCACAAAAAGAAGAAACACAGTCAACTCTTTTACACGGAGACGAATACCCGTCGCTTGCAAAAGGCGTTGTTCTAGGCTGGAATGAAACAACAAGCGTTGAACATGGCGTTCTTGGCGTTTTAGACGGAGTTTTTAACGTTTATACAGAACAAATGAAAGAAGCAAGCAAAAACGCATTAAACGACCTTTGCGTGCAATTTTCTAAAAAGAATCCTGTAAAAAACTTTAGCCAGGAAAAAACGCTTCCTAATAAAGCAGAACTATTAAAACTTCAGGCAATTGGAAAAACCTGTAAAAGTGTAAACGGCCTTTATTCTCTTTTAAAAACAAAAGATGGAAAAGGTTTTGAAAAACCATACCAAAATTATGACCTTTCACTTGAATATCTTATAAACATTGCTTTTTACACAGAAAAATTTATTGATAATGCTCTTAAAATTTCACAAATTAAAACAGATTCTTCTTTAATCAAAGAGCCAGAAAATCCTTTACAGTCAATTATAGAAGGACCAGTTTATGCACAAACGATTTTAAAATCAGTTCAGAAATTAAATACTATAAAAGAAGACGTAGAAAAGAACTCCAACGAAAACTCAAATTGGGCAAAAGAATATCAGGAAAAACTTTATAAACAAAATGAAATGCTTGCTGTTGGAAAAACCATAGAAAAAAGCAATACGAGCGGAATAAAAATAGAAGACAGGGTTATCGCATGGCAGGAAATTTCTAGTGTGTACGATGGTTATATTTCTTCTTTTAATGATTACTGCAAAACCCTTTCAGCAGATTTTTACATAACACTTGCAGATTTTTATGTAAAAGCAGGCACTTTGGCAGAAACTGAAAACGAAAACTTAAAAAATCAAATTCAAAAAGATTTAGACGGCTCTGTTATAGACGGTATGAAAAGGCGATACCCTAAAAATGCATTACAAAAAATCAATGAACTTGAAAAAAACATAACAAAAGCAAAAAACGCATTAAACTTAGGCTTAGAAAAACTTTCAGGACCATATCAGGAAAAATACAGCGAGCAGACTTCTTTAATAAAGCAAAGTATTTTAAAACTTGATTCAATACTTTTAAGTATTTCTAAAACAACAGAAGAATGTAACATTTTAGTTAGACGAGCCGAAAAGAACATTTCCGACGGAAACAAAAATTATGAAAACGCAAGAAAGTTCTTTAGGCAGCGAAAGTTTGACGAAGCAAGAAATGCGGCAAACACAGCAATTGAATTATACGATGAATCTTTAAGAAACAATTACGATGAAGCATTTGCAAAAAAATCTCATCAGGATATAGAAAAACTTCTTTCTGAAATCTCTGAAAACCAAAAAACAATAATTGATAAAGAAGTAAACGATTTAATTTCAAAAGCAACCGTTGAATTTAATAACGATAACTACGCAGAATCGCAGCAGCTTTTGAACCAGGCACAAGAAAGATGGAACGTTGTATTCCTTGACTTTGAAAACGTTGAAATTACAAATATGCTTAAAATTGTAGAAAACGCATTAGACGCAAACAACGGCCGCGAAGTTCTACCGTCTGATTCGCTTTACCGCGATTTTTCACAGATGATACGAAGTGCAAAACAAAGTTTTGAAAAAGGAAAATCTCTTTCTAAAAAAGGAAACACTGTTGAAGCAGAAGAAAACTTTAACGAAGCACTTAAAACGCTTGAAATTATACGTTCAATTGTTCCGCGAAACCGTGAAGCAAATAAACTCCGCCTAGAAATTCAGCAGTTTAAAGACCCTGAACAGTTTGAAATAAACTTTAAGAACCGGGTTACGCAGGCAAAAGAAAGTGCGGCGGAAGCAACAAAGAACACAGTTGACACAAATAAACTTTTGCAGGCATACTCTGACCTTTCTGACCTTGCAGAAATAAAACCAAATTACCCTGGTTTAAAACAGACAATCCTTGAAATTGAATACACACTCGGAAAGCGAAAACGCCCTCTTGACCCGGCAGTAAAAAAGCAAGCACAAGCATTGGCTAATGAAGCACAACGGCTTTATAACAATGCAGATTATCAAAATGCATTCCAAAAAATTAACCAGGCAATCGCAACAGATAGTTCAAATGCAGAATATAAAACGTTACGAACAAAAATAAGTTCAAGATTAAAAACAAAAGTTTACACAAAAGATTCAAATTATGCCGACAGATATAATGAGGCAGTTGAATTTGTTTCTTCTAACCGTTACGAAATGGCAGAAGAAATAATTTCTGAAATGTGGAAAAACCCCGCAAACAGAACGGATAACCTTTTAAAATTAAAGAATCGTGTAGAAAGGGCATTAGGTTTATGATAAAAAAAATTAAACAGATTCATAATTTATTATTTTTAAGGCGATTTTTTTTATTCTCTTTTTTTATGCTTTCTTCTGCTTGTTCAGTCGTTTTTGCAAAAGATTTCTGGTGGAATCCGCAAAAGCAAATTTCAACTAGCGATTCAGCATTTCCTAAAACCGCAAGAAACAATGAAAAAACAGTTTCTTTCTGGCAGGAAATTGATGAAAAAACGAATACAATTTACCTATCTGCACAGTTTTTAGATTCTGCCGAGAACGAACAATCTTTAACTAGATTTGCTGGCCCTTTTGAATACGCCGGAAAAGAAATCCCGGAACTTTATTCTGCTGCAATGAATAATAAAGGGCTTGTTGTAATTGCCGTTCAAGCCTCTGACCAGCTTTTTAGCATTTATTCTTTTGATGTAAATAACTTTTCGCAAAGCAAAATAAAAAAAACAGACATTTCCGTTTTAGATTCAGGCCTACTTTCTCCGCGTATTTTTGCAACATCGGGCGGAAAATTTGTAATGTTTGCTTCCCGCTCAAAAGAAACGGATTCAGTTTTACATCTTCACGAGTTTTATATAACGCACGCAGTTTCAGAAAATGGAACAGTTTGGTCTAATTTTACGGATACTTTTCAAAGTTCAGCTATGCCAAACTCTTTTTCGCCATTTATGTGCAGTTCAGAAAATGCAGAATATCTTGTTTTTCAGGCACAATATTCACAAAAAAACAGAAATACTTATCAAATCTATCTTTCTAAATCAGAAAATAACGGAAAAACCTGGAGCGAAGCAACTTTAGTAACAGGCGATGATTCTGTTCTTAAGGGAAGTTTTTTTGAATATGATAACCAAGGCCCGTTCATTCTTTATTCAGACGGAAAACTAAATCTTGTTTGGGAAAGAAAAGAGAGCGGAAAAGAAAACTCTGATATTTGGTTTGAACAAATTAAAGATAATCAAATACTTTTAGAAAGTGTAGACGTTATTACTTCACGTGGAAACTCCAGAAAAGCAGGTATTTTTACTTACAACAACAATCTTTTTGTTCATTGGACTGATAACAGAACAGGTTTTGAACAGATTTACCTTGCAAAAAAAGGAAAAGTCAGCTGGGAAGAAACAAAACTTACAACAGGCAAAAATAATTTTTCTTTTTCTTCGTTTGTCATAAATAAAAATGAACCAGGCTTTTTATATCAAAGTGAAAATTCAAATGGAAAAAAATACATAGACATTCTTACACAGGATAAATATGTTTCAAAAGCACAGATAACAGCAGAAAAATATAAAACTGGAACTCGCACAAAAAACACAAAAGTAACGTACAAAATAAAACTTCCGGAAGATACATCGGGCATTCAAGGTTACACTTATAGCTGGTCAAAAGACGAAGATATAATTCCACAAAAAAATGAAAATAGCATTATTCAAAACGGAACTCTAAACCTTACCGCCGAAAGCGAAGGACTTTGGTATTTAAAAGTAAGAGTTCTTGATAACGCAGGAAATTATTCAGAAATAGCACAGGCAGAATATAATCTTGATTTAACGCCTCCGCAAAAAGTTGTATTTAAAACTCAAAATATAGATGAAGCAGGTTTTCTTTCTTCAAATTCAAGTTCAGTTCAATGGGAACAAAATCCACAGGATAACGATATTTCAAGTTATTCTTACTCACTTGTAAAAGTAAGCGAAATACCGCAAAAATATTGTTCTACTCCGCTTAATAAAACAAAAACAACAATACAGGAACAAAAAGATTTTATAACTAATCTTTTAGAGTCTAACGAAAAAGCTCTTAACCGTAAAATTACGCAAACGCAAACAAATGTAAAATCCCCTATATTTACGTTTAAAAATCAAAGGAACGGACTTTATATCCTTTCTGTATGTGCAATTGACCAGGCAGGACTTAAAGGAAAAGAAGAACGACTTCCAATTATTCTAAATAAATATGTACCGCACACATACATTACTTCTATAAAAGAAAACGTTTCTACATTCGGCGATATTTCCATTGAAATTACAGGAAACGACTTTTTATACGACGGCAATGTAAATACAATAATAATTGATTCCAACGGTAAAAAACCGTACGACATAGTAATCTCTAAAAATGCACAGAACTTTAAAGTTACAAACACAAAAATCACAGGAATCAATCTTGGAAGTGAAATTCAAGAAGGCTCTTACTATGTCGGTCTTATTCATTCTTCCCGTGGTTTTTTCCGCACAAAAACAAAAGCATTAAATATAAGCGAAAACGGAACAGTTCAAATTGAACCAGAATATAAATACACACCTGCATGGAAAGCAGTTCAAAAAAAGTACAGCCATTCAATTTTTGCAGGCTACATTGTGCTAATTGCAGCCCTTGTATTTTTTATACTTGCTTCAATTGTATTTCTATTCTCATTCTTTAAAAATTATCGTGAAATATATTCAACAAAAAAAATCGTACAAGAACTAAAAAGTGGAGGACTTCTTATGCAGTCAGAAAAAACAGGAAACAGTGAAAACAAAAGAAACGGAAGTCTTAAAACCTCGCTTGCAGGATTTGCAATCTGCCTTGTAGTTGCAATTATTATTGTAATTTCTTTAAGTCTTGGAATGATGATGATAAAAGAACAGGAAAGAACCCTTTCTAAAGGACTTCACGACCGTGTAAACGTTCTTTTAACTTCGGTATTTACAGGAGCAAGAACATATTTAAGAAACGCAGATGAAAGCACAATGGAATTTAACGATTTATTAAACCAGATGTCGTCCCTTTCAGAAGCAGAATTCCTTACAATTACCGGTGAAGTCAGCGAAAATAATACACAAAACCAAACCGATAAACTTTCAGAAGATTCAAGTTTACTTTACGTGTGGGCTTCTAACGATAGCGAAATAACCAAAAAGGTAAACACACTTACAAACAGAAAAACAATAATTCCAGGAATATCTGTTCTTACAAAAAACTCAGACACAGAAAAAGACATTGCAAACCGCTGTCTTTTATTAAATGACGAGGCTAAAAACCTTTGTGCAGAATCAGAAGAAAAAATTGCAACTCTTAACACAGAATTAAAAGGAGCAACAAGCGAACGCAGAAGAGAAATTTCTACATTAAACGCTTCTTACAGAAGTCAGATTCAAAAAGAATTATTAAACCTTTCAGAAAAAGGAACAGATTCAATTCCGCCATACAATGACGAAAAGTTTAACCGAAACGTAACAGAATATCTTTTTTACCGCCCGGTACTTTACAACGCAGCAAACAGCGGAAAATACGTTCACGGTATTTTATTCTTAAAAGTAAACACACAAACCCTTATCAGCGATGTAAATAAGGCTACCAGAAACATTCTTTACATTGTCCTTGCCCTTTCATCTGTTACGATTGTACTAGGAATTCTTGGAGCAAACGTATTTGCAGGCCGCATTGTAAAACCAATTCAAATGCTAGAAAAAACCGTAACCGAAATCTCGGAAGAAAACGACAAGGAACGTCTTTTGGCAGGCGACATTACAGACCTACCGAATAACGAAATCGGCCGTCTTGGCGACTCTGTAAACCGAATGAAAAAAGATTTAGGTTATAACGAACGCGAATTAAACTTACAGGCAAACGAAGCAACGCCAATCCAGCAGTCAATGGTTTCGCTGGAACCGCTTTCGGGTAACTTTAAACAGAATATTTCACGCATTTCTGATGAAAAAATAAGCGAATTTGCATATTACAAAGGGGCTTCCGGTGCTTCAGGCGACTACTTTGACTTTAAAAAACTAGATGACCGCTGGTATGTTCTTATAAAATGCGATGCTTCAGGACACGCTGCCCCTGCTGGAATCTTAGTTACAATCGTTGCAACTCTTTATAAAAAATATTTTGAAGACTGGAGTTACCAGAAAAACGGCACAAAGCTGGAAGACTTTGTATATAAAATAAACGGTTTTCTTGAATCCTTAAATATAAAGGGAAAGTTTGTTGCTATGATTATAACCCTTTACGATTCAAAAACAGGTAACGTATACATGTGCCACGCAGGCGACCGCTTTGTCCGCATTTATGATGACGCACAAAAAACATTAAAAAGACTTGAACTTATAGAAACCCCGGCCGCAGGCCCATTCCCTAACTTTATGCTGGAAATGAAAGGCGGCTTTAAGGTTGAAACAGCTACACTAAAACCAAAAGATTCGCTTTTACTTTACACTGACGGTATAGAAGAAAACGGCCGCATTTTACGCACTCCAGACTTTGCAGCCGTATTAAAACCAAAGACAGATTCAAACGGACAGCAGATTTATGATGAATACGGAAACCCCGAATACGAAGCCGAAAAAGAAGAATTTGGCGAAGAACGCGTTAAACAAATTGTAGAAGCAGTTTTTAAAAAGCAAGTGTATATTCTTACAAAAAAGAACAACCCTTCCCCATTGGAAGAGTTAAAGTTTGATTTTTCAACATGTAAGGGAACTGTAGAAGAAGCAATTCTTGCTCTTTCTTCACTTGAAAAAGTATTCCGCCTTTATAAACCGCTTAACGCAAGTGCAAAAGACCTTGTAGAAGTTGACCGTGCAATAGACGGATTCCTTAAAGAACATTTTTCGCTTTATAACGAATACGCAAAGAACCCTACAGAAGAAAGTTTTAACGGTCGCCCTGTACGAAATCCTAAAAATCCGAATAACATTTATTACGCCTACATTAAAGAAGACGTACAAGACGACGATTTAACAATGATTTCATTGCAAAGAAATTAATCTAAAACTTCTTCGTCCTGGGTTTCTTCATCTTGGGTTTCTTCGTCAGCTTCTTCGTCTTGAGTTTCTTCTTCAGAATTGGCAATTTCTTCAAGTTTCTGTTCGCGTGTTTTTATCTGTTTTTCTATTTCTTTAATAGATTCTAAAATTGATTTAACTTTGGCCTCACTTGCACTAAGAGAAGCATTTTCATCTTTTTCAAACTTATTAAAAGCAAGAAGACCTAAGTTTTGTATACAGTCCTTCTTTTTAGATTCGTACTGCTTTATTTCTACTTTTAGAACACTTGTGTCGCTAAGTTTTCTTACTGTTGATTCAGTTTTTTTAAATGCTTTTTTAGAAGAAGAAAAAATCTTATCCATTCCACTCTTAACTTTTTCGCTTAAATTATCAATATTCATAAAAAGCCTCCATTTTTTACTACTTTAACTATAAAACATTTTGCAAGGTTTTTAAACTTTTTTTTAATATATTAAAACTTTTGAAAAATTTGCTTTACTACCTTTTTTGCTTTATAATCGATTAAATCATTCTTTTTACAAGAAGAGAGGTATTTATGAAAAAAATAACTTTTTCTCTTTGTTTTAGTTTTATTGTTTCACTCTTGATTTGTTCGTGTTCAAATTCTACTTCATCATCTGTTAGTTTTACACTTCCATCAGAAGTTTTGCAAAACGTCTTAAAATCAGATGTAACGAGCACTTCAACTTATAAACTTAAAATTAATTTTTCAGGGGAATACGAAAAAGAGTATTCGTATAATCTTACATCGGTTGACCAGCCACAAACTTTTATCATAAATGATCTTAGTTCAGGTCTTACAGTAAATGTAGAGGCAACAATTATTGCAGGCTATATAACTTACTACAAAACAGAATCGCCTT
>CAYZXM010000055.1:0-13242 GCA_964482455.1 uncultured Treponema sp. | reverse complement strand
ATTCCACTTGTGACCATACTTTTTTGCAACTGCATCCAAAACGTTTACAGCTTCAGCAACAACATCAGGACCAATTCCGTCCCCAGGAATTAAAGCGATAGTCTTTTCCATTTTATCCTCTTTTTCTGGCATTTCGCCAAAAATAAAACATTATTTATTTTAGTAAAATATTAATAAATTCAGCAGCGTTTTTCAACGCTTGTAAAAAATGATTAACTTTTAAAAAGCTATTGCTTAACTTTTAAAACATTGTTTGTTACGTTTTAAAACACTGTTTGTTACGTTTTAAGCATTTTTGCCGTATGCACTATTGACATTTTTTTGCATAATATACATAATATTTCTCACGTATGGCGATGTAGCTCAGCTGGTAGAGCACCCGGCTCATATCCGGTAGGTCACAGGTTCAAGCCCCGTCATCGCTAAAAGACTTGCAAACGCAGGTCTTTTTTTTATTTAACCGCTCCTTTTCAATCTTAAAAAACATATAAAAAACAAGTCTTTACAACAAAAATAAAAAGATTTACTATAAATAAATGGAAACATTCAAAGCACCTTTTAAAGGTCGTTCATTGTTGAATTGGATCGACTGGACACCTCAAGAAATTGAAACATTACTGGACATAGCATTCCAGGTAAAGGCAGAAGCACATCGTGGTGAAGTTCACCAACGCTTTCTAGGAAAAACAATCGCTCTTATTTTTGAAAAACGTTCTACTCGCACTAGAAGCTCTTTTGAAACCTCTTTTGGAGAAGAAGGTGGTCATCCTGTTTTTATGTCTACAGATGACATTCAACTTGGCGGAAAAGAATCCGTTCAGGACACTGCCAGAGTTTTAGGAAGAATGTTCAGTGCTATTGAATTTCGTGGCTTTAAGCAGGAACACGTTGAACTTCTTGCAAAATATTCAGGAATCCCTGTAATCAATGGTCTTACTGACGATTTTCATCCGACTCAGGCACTTGCCGACGTTATGACATTAAAAGAAAACTTTGAAACAGTAAAAGGCTTAAAATGGGCATTTTGCGGAGACGGCAGAAACAACGTGGCTCGCTCTATGATGCTTATTTCTGCAAAACTTGGAATTAATTTTGCAATCTTTAGTCCAAAAGAACTCTTCCCTGATCAAAAAATATTGGAAATTTGTGAACCATTTGCAAAAGTTTCAGGTGCAAAAATTCAAATCAGTGATAAAATGGATGTATTAGAAGGTGCAGACTGTCTTTACACTGATGTTTGGGTTTCTATGGGAGAAGAAAATCTTAAAGACGAACGAACAAAACTTCTTGCTCCTTTCCAGGTTAATTCAGATTTAATGAAAAAAACTGGAAAGTCAAATACAATCTTTATGCATTGTCTTCCAGCTGTAAAAGGTCAGGAAGTTACAGAAGATGTTTTTGAAAGCACAGCAAGTCGTGTTTGGGATGAAGCTGAAAACAGAAAGCACACTATAAAAGCAATTATGCTGGGATTAATCTAATTAAAGAGTGGTCATTAAAAACCTCCAAGGAGATTTATATGAAGAAAATTGTTACAGCACTTTTTATTATGGCTGTTTCTGTTGCTGCCATTTTTGCAGTTCCGGTTGCATTCAATGAATCAAGTGAAGAAAACTGGAGCAGCATGCATTATGAATATGTAAATGTCTATAAAGTTCTTGAAGCACGCGATGCCTTCGTTGTTATCTATCAAAAAGGTAAATATGGAACAGGTACTGTTACTTTGCCTAAAAAATGGATTCGTGGCGAAAACGGCGAAATGCCAAAGTTAAGACTCCGCACATTACCAGGTGGAAAGTTAAAGCCATTCCTTACATCTGTAAAAGATGACAGTGGTTTTAAGTTTGCCATTCTTACAATGCCTGTAAGCCGTTTGAACGCTGCTTGGGGTAACGTAGAAAATGGTACAGAACTTGACATCGATAAAGATACGCTTGAATCTCTTTATTAATACCCTTTTACAGACACTTCCAGCATTTTTCTTCTATTAAATAGAAATGGAAGTGTCTATTATTTTGCTTTTTTGGATTTTTCAATGAATATCATACCTCAATCAAAGTTTACTTTATTTAAAAATTTTATCGACTCTCATGAATATTTTTACATTGCAGGTCATAAAGAACCTGACGGCGACTGCGTTGCTTCGTGCATAGGGCTTTCTAAAATAATTGAACACTTTAAAAAGCCATACATTCTTTTAAATGCAGGTCCTTTTAAGAGAATCGAAATACAAAAATATGCTTCCCTTTTTACAGATAAAATGGAATTTCAAACAAATGAAGAACGAAAAAAAACTGGTCTTATCATCTGCGATTGTTCCGAAATTTCACGCATTGGCGAAATTGATGGCGACCTTTCGGGTTTAGACACTTTTATAATCGATCATCATAAAACTGCCGACGTTCAGGAAAATGAAAATACAATTATTGATTCTTCATCTCCTGCTGCAGCAATTCTTGTGCAGCTTCTTTATGAAAATTTAATCGGCTCTGTTCCTTCAGAACTTGCAGAAGTCATCTTTTTTGGTTCAATGACAGATACAGGTTTTTTTAGATTCCTTTCACCAAAAGATTCAGATGTTCTTGTTACCCTTTCGCGTCTTGTAAAAGCAGGTGCTGACCCTAGAAAAACTTATGACTACATAACAAGCGGAAAAGCATATTCTACGCGAAAACTTCTTGGTGTATTGCTTGACCATGCAGAACCTTACTTAAATGGTAAACTTATTCTTACTTGGGAAAGCATGGAAGATACAAAAAAATGGGGGCAAAACGGAAGAGATTCTGACGCACTATATTCTGCAATGCTTGCAGTTTCCGGGGTTGAAGCAGTTGCCTTCTTACGTCAGGATACAGAAACAACTTGTACTGGTGGACTTCGTTCAAGAGATAAAGTTGATGTAAGCATTGTTGCCTCAAAATTTGGTGGTGGAGGACATAAAAACGCATCAGGTTTTAGTTGTAACGGAAAACTAGAAACTTTAATTCCATCTGTTGTAAAAGAATTTTCAAGGATTATGTAGAAAACAGTAAAATTCAGTGTTGGCACAGTCTTTGCGTATATAAAGTATAGGGTGTTTTTTTTAATATTTAAAAAAAAATATCAAAATATTACTTTTATATGGAGTGCCAAAAAAAAATGAAAGAAACGACACTTGATTTTTCATTGATTCAAAAGCAAATTGAATCGAATGAAATATCTATGGCTGATGCAGTGCGGTTAATCGCGGAGGATTTGTCTAAAAATCCAAAATCTTACCATCTTTCTACTGACGACGAAGATGTTTTAAGTGATGTAACTCTTAATTTGCTGGAATATGGGAACTCTTTTTTAAGAAAATTTGACGGCAAAAAATGTACATTTAAGACATACGTTCAGTCTATGTTAAAATATCAAACTCTTTCAGTAATAAGAAAAAATAAAGAAAATAGTTTTAAAGCAAAAATTTTTAAGCAATTTCCAAAAATTCAATTTGAAAATCTGTGCAATTTATATGAAGAAGATGAAGCGGCATTTAAATTTGTGCATAAAGTTCGTTTTGTACCAGGTGCTCGTAAAGTAAAATTATCAGAAAAAACTCAAGAATCTAAAAATGTAGAAGAATCAGAAAGTAAAACAAACATTTACGAAGGTTGCAATGCATCTAACTCTTTTAATGATTATAATGTTTGCGAAACTCCTCCAGAAACTAGTAATCTTCATTTCTATTGGAATACTGTAAAATCTAAAAAAGCAAAAACTACTCTGATTCTTGCGTTAAAATCCAGTTATTATCTTACAGATGAGCACATTACATCTGTAAGTAAATACTGTAAAATCTCTAAAAAATTAATGAACAACATTGTTTTTGAATTAAAAAAAGGTTTTTCTAAAAAACAGGAAAAAATTGAACTTCTTAAAGAGCGTCGGGCAAAATCTTTTGGACTTCATTTAAAACTTCAACAGAAAATATTTGAAGCAGAGGATGAATATAATAAATCTAAATTTGAAAAGAAATATGCATTTAATACAAGAATGTGGCAAAGTCGAACAGAATGCTTGAATAAAAATCAAATAAAACTTTGTCCAACAAACAAGCAAATTGCAAGACTTCTTGGAATTTGCGAACGCCAGATTTGTAATTACATAAAAGATGCAAAATTACTTGCTGAATCAATAAAAAAAGAAGTAAATGCCGATGGATAATTTTTATTCTGTTTGACTATATAAAAATAGCAGCATCCCTAAAAATATAGAATTAACTTTTTAGAAGTGCTGCCTTAAAAGTAATAGACTATCAAAATAAAATTGAATAAAATTATTTTATGAAAATATATCTTGCAACTGGAAATAAAAATAAAAAAAGAGAGATGTCAGAGATTCTTTTTCCTCATACTGTTGTAACACCTTCTGACGAAGGAATAGACTTTAATCCTGTAGAAGATGGAAAAACATTTTATGAAAACAGCATTATAAAAGCAAAAGCCCTTTATGAAATTGTTCACTGCCCTGTAATTGCAGACGATTCTGGAATCTGCGTTGATGCTTTAAATGGAATTCCAGGCATTTATTCGGCTCGTTATGCTGGTCCTGATTTTCCTAAAGGAAAACCTGATGGTTCTAAAATTCCGCAGGAAGAACAAAATCGATTTCTTATTGAATCTTTAAATTCTGTATTACAAAATAAACAGGACATTCATTCTAATTTTTTAAATGGTCCGCGTTCTGCACATTACACCTGCTCTATGGTTTTATATCTTGGAAAAGATAGAGTTTTTGTTTCTCAGGAAACAATGGAAGGCACTATCGTAAACTCCATAAATGATGCCGCTGGAACTGGTGGTTTTGGATATGACCCGATATTTTTTCTTCCTCAATATCAAAAAACTGCAGCAGAACTTTCCGCAAACGAAAAAAATGCAATTTCTCATAGAGGAAAAGCTACAAGAATTCTTATGCAAATATTAAACACTTTACCAGATTTTAAATAATTTTTTATTTTTTTCTTAAAGTTTTTAACTATAGTTTCCGAAACTATCTGCAGAAGTGTTATGACTATACTACTTTTTAAGTGGGAAAGTCATATATTCTGTTGCAAATGAGTGTAGATGTGGCCTTGTAACATATACACCATTTGCATTTTTTCAGGACAGCAAGGATGTTGTCCCTAAAGATTCCAAGGAGGAACAAACTATGGTTATCAACCACAACATGTCGGCAATGTATGCTAATCGTCAGCTGGGAGTTACAGGACTCGGTATCAGTAAAGATATGGAAAAACTTTCTTCCGGCGAAAGAATCAACCGTGCAGGTGATGATGCTTCTGGTCTTGCTGTATCTGAAAAGATGCGTGCTCAAATTAGAGGTTTAAATCAGGCTTCACAGAATGCTTCTAATGGTATTAGTTTTATTCAGGCAACTGAAGGTTACCTTCAGGAAACAACTGATATTATGCAGAGAATTCGCGAACTTGCAGTTCAGTCATCAAACGGCATCTACAGCGATGAAGATCGTATGCAGATTCAGGTTGAAGTTTCTGCCCTTGTTTCAGAAGTAGATAGAATTGCTTCTTCTGCTCAGTTCAATGGTATGAATATGCTTACAGGCCGATTTGCTCAGCCTACAGGAGAAAATGTTGTTACTGGTTCAATGTGGTTCCATATTGGTGCAAACATGGATCAGAGAATGCAGGTTTACATTGGAACAATGTCTTCTACAGCATTGGGAATCCGTGAAATCGGCACAGAAACAAAAATCCAGTTAGGCTCACCGGAAGAAGCCAACCGTGCAATCGGTACTATCGACGAAGGTCTTAAGAAAATCAACAAACAGCGTGCAGATTTAGGTGCTTACCAGAATCGTATGGAATATGCTGTTAGAGGTCTTGATGTTTCTTCTGAAAACCTTCAGGCATCAGAATCACGCATTCGCGATACTGATATGGCTAGCCAGATGGTAGAATTTACAAAGAATTCTGTACTTCAGCAGGCAGGAACAGCAATGCTTGCTCAGGCTAACAATCAATCACAGAATGTACTCAGCCTTTTAAGATAAGAATAAATATTCTTGTCTTTACCAAAATAGTATAATATAATCGTGTATGGGGTATTATCCTCATACACTGATTGTACGGTCTTTTTTATGTAAAACTCTTACCCTTTAAGAATTTTTAAAATAATCGTACAATAATAATATACTGTTTTAGCGTGTTTTTCAGGCACACGTTGTTCTTTGAAAAATGTGACCTCATAGCTTTTGTGGCGGTATAAACAGTGGATTTGCTAACAAATTTACTGTTTCTGCCGTAAGGGTCTGGAACTAAAAAAGGAAGGCGCAAAAACCTTTTTTAGCCAACACAAGGCAGAATACAGAACACGACGTTCTGGATTAATGACATGGAGGGCACAAAAATGATTATTAATCACAACATGAGTTCTTTGTATGCTGATCGTGTACTCGGCATTTCTAATGACGGTATTATGAAAAACATCGAAAAACTCTCATCAGGTGAAAGAATTAACCGTGCTGGTGATGATGCTTCAGGACTTGCAGTTTCTGAAAAAATGCGTTCACAGATTCGCGGTTTAAACCAGGCTAGCCGAAATATTGAAAATGGCGTTTCTTTCATTCAAACAACAGAGGGATATTTAACTGAAACAACAGATATTCTTCAGCGTGTACGTGAACTTGCTGTTCAGTCAGCAAACGGAATCTACAGCGATGAAGACAGAATGCAGATTCAGGTTGAAGTATCTCAGCTTGTTGCAGAAGTTGATAGAATTGCAAGCCAGGCTCAGTTCAATGGTATGAATATGCTTACTGGTCGTTTTGCATCAGAATCAGATAGCGTAATGCAATTCCAGATTGGTGCAAATATGGATCAAAGTGCACGTGTTTTCATTGGAACAATGACAGCACAGGCTCTTGGTCTTAAAGGTGCACAGGGTTCAGAAGATACAATTCACATTGATAATCCTGAAAGTGCAAATGCTACCCTTGGTGCTGTTGATGCCGCTTTAACAAATGTTACAAAGCAGCGAGCAGATCTTGGTGCATATCAAAACCGTTTTGAAATGGCTGCACGTGGTGTAAACATTGCTGCTGAAAACACTCAGGCTGCAGAATCACGAATTCGTGATACTGATATGGCTTCAGAAATCGTTGAATATACAAAGAATCAGATTCTTACACAGTCTGGTACTGCAATGCTTTCTCAGGCTAATAGCCAGTCACAGAATGTTCTTGCACTTTTAAGTTAAAAACACTTGCATTCAAGAGATTGCTGGATGTCGTCTTTTGATATGTAATTTTTTTTGGAAATGGGAGGGATGCGCCTCTCTCCCATCTCTTTTTTTTTATTCAAGGAGGAAGCCTTATGAATACAATAAGTTCATACGGACAGACATTGGCCATGGACGGCCTAAATCTGAGCAGCAATGCTGTTTTTCCAACAAAGAGTACATCAGCCTTAAAAACTGAGTTGAACAATGTTTTAGAAACACCAACTTGTTCTGAGGTTGCTGATAATCTTGTTCAGAATATAGAAGAAATAAAAGCAGATGCTCAAGAATTGCAAAATATGTCAAACCTGATTATGGGTAGAAAATTGCAATTCAATGTAAATAAAGAACTTGGCAGTGTCGTTGTAAGGGTTGTAGATCCAAATACTGAGCAAGTTGTAAAGGAGATACCTTCAAAAGAAATTCAAGACTTAAAAATTAGAATAAGAAAAACAATCGGTATTCTTTTTGATAAAATTGTTTAGATTTTCTTTTAATTTTATTTACTATGGCAGGAATTAACATACCAGGTGTTACCAACCAATATAATACAAATGAAACAGTTGAAAAGCTTATGCAGATTGAGCGTATTCCGCTTACGCGAGAACAAAAAACGCTTGATTCGTATAAAGCACAACAGGAAGCCTGGAGAAGCGTTAACAGAAAAATGACAGATTTAAGGGACAGCGTAAAAACCCTTTATTCTTTTGATAATCCATTTAACAATAAAATTACTTCTTCAACAGAAGAATACGCAATAACAGCAGATGCTACACGCAAAGCATCTTATGACTCTTTTAAAATAGATGTAGTTCAACCGGCAACTTCAGACCGCTTTCTTACTTCTGAACTTGATGCAGACACAAAAGTTCCAGCTGGTACGTATACATATAAGATAAATGATAAATCTGTAACAATGAGATGGAAAGGTGGCTCTTTGCAAGATTTTTCAAATGCTTTAAACAGACGTGGTGGCGAACTTCTTAAAACTAGGGTAATTGGTGCTTCAAAAGGGAAAAAAACTTTTTCAATTGAATCGCAAAAAACAGGTTCAGAAAATCGTCTTACTTTTGAAGATGATGCAAAAACATTCGCTCAATCAAGCGGAATGATTATAAAAGTAAAACCTAAAACAATCGAATTTGGCTCTAACCGTAACGATTACAGAAATATCCAGCCCGAAAAATCAGAACAAACTCGCCTTCCAATAATTTCTGCTGAAAACATAAAAGTTCAGGACGGGCTTGTTACAGTTCCCCCACGCGGCGGATATTCGCTTTCAGTTCCTTCTTCTGTTACAGAAACGCCAGGAACTCATATTCAATTTACAATAACAAAGCAAGACGTTCAGGATATTACCGTCGCCTTAAACAAACAAAGTTCAAAACCAGTTTTTCCAAACTCGGGAACGGCAAGTTTTAAAGATGTAACGATTATAAATTCGCCTGTTGACGCGTCTTTACCTGCTGAACCAGAAGTAAAACCTGAAAAATTAGAATCAATTACTACAAATGAAATTTTATTTATAAAAATGAATGATGGTAGTGAAAAAAGCATTCCAACACCGAATCTTCTTAGTGAAAAAGAAATTAATGTTGATATTAGCGTAAATGATTTTAAAAATATGGATTCCATTATTGTAAAAAATCGAAATACTGGAATAGAATTAAATATCTCCGCAGTAACAGCATTAAATCCAGATGAAAACAGAGGTTTTATTCCGCAGCATGCAATTTCAACAGCAGATGATGCAATTATAAAATACGAAGGCATTACAATAAAACGCCCTGAAAATACAATCGATGATGTTATTCCAGAAGTTACACTTAATGTTCATGAAAAAACTGAAAAAACAGCAACAATCGCAATAAAACCAGACACAGAATCTGCAAAAGAAGCTTTGATAACTTTTATAGGAAAATACAATCAGGCGGTTGCAGAAATAAATATTCTTTCACAAAATAAGCCGGAAATCATAGAAGAATTAGACTATCTTTCTTCTGATGAAAAAAAAGAAGAACAAGAAAAACTTGGGCTTTTTTCAACGGATTCCTCACTTACAAGTTTAAAATCTGCAATGCAAACAGCTTCTACAGCAAGTTACAGATACTCAGAAGATGCAGAAGTTACAATGCTTTCGCAAATTGGAATTGCAACAAACGCTACAAATTATTCTGGTTATACGCCAAGCAAACTTCGTGGCTATCTTGAAATTGACGAAAAAAAACTTGATTCAATGCTAGAAAAAAATCTTGAAGATATTAAAAATATGTTCGGCTACGATTCCGACGGCGACCTTATAATCGATTCTGGAATCGGCTACCGGCTTGATAAACAACTTACCGCATATGTTCAGTCCGGCGGAGTTTTTGCAATGAAAACTTCTGCACTGGATTCCAGAATAAAATCTTCCGAAAAGAAAATTGCAAACCTTGAATCTCAAATGGATGATAAGGAAGCAGATTTAAGAAACAAATATGGTCAAATGGAAGGAACTTTAAACAGTTTGGAATCTCAGCAAAATACGATTAAAAACTTTTCTAATTCAGGAAACAATAGATAAATAGGTAGAAGGTAGAAATATGGATTTTTATGTAAATGATGAAAAAATAGACGTTACTCTTGAAAATGAAAAAACATACGGCGATGTGCTTACATCTTTTGAAATGACCTGCGAACAAAATGACAGTGCTGTAATTGGAATAAAAATCGATGATAAACAGATTACCAGCGAAAACTTTGATGAATATTCAAAAAAAGATTTAACTGAAAAATCAAAAATTGAATTTACGATTGTAACTCACCAAAATATAAAAGATGCATTTAAAAATCTTTCAAAACTTTTTAAAGAACTTTCAGAAAAAATGCAAAGTATCCCTGTTGAATTGCAAAGTGGAAAAGCAAAAAGTGCAAACGAATCAATTATGGCTCTTGCAGATAGCATTGAAGAATTCTGTCACGTTGCAACTCTTGCATCTCTTTTTAAGGAATACACAGACCTTAAAATCGATGGAAAACCATTTTCAGATTTCTTTCAGGATTTTTCTCCTGTACTTTCTGATTTTGAAGACGCACTTAAAAACGATGATACTGTAACTGTAGGCGATCTTTCAGAATACGAAATCTGTCCACGCCTTATTGCAATCGCAGAAACTTTGGAG
Organism: uncultured Treponema sp.; assembly: GCA_964482455.1. GTDB lineage: Bacteria > Spirochaetota > Spirochaetia > Treponematales > Treponemataceae > Treponema_D. The sequence continues at coordinate 2,822 of CAYZXM010000055.1, read as the reverse complement.
GGCTTAGCATGAATTTAGACTTTCAAGCTGGTAATTCTCCGCTTGCCGCCAGGTTAAATCCAGCAATTTATCTTGTTTTGCTGTTTTTTTTAATCATTGCACTTGTTATTGTTGCGTTCTTTTTTATTTTAAAACTAAAAAAAGAACAGGAAAAATCTCCTGAATGGATAGAAAAACAAAAAAAGCACAAAACCACAAAGAAAAACGTTGAAATTTTTGCAGAAAAATATAAATTAAACTTGCAGGAAAAAAACATTTTATGGAAACTCTGTAAAAAATATAAAATTCCAAACATTCTTTATGCGTTAAAAGATCTTTCTGAACTGGAACCGTTTTTTTTGCAATACTATAAAGAAGAAGGTAATGAGTCGCCTTTTGATTTAAATTCGATGTTCAAATTAAAATTCAGAATTGATCGCATTTTGGCAGCATCTAGCATAGTAAAAACCACAACTTCAATTCCAAAAGATTCTAGAATAAGTGAAATCTTTCCCGATGGCACAAAAATTGCTTTTTCCGTCTTTGAAAATACAAAAGATTTTCTTTCCATTAAAATTACAAAAGAATTTTATGAATCTGAGAAGAAACCTGATAATCTTGAAAAAGTTGCTTTTACTTTTCATTCACAAACTGGAATGCGTTATGCTTTTGTTTCAAGAATTATTCGGTATGAACAAAAAGATGACACATATCTTATGATTGTTTCGCATACAAATGAACTTATGACAAAACAGCAGCGTCATTTTAAAAGATTACTCGTAAGTGAAAAATGTAAAATTGCATCCGTAAAAATTGAAACAAATAAAAAGCAGGAAGAAAATTATATTCCATCCGAAACAAAATATGACTGTATGCTGACAAATATTTCTGGCGGTGGCTGCTGTATTTCTACTACCCTTCCAATAAAAGAAGGGCAATTAACTTATGTTGAACTTACTTTAGGAACGGACACACACGGTCTTATTGGAACAATAGTAAAAACAAGAAAATCGTCGGCACAAGGAATTTTTAATCTTCATATTAATTTTAATAAAGTGCCACTTGAAATTCAAAACAAAATTCTTGCTAAAGTTTATGGTTATAATTAGAATAAATTGATGAAAATTTTGGGCTTAAAAAATATTTATCGAGAAGAAAGTTATATCTATTATCGTAGAAAATTTTCGGGAACTGCTGATTTTGAAGTTCCTGGTCAAACTATGGAAGCTAATCTTGATTTCATTATAGAAACAGACCCGTTTGGCAGAAAAACAGTAGAAATTCAACTGTCTAACGCCCTGAATTATCCGGTATTACCACTAAAAAAAGCCCTGCAAGATTTCATATTAATTCAAGATTCAGAAGGAAAATTACCATGATGCACTTTACAACACATTCTGCAGAAGAAACGATTGCTCTTGGAAAAAAAATAGGTTCATTACTAGAAAAAGGTGACATAATTGCCCTGCAAGGAACACTTGCCGCAGGAAAAACAACGATTACAAAAGGAATTGCTTCTTCTCTTGGCGTAAAAGACACAATTACAAGCCCTACTTTTTGCCTTATTAGTGAATACAGCGGAAAAATGCCTCTTTATCATATGGATGTTTACAGACTTGACGGTGCAGAAGATTTTGCAAACCTTGGTACAGAAGATATGCTTTACGGAGAAGGCGTTTCCATAATTGAATGGAGCGAAAAAATTATGGAAGAACTTCCTAAAAAAACAATAATTATCTGTCTTACACCTTGCGAAGATGGAAGCAGAACTATAACAATTGAAAATTGGTCACATGGAGAAATAAAATGAACGGACTTGCCATTGATACTGCAACAACAAAAATTACAATTTCAGCAAAAAATGATGAACACACAGTCAGTGCTGTATTTAATATAGGAATGAAACAGTCAGAGACACTTCTTCCGGCAATTGATTATGTTTTATCTAAAGCAAATCTTACACCCAAAGAACTTAATTACCTTTCTATTACAAAAGGTCCTGGTTCTTTTACTGGTCTTAGGCTTGGTTTTTCTGCAATAAAAGCACTTCAAATGGTAACGGAAGTAAAACTTTATGGGCTTAGCACTTTAGATGTTTTTGCAGAAAACTATCTTAACCTTCCATTTACAATTTTAAGTTGCATCGATGCAAAAAAAGAACGTTTTTATGCAAAAGCATTTTATGAAAAAAAAGAAATTATTCCAGAAGGCGATTATACAGTGCAAGAAATTGCTGACCTTTTAGAAAGTAATGCACAAAATAAAAATATCTTAATTTGCGGAAGCGACTCATATACTCTTTTTAATGAACTTAAACCATTAACTAAAAAAGAATTGCTTCCTATGGATTTTACAATAAACGCAGGTGAAATTCTTTTACAAATGACAGAAAAAATGATAAATAACAATACAGAACCATTAAAAGATTATGACGGTCCTGTTTATTTACGTGCTAGCGAAGCTGAAGTAAAATTAAAGTAAAAAAAGATAAGTTAAAACAAAAAATCCCTGAAAAATCAGGGATTTTTTTTGAGCCATGCAAGGATCGAACTTGCGACCCACAGATTAAGAGTCTGTTGCTCTACCAGCTGAGCTAATGGCCCATATACAATTGCGTCCGACAGGATTCGAACCTGCTACCGCCGGATTCGAAGTCCGGAACTCTATCCAGATGAGCTACGGGCGCAAACTCCGATAAAGGAATCGGGTGCCTGATGGGGCTCGAACCCACGACAACCAGATCCACAATCTGGCGCTCTACCGCTGAACTACAGGCACCATTTAAGACGTGCTAATAATATATAGCACTACAATTTTTTAGTCAATAACAAGTTCAAGAGATT
>CAYZXM010000054.1:0-13294 GCA_964482455.1 uncultured Treponema sp. | reverse complement strand
AAGAAAAAAAGGAAGAAGGCTTTGCTCAAGGAATAGAAAAAGGACGTGAAGAAGGAATTGAAGAAGGTATTGCTCAAGGGGCTTACAATAAAAGTTTAGAAACAGCAAAAAACGCACTTTCTATGAATTTACCGCCAGAAAGTATTTCAAAACTTACAGGTTTACCATTAGAAACGATTTTAGAACTGAAAGACAAAGCATAACCACACCCTTTGTTATGAAAAAGATAAATTACCACTCTTAATTTTTATACTGATTCATGTTATATTTTTACTTAAAATATTTTACTTGGAGAAAAACATGAATCAGATAAAAAGGGAGAGTAATTTTGAACTTATGCGGATTTTCGCAATGCTTATGATAGTAGCTCATCATCTTGCAGTTCACGGAGTTACGTCGCAGGCGTTTTATGAAAGTTCTTCTTTATTAAATAAGGCTTTTGCAAGTTTTTTAATTCCTGGCGGAACAATTGGCGTGGCATTGTTTTTTATGCTTTCAGGATTCTTTTTATGCAAAAAGGAAAAAGGTTCTGTTAAAAAAGTAGCACTAGAAGCGGCGTTCTACTCTTTTACGCTCGGTCTTATATTTGTTATTGCTTATGCTCTTTCAAAAATGGGGGGGGGTACAACTGTAAAGCTATTTCAACTTATTCATTAGGTATATTAGTTCACTTTTTTTTAAGACCAGTTTCAAGTGGCTGGTGGTTTACAACTTCTTATATCATCTTAATTTTGATATGTCCTGTCATTAATGCTTTTATAAATCGTCTTACAAAAAAAGGTTTTCTTTTGTTTTTGTTTGTAATTTGGGCGTTTTATTATTCCATTGGTTTTGTAATAGAAGATACTTATATTTCTTTAATTCGGGCGATTTTCTTTTACGTCTTAGGTTCTTTTATAAAACTTCACTGTACCCCAAAAATTGAAAAATCCACTTTTATGCTGAATGTTTTAGTCTGCATTTTTTTATGGTTCTTGATGGCTTTTTGTTTTTATAACTATTATTACATTCAAGTTTTGCCTTTTGCAAATGAAGAAAAATCATTTATAAAAAAGATACTAGGCTTAGCTTACCGCGTTATGAACAACTGTATTGCTCTTCCTTTGTTTGCATTCTGCTTTTTTAGGATTTTCCAAAATTTAAATCTAGGCTTTCGTAATGTAATAAACAGAATTTCATCTTTAACATTTGGAATTTATTTAATTCACGATTCTTCTTTCTTAAGAATACTCATCTGGCAGGATATTTTTTTGATAAGTGATGTTCAGTTTAAGTCGAAGTTTTTTCCTTTAATTGCTGTTTTTGACATTATTGTTATTTTTTCCGTTTGTGCCGCCATTGATTTTTTGCGTCAAAAATATATTGAAAAAAAATACCTTTTACTTTATGAAAAGATTTCTGAAAAATTAAAGAGTTTTTGCATAAGGTGTTAAAATTATGTTATAATGCAACTAAAGGAAGAGTCTTGGAGTCATTATGAAAAAAAACAGTTTGCTTTTGGCTATTATTCTTATTGTTGTTGGTTTAATTATGGCTATTACGCCGAATGGTTGTGTAAAAGCGTTGGTCATTATTCTTGGGCTTGAAGCAGTTCTTAATGGCATTTATCAGTTGATTTACACAAGAAAACTTTTTCCAGATGCATCTTTTCAGTATTCGGTGCTTATTCGCGGTATGCTTAGCATTGTAGTCGGGTTGCTCGCTTTCTTTTTACCGTTAAGATTCGCTTCTGTTTTTTGGACATTGATGCTTTATGTTTTAGCAATTTACCTTTTGGCAGGTTCCGTTTTACTTTTGTTTGCATGCGGAAAACTTCAGGATACAGAAATAGATAGAAAGCCGTTCGTTACGGAAGCAATAATTTCTGTAATACTTGCCGTTGTAATGCTTTTAATTCCAGTGCAGGTAGGAAGAATTTTGGTTCGCATTGCAGGAATTATTCTTTTCTTAACTGGAGTTGCATTCGTCTTAGTTTATAGAAGAAATAAACCATTAACTCAGGAACCTGTAAAAGTTATGGACGACATTTCTGGCGATTTAACAAATTCATAAAATTAAAACTTGGAATAAAAAGATGATTAAAATAGAAAAAACAGAGATTTTTGGTTGGGAAGCAGCCATTCGTGGTATGCGTAATTCTTTTAACAGTTGGGAAAAAAGCGATAGCCATTACGACAAAGAAACTGGAAAGTACATTGTAGGCCCCGCAGATGTCGATTTAATGGACAGGCTCAGTCGTTCCGGTCCAAGCCATGCAAAATTTTTAAGATACATTACAGTTCAGTTTGATATTACTGCTCCACGCTATTGGTGGGCAGAAATGGATACATACAAAGTTGGAACCGTAAGAAATAGTTGTTCTACAATGCACAAAGTTCAGGCAAAAGAATTTGTACGCGAAGACTTTTCTTGTGAACATTTAAACGAAGAATCTTTTAAAGCGTTAGACGTTCTTATTTCTGTAATGAATGACGCTAGAAATCGTTTTAATGAAACAAAGAATAAAGACGACTGGTGGCAGATGATTCAACTTTTACCTGCTTCCCTTAATCAAAAAGCAACAGTTCAGTTAAATTATCAGGTTTTACAGGGAATCTACGAAACTAGAAAGAATCACCGTCTTGATGAATGGCATACTTTCTGCGATTGGATAGAAGAATTGCCGCACAGCAATTTAATTACTCTTCCTAAAAAACAGCAAAACTAAAAACAATGGAACTTTTTTTTATGGCGTTGGCTGCTCTTATTATTATTGCAGCCTTAATGTATTTTTACGCGTTTTCTTTTAAGAAAAATAAAAAGAACAGCCGCCATATTACAAAAAATAAAGCCGGGCTTGATAGTCTTGTGCATTGTCCTGTGTGCAAAACCCCACTTTTTCCTGGTGAAAATCTAGTTACAAAGGTTTTTACAACTCCTAGTAAAGTAAATGATCAAATTTGTTACATTTATGGTTGCCCTCATTGCTTTCCTAAATGCTCCCCGGGCGTAAAAAGAGTGTGTCCTGTATGTTCAAAGCCAGTTATGCAAAATCAATATCTTTTGGCAAGACGTTTTAATAAAACAAAAAGCGGAACTCCGCATGTAATTGTAAACGGTTGCGGTAATTGCGGAAAACATTAATTCTTAATTCAAGAAAATCCTTTAAAATGCCGATAGAGAAATAGGATAATAGTTTTTGATTTCTTAAGGAACGGTATGAAAACGGGAACAAAAACTGCAATAAGTCTTGCGATTGCTGTTTTTATTTTTGGAGCAATTGCCCTTGCTTCTTCGCTGGGGTTATTCTCTTTTGTGGAACAGCAATTTTACGAACCAAAGCGTTTAACTGTTATAAACAAAAAACTTGATTCGATTGCAGACTGCAGCAATGAATACATTCAGAATCTTCTCTTTTCTTTTGGCTTTGAAAAAGGTTTTTTAAGTAACGAAAGTGTTTATACTTTTATGCAAAAAGAACCTTCTAAAGAAGCACTGCGTCTTTTTGAATCTTTAAAAGAAACTTGCCCCGCCCTTGATGGCTTTCGCATTGTCGATTCAGAAGGAAGGCGGCTTTATTACAGTTCATACAGAAATGATTACGTTTTAAGAAGCGAAAAGTCAGTTCAAAGAAGAATCTATTCTAATTATTCTAATTTACACACACTTCGCGGAAATCAAGAGCTTGATTACAAAATTGTTTCTGCATTTAACGGCTCTGAAATTGCAGAAAACACAGAAAATGAAGAAGTTCTTTCCATAAATGATAGTTTAGATGAAACTTTTCCACGCATAATTTTTGACGGCGAAAATGAACGTTTAATTTTTTCGTATAAAATACAAGGCACACAAGAAAACTCTTCTTTATGCAGTGCGATTTTTTACATTAATCCTTCTTATTTTATAAATTATCTTGTTGAAAAACATATCGTTTCTATATATGACAATTTTACTCTTATTTCTTCTAGCAATGGAAAAGACGGAGGTTTTGTACTTTCGCTTCCAAATACAGGAAAAGAACTTTTTGCTTCGGAGATTTTAAAACGATGGGAAAACAAAATCTTTTCGCCGGAAGAAATTGTTACTTCTAATTTTGCAAATATTGATGGTCTTTCTGTAGATTCTGATTCTGAAAAAACAGCAGAACCTGAAACTTTAGAAAACAAAAATGATATTACCTGGACTCTTATTTCAAGTAAAAATGTAAAGTTTTGTAATATCGGTGGCGTGTATTCTGCAGAATCTTTAAAAATGCCTGCATATGTGCGTTTTCTTTTACTTTTATGTGCCTTTGTTACAGTTTCGCTTGTTATTCTTTTTCTTTTTAATATTAAAAAAGATGATGATGTTATAATCCGTTCAAAAATACGAGCAATTCAAATTGGGCTTTTAAACGAATATTTCGAAAAGGATGTTGACTGTAAAAAAGTTTGTGCAATGATTGTTGCACAAAAAGATGCACTTACCCAAAAAATTAAAAAATCACTTGGAAGGCGTGGTAAAAAATACGGCGATAACCTTGATTTAATCCTAAATAAAAGCTGGAACGATATAATAAATATTCTTTCTGGTAACGGTGATACCTCTATCTTAAAAACAGACCTTTCTGACGTTAGCTTAAAAGAAATCCGCAAGGTTTTTGAAGATGTTCTTCTTTCTAATACTTTAAAAGTTGAAGGCGTTGTTCCAACCGTAAAGAATACACCAAAAGTTGAACATAAAATTGAAAAAGAAATAGAACCAGAACCTTTGGACGAGGTTGAATCATTAGACGACGCAGAACCTTTAGATGAAGTTGAATCGCTTGATGAAGCAGAGCCGTTAGAGGATGCAGAACCTTTAGAAGATGCCGAGCCATTAGATGAAGTTGAACCACTAGAAGATGCTGAACCATTAGATGAAGTCGAGCCACTAGAAGACGCTGAACCATTAGATGAAGTCGAATCGCTAGAAGAGGTTGAACCTTTAGAAGAAGCTGAACCACTAGACGATGCCGAGCCTGTAGACGAGATTGAATCGCTTGACGAAGTAGAGCCGTTAGAAGAGGTTGAGCCTTTAGACGAAGTAGAGTCGCTAGAAGACGCAGAACCACTAGAAACCGTTAAACTTGAAGGTTATGAGCAAAAAGAAGATGAAAGTGGCGTTTCCTTTGTTGCAGGTAGAAAATTAGACAGAGCAAGATTTGAAGGAACAGAACCATTAGAAATAAAAGATTCTGCCATAAAACCAAAAGCAGAAAAAAAGAACAAAGAACTCAAGTTTGAAATTTTTAATCCGTTTGATTTTTCAGATAAAACAGACGAATTTAGAAATGAAAATACTGAACATAACGAACAAAAAACCGAAAATATAGATGATAAAAAAGATTTGAACAGTCAACAAGAAAATCTTTCTGATGCAGAAGAACTTATACCACTTGAAGACAGTTCAGATAAAAAGGAAGGTTTTATGTTTACAACTTTTGCTGATAACGATAACAACGTAACAGATTTACCACTTGATGCAATCGTGCTTGGCGACGACGGCGTTTTTCACATTTCAAATGAAATTGTTAAAGTAAATATGCCAGTCGACGAAGACTTTAAAAAACTTGTAGAATCAGTAATTCATTAAAAAAAACATTATTCCTGCGACGAAAGGCAATTCTTTATAAGAGAAGTAAAAAAATAGATTTTCTTATAAAGTGCAATACAAAAATCTTTTAAAGAAACATCGATATAATGTTCAAGTTCCTTGTAATTAGAAATAAGAGAAGGTTTTGTTTTTTGCAAATCTTCTACCAAGGATTTTATGATTTTTCCAATTGTAACTAAATCTCGGGAACTTTCCATAATTAAAGCATATGCTTTGTCGTTCGATTCTGAAACAAGTCTGTTTACTATGTTCTTTGAACTTGAATCGCGTTCTGTTTTTGGCAGTAACGTTTTTATTTTAAGCCCAGTTCCTACTTCTTCTGAAAGATCGTTATCAAAAGATATTAAACGGTCAGAAATTGTAAGAAGCCGATTGTAACAGTCTGAAATTTGTGTAGAAAGCGTAGAAGCACCCCACGTTCCACGAACAACAACAACATCGTAAAACTCGCGGAAATCTTTTTTTACAACTTCAATTAAAAATGTCTTTAAATACATTAAAGCGTTGCAGTGTTCAAAATAGTTTAATTTTTTCTGGTTAAAAACCGTGTTTCTACTTTCAACATAACAAGAAAGAGGAACAAGTTCTGTTTCGCCAAAAAGGTCAGAAGCAAGATTAGATTCTGCTTGTGCCCGTTCTTTTTCAAAAAGAGAACCAAGTGTTTTTTCTACTTCGCTTCTAAAATTATCAAGGAAAGGTTCTACTATATTAGATGAAAAACTTTGTATTTTCGGTTCGTAAGAAGGGTCAGAAGAAGAAAGGCGAATTATCATTTCTAAAGTCTGTTCATTCTTTAAAGCAAGGATTCGGGCAACAATTTTTTTCCATACGCCAATATTAATAACTTCTTTATTGCCTTTAAGGTTATTTAAAAGTTTTAATGCATTTGTCCAGTCTGCATCAAAAGGAATATCCCAAATTGATTCAACAAAATCCTTTAAATCATCTGTAATATATTCTGCATTAACATGTTCAAAATGAGGAACAGACGAAAAATTATTTTCCTTTAATTGCTTGTTAAACTTTTTAAGTAAAAAATAATAATCGAATGTCGAAACTGCTTTTAATGCTTGAACCTGACGGTAAAGTTCATCTATTTTAGAAATCTTTTCTGCTGTAAAAAAATCATTTAAGCTAGAAAGTTTTTCATCAGTTTGTTCTTTTAAATGTGCAAGCGGAATCTGTTTGCTTAATGCAATGATTTTTTGTTCGCTAAGCTGTTCTTCTATTGCTCGAATTTCTTCTGGCAAAGAAAAATCTACGACAATATTTTTAAGTGCATTCTGATTCTGCATTGAATTGAATAACGTTTGCAGCGGACTTAATGCTTTGTAAAGGTCAAAAAACATCTTTCCCATAACAGGAAGAACTTCGTTTCCACTGTGTTTGTAAAATTTATTAAATCTGCTTTTTGAAAGTTTTTTTGCTATGGCACGCAACTGTCGTTTTTTTTCTGCATCTGCGTCACTTGTTCCAAAAAGAGCTTGAAGTATATTTGCAAAAAATCCGATTTTCTCTTTTTTGTCGTTTCCCATAAATATATTTTTAAATGATTTTGTTATTCTGTCAACTGTTCAAAAATACAAATCTTCTATAGAAATAAAAAGGATATGAAGCAAAAAGGTTTATTCTTTTGTAATATTAAAAAAAATCCGATACAATAAAAAAGTGTCAATTTATGAACTCTTTTGTTCAAATGTTCAAGAGGTTTTTATGAAAAAAGTGGTTTTGTATAGTGCAGTTTTTTTTGTTTGTACGGCTGCATTTTGTTATAATCCGCCGGCTGGTGGACAAAGTCTTTTTAATGTTTCAAGTCCAACCCAACTTACTTCTGCATCTTCGGCTGCAGGGGGCGGTATTTTTTATCCTGGTCCTGACTCAATGGCTTTTAACCCTTCACTTGCAAGTTTTGAAGAACGAGTTCAGTTGGATGCTGGTTTTTCTGTTTTAGCCAATACTGGTAAAGGCGATTCCGGTACTGCCTTTCAAACAGGAATTTTAATTCCAATGAAAATGTTCAATTTTAGCGGTCTTGTTAATGGAGTTTTTCTTAAAGCAGATGATATGGACGTAGAAAACTCATTAAACTTTAAAGCTGGATTTTGTAAAGAAATTACAGAACGACTTAGCGTTGGTCTTAATATTGATTCAGGTTTTTTGTGGGGAAAAGGAAGCGACTGGGCTTTAGGTGCAGGTCTTGGAACTTTATACAGAAGAAAAAATCTTGGTTTTCTAAAAGATTTTAGATTTGGCGTTTCTGCATTGAATCTTGGAAAATACTTTGAATCTAAAGAAATCTTCGGCATTGATGAAAAAGAAGATTCTACAAGTTTTCCGCAATTTGCAACAATTAAAGTTGGAACTGCAGCAAATCTTATAACAACAGATTTTGCCGTTATCGGCTTTTCTTTTGATGTTTCTACCCAGTGCTTTAATGATATTGTTTTTGATGCTGGACTTATGGCTGGAATAAAAGATTTAATTTTTATAAATATTTCTGAACGTATTGATGTTGCAGAATGTTCTGCTGGCTGTTCGGATTTACTTCCGGCACTTGGTGTAAGCGTAAAGTTTAATCTTAATGCAAAGAACAATTCTTATCTTACAAGTCACAACTGGGAAAAAAGCGAGATTCTTACTTCGGCTGCATGGCAGCAAAAATACAGTAACATTCAAGTTTATTCCGCAGGAGCAAGAATTAAACTTGGACAAAAAGATGTTGAAGGTCCTGTTATAAAAATATGGGACGAAGATTAAAGTACCGCTGCTTTTTAGAATACAGTTTTAGCATACGGAGTTTTTATGAAGAAAATTATGAAAAAGAATACTTTTTTTAAAATTATAGTTAGCGTTTTGGCAGTTTCCTGTTTTGCAGAACCTGGAACAAAATACATTTCACCAAACAATGATGGTGTGCAGGATAATCTTACAGTTCCATTAAAGATTTCGGATAAGCATCTTATTAAATCATGGTCACTTATAATAGAAGATTCTAGTGGAAAAGTTGTGCGAACAATCGGAAATAAAGTCGCACTGCCAGAAAAAGTAAATGCAAAATCATTTTTTAAGCAGTTAGTAACACCTAAAAAAGGCGTTGATGTTCCTAGTGCAGTTACCTGGAACGGTGCAATGGATAACGGTGAAAATGCCCCTGATGGAACTTACTATTATTATTTTACCGCTACGGATGATAACGACAACGTTGGAAAAACTGGTAAATACGCTGTTATTGTAGACACAAAAGCACCGGAAATTGCATTAACACAGCCTTCTGATAAGATTTTTGGCGAAGGAGCAAAATCCGATTTTAATATAAAGCAATCTGGTTCAAAAGAAAACAAATGGACTGGAACGTTTAAGAACAGTCAGGGTGAAATTGTAAAAACTCTAACTTGGGAAAACTCTTCCCCTGAATCTTTTAAATGGAACGGAAAGGATAATGCAGGAAAAGCCGTAAAAGACGGTGTATATTCTTACGAAGTAACATCAACAGATGCAGCAGGAAATAAATCTGAAAATGCAGTTATTTCAAACATTATTTATTCTGCAGAAAAACCAGCAACGAACATTGTAATTTCGGGAAGCCGTTATTTTTCTCCAGAAACAGATTCTTCCATTTCTAATTTAAAACTTCTTATTACAATTCCTGTTCCTGAAAAATCTAGTGGAAATGAACTTGTTTCATGGTCTGTAAAAATTACCGATGCAAATGGAAACGAAAAACGCACATATTCAAGCGAACAGGAAAAATTACCGCCAAGCGAAATTATTTTTGACGGTAAAGATGATAGCGGAAGCATTTTGCCAAATGGAAAATATCAGGCATTAGTAAAAGCCGCATATCTAAACGGATATGAAACATCTTTATTAAAATCTCCAGAGTTTATTTTGGATAGAACAAAACCTTCTGCCGAAATTGGAGTTTCTTCTTCTATTTTTGGCGGAGCAGATAAACCGAACGTAAAGATTTCGATGCTTGATGCTTCTGCCGGAAAATACGCCACAGTTCCAGCATGGCATGGCCGCATTTTTAATGAAAGTTCAAACGAAACTGTTTGCGAATACAATTTTGGTCAGTATCTTCCTGATAGCATTTTATGGAATGGTTTTGATAAAGACGGAAAACTTGCAAAAGACGCAAAATATAAGTTTGAACTTTCTGCAGCAGACTTTGCAGGTAATAAGAGCGTAATTATTTCAAAAGATTCATTTGTTTTGGATACAAAAAAAGCTACAGTTTTGCTTTCTTTAAGCGATGCTGCATTTAGCCCTAATAACGACAAAGTAAAAGATACACTAAAATTCCTTCCTGTATTAAAAGATGCAAGTGGAATTGAAAGTTATAGCCTTGTAATAAAAAATTCTAAAAATACAGAAGTCCGCACATTAAAGGGAACAAAAACTCTTCCTGAATCTATTATATGGGACGGAAAAGATTCTTCTGGTATTGTTTGTAAAGACGGCTCATATAAAGCAACACTTGTTGTAATGACAACGAACGGCAATATGATTTCTGTTGATTCTTCAAACTTTATACTTGATACCGTAGCCCCATATCTTGCATGCAGTGCTCCGTGGTCATTCTTTAGTCCAGACGGCGACAGTGTTCAAGACACAATTCCCGTAACAATTACAGGCTGCACAGAAGAATCTCTTTGGACGGCAGACATAAAAGATTCAAAAGGAAAAACTGTAAAACGCTATACATGGAAAGGTAAGATTCGCACAGGCTCAAAAGATTCTTTTGCATGGGACGGAACAGACGAAGCTGGAAACAAAGCACCAGACGGTGTTTATTCAATTGTAATTTCTTCTACAGATGAAGCTGGAAACAGTTTTAGCACAACAATGTCGGGCTTTACACTTGATACACGAGAAACAAAAGTTTATGTTACAGCAGAAAATGAAGGAATCTCTCCAAATGGCGATAAAGTTCTTGAAACACAAAAGTTTAATATAAAACTTTCAGTTCCTGATGGAATTCTTACATGGAATTTTGATGTAAGAAGCGAAAATGGAACATCTGTTCGTTCTTGGTCTGATAAAGACAGTGAAAATGTTCCTGCCGTAATTATTTGGGACGGATTAAATAAAGACGGCGAAGTTCAAGAAGGAACTTTCATGGGAACTTTAAGCATAACATACAAAAAAGGAAACAAGGTAAATGCCGTAAGTTCTCCGTTTATTTGTACGGCAACCCCACCAGTTTTAAGTGTAAAGACAGCACCTGAATACTTTAGCCCAGACAACGACGGAACAGACGATGATTTGTTTATAAAACTTTCTGGCACATCTAAAGCATTAATTAAAAACTGGTCATTTGTAATTGACGACCCTAACGGAAAGCCATTCTGGCAGATAAAAGGAAATTCTTCTATTACAGAACGAATTGTATGGGATGGTTTAAGTAACACGCAAAAGAATTCAAAAGGCTACGCCGAACGAGTTCAGTCTGCAATGGATTATCCGTATACATTCACTGTTTCTGATAATCTTGGAATGACAAGCGTTGTAAAAGGAATAATTCCAGTAGATGTTCTTGTTATTCGCGATGGCGATGTTCTTAAAATGGCAGTTCCTTCTATTATATTCCGTTCGGATAATGCAGACTTTAAGACAAGCAAAGAAGTTGCCCGCGGCTTAGACCCTGCAATTGCACAAAATAATGAACGCGTATTAAAGAGAATTGCAGAAATCTTAAATAAATTTAAAGATTACAAAGTTACGATTGTAGGTCACGCAAACCGTCTTACAGATTTAGAAGCAGAAGAAACTGAAGACAATATGAAGCAATGGGGACCGGCACTTATTCCACTTTCTGCAAAACGAGCCGAATTTGTAAAAGATTATCTTGTTAAAAAAGGCGTAAGTGCTTCAAGACTTTCTACAGAAGGCAAAGGTGGTACAGAACTTGTTGTTGATTACAAAGATAAAGACAACAACTGGAAGAACCGAAGAGTTGAATTTATTCTTGAAAAATAATTTTTAAAGAATATAAATTAATTTGAAATCTGTTTATAAATAAGGTAGACTAAAACTATGAATGCTATTATTACTGTTGTTGGAAGCGATAAAGTTGGAATTATTGCAAATGTAAGTTCTCTTTTGGCAGAACACAAAATAAATATTGCAGATATTACTCAGACAATTCTTTCTGGTAATTTTGTAATGATGATGATGGTGAACTTTGATAATTCAGATATTGCAATTGATGAATTAAGAACCAGACTTTCTGAAAAAGCAGAAACGATGGGCGTTGAAATTAATGTTATGTCTGAAAAAGTTTTTTCTGCAATGCACAGAGTTTAATTCTTTTTTATAGTAGTTTATAAAAAACTTCCAGTGGAATTCTTTTTATTCTGCTGGAAGTTTTTTTTGTATATAGGCAGTTAAATAAAAAAAGACTTCCGATTTTTCAGAAGTCTTTCGGCTGCTGCAGGTTTTGAACCTGCGACACATGGATTAACAGTCCATTGCTCTACCAGCTGAGCTAAGCAACCATATGTTCTTGCGAACGTGTTAATAATATATAGATTTATTCAGTTTGTGTCAATAATTTTAGGAAAAATGTGTAAAAAAAATGATTTTAAGGTCATTTATAAAACATCTAAAAATTATACTTTTTAACGCTCTTTATCCATAATCACTTGGGTACTGATTAACTAATCAGCGGACTTTCACATGAAAACATAACAGGCAAGTAAATGGAAAGGTATTGGTGCGTAACTTGGGATTATACGGAGGTCGTTATATTAGGATTTAACAGAGCGTTATAAGGTCGCTTTCATAAAATTCTCGGATTGGCTTTATATATTTTTCTCGCTTAATCATAACACTTTCAATTTCTACTGGACAGTTTTACAAACCTTAGCAAAATTGTCCAGTAGATTAAAAGAAAGGCACAAATCCAAAGTTAAAGTTAAAATTTGTACTATTTTTAATTTTGTTGATATTCTTCCATTAAACACTGAACCAAATATTCATCGCTCATACAGTGCATATCAGAAACGCCTTGTCTCATCAATTTGTATAAATCAGAATGATAAAAAATGCACAATGCCTTTTGAACGCTAACGCCACTTTTTTTTGCAAAAAGTTCTACAAGGCGTACATATTTTTTTTGTAAAAGAATAGGATTTGCGTTCATAATTTTTTTACTTCCTTAAACTGAAGGCAAGAAAGAGCTTTTTCTGTACGAAAGGCAATTTGCAAATTCGGTTTTTCCAAAATCGACATTTTCTCTGGAATGAATTAAGTCCGGTTTTTCTACTGCAACAAATGAACCGTGATACAAAATCATATTTTAATTCCTTTTTCATTCATAACGGAAATAATGTCGGTAACGATGTAATCTTTTCCTTGAGTGTGCAAAACTTCGTATTCAGGAATAATATAACCGTTCAAAATATCAGATTTTTCTGCAAGAACGTCATAAACTTTTGGAGCGTCAATCTTTAATTTTGAAGCAACATTTTCAATACAAAAAATTGCAAATTCCAATTCCTGACTTGTATACTGACCGTTTTTTCTTTCCATAAATACTACCTAAAACGCCTTTATTATAAATTAAACGATTTAAAAAAGATAGAAATTAAAAGTTTACCTTTTAAGTCCATAATAACAACTACAAATTGGCACTTTTAGGGTATACCCTAAAAGTGAATTGACAGATTCACTTTTA
>CAYZXM010000053.1:0-13299 GCA_964482455.1 uncultured Treponema sp. | reverse complement strand
TTGGTGAAGAAGATCACCTTGGCGATATGGACTTTAAGGTTGCCGGAACAGAAGATGGAATTACTGGTTTCCAGATGGATATTAAAATTGCCGGCGTTACAACAGAAATTATGAAAAATGCTCTTGAACAGGCTAGAAAAGGAAGATTACATATTCTTTCTATTATGAAGCAGTGCATTGATAAACCTGCTCCACTTTGTTCACGTGCACCACAGATTTTAACAATGAAAATCCCGGTAGATAAGATTGGTGCCTTAATTGGACCTGGCGGAAAAAATGTAAAAGCACTTTGCTCTCAGTATGATGTAACAATCAATACAGAAGATGATGGAACTGTTACAATTTATGGTAAAAACGGTGAATCAGCAGAAAAAGCAAAGAAAGCCGTAAAAGGAATTACAGAAGATCCTGAAGTTGGAACAATTTATCAGGGAACTGTAAAACGAATTATGGACTTTGGTGCCTTTGTAGAAATTCTTCCAGGAAAAGAAGGTTTGTGCCATATTTCAAAACTTTCAAAACAGCGTGTAGAAAAAGTAAGCGATGTTTTAAAAGAAGGTCAGGTAATTCCTGTTAAACTTCTTGAAGTTGATAAAATGGGTCGTTTAAATCTTTCTTATATTGATGCTCTTGAGCAGAAATAAAACATAAAAAAAGGGATTGTCTAAAAAGTAATGTCGTGCCAAGTTATTTTGGCATTTGGACTGTATTTAACTTAGACAGTCCCTTTTTTGTTACTGCAAGGAATTGTGGAGGAAAAATGGAAGCGGCTTTATATTTAATTCCTGTTACTCTTGGCGATACAGAATATTCAAAAGTATTTCCAAGTTATAATATTCAAATTATAAAAGAAATTAAGCACTTCGTTGTGGAAAATATAAAGTCTGCAAAACGATTTCTTGCAAAAATAGAAAATAGTCATGTTGATGACGGAACTTTTGTTGAACTTAGTGAACATACAGATATTAAAAATATTCAAGACTATCTTTTGCCCTTACAAAAAGGAGAGGCAATTGGCGTTTTAAGCGAAGCAGGATGTCCTGCGGTTGCAGACCCTGGAAGTGACATTGTTGCACTTGCACATAAAAAAGGTTTTAAAGTTGTGCCTCTTGTAGGGCCTAATTCAATTATTATGGCAATTATGGCAAGCGGATTTTGTGGGCAAAGTTTTGCTTTTAATGGTTATCTTCCAGTAAAAATAGGGGAAAGAATAAATAAAATCAAATTTTTTGAAAATCGAGTTTATAAAGAAGAGCAAACCCAAGTTTTTATTGAAACCCCTTACAGAAATGCACAACTTTTTGAATCTTTTATAAAATCCTGTAAACCAGAAACAAAACTCTGCATTGCCGCTAATATTACAGCTGATGACGAATATATAAAAACTAAGTCCATTGCCCAATGGAAAAAAGAAGGCTGGCCAGAACTAAAAAAAGTTCCAGCAATTTTTGCTCTTTATAAATAGGAATAATTATGGAAAAAACATATCTTTTTTTTGATATTGAATGTGCAAACTGCTACGGCGGTGTTGGAAAAATGTGTTCATTCGGTTATGTGCTTGTAAATTCTGATTGGGAAATTCTTGATGAAGATGATGTTGTAATGAATCCTGAAGCAGAGTTTGACTGGTATCTTTTTACCGGTAAGCACGGTTGTAAACTTGCATATTCAAAAGATTATTTTAGAAGTCAGTACAATTTTGAACGATATTATCCTTCTATAAAAAAATTGATAGAAACAGGAAATCGCCGTATTTTTGGTTTTTCTGTAAAAAATGATATTGGCTTTTTGCAAAGTGCATGCGAGCGTTACGGCCTTTCTTCCATTAATTATGCTGCGTTTGATGTTGCAAACATTATTGATTCTGCAAATAAAGTAAAAGAAGGAAAAGGACTTGAGGAATGGTGTAAAATTTATAATGTTCCGCTGGAAAACTTTACTTCGCATAAATCTTCAGACGATGCAAAAATGACAATGCTTCTTTTAAAGGCGTTTTGTAAGGAAAATAACGAAACTCTTGAAACTATAACAGAAAAGAATAAAGGCTTAAAAATCAGCGTTGAAAAATTTATTGAACAAAGAGAAGAAAGTCGTCATAAAAAAGAAGTTTCAGAAAAGATTTTTAGTTTATACGGAAAAAAAGCAAAAGCATTTTTAAGTCATAAATTAAAAGGAAATTTTACTTTAGGTTTTAAAATAAAAAACGATGTAGATTTTAGTTTAAAAGTTGCAGAGCAAGTTTATAAACATGGCGGAATTCTTTTTAGAAGCCTAAAAGAAAATGGAACTGTAATTATTCAAGATGATACATCAGAAGATGTAATAAAAAGTATTCAGGAACGAAAATTAAAAACAATGACGATTTCTGAATTATTTAATGAAACAAAATTAGAAAAATAATCTTAATTGTTACTATTGGCTAACTTTGTATGATTGTTTACTTTGCTTTTTTAATGTAAATTGATTGTGTTATTTTAAACAAATACTTTCTTTATGGCGACTTTTAACCGCCGGTTGAAGGAGCAAATATGTCATTATTGGATGTACAAAATCTTTCGGTAAGCGTTGAAGAAAAAAATGTACTTAAGGATTTAAACCTTAAGATTGGCGAAGGCGAAACCCATGTTTTAATGGGACCAAACGGAGCCGGTAAATCAACGCTTGGAAATGCACTTATGGGAAACCCTGTCTATAAAATTGATGGGGGAAAAATATTTTTTAATGGTAAAGATTTAACACAAGAAGCAGCGGATAAGCGTGCAAAAGAAGGAATGTTTCTTTCTTTTCAAAATCCGTTGGAAGTTCCTGGAATCTCACTTGAATCTTTTATTCGTTCTAGTATTCAGCAACGAACTGGGGAACGTGTAAAACTTTTTCAATTTCAAAAAGAACTTTTAAAGAATATGCAACTTTTGAATATGGACGAAAGTTATGCAAAACGCGATTTAAATGTTGGTTTTTCTGGTGGTGAAAGAAAGAAAAGTGAAATACTGCAACTTTTAATGCTTAAACCAAAGTTTGCAATTCTTGATGAAACGGATTCAGGTCTTGATGTAGATGCAGTTCGTACAGTTTCTAAAGGTGTAGAAGAATATCAAAAAAGTCAGAACGGCGGTCTTTTAATAATTACCCATTCAACAAGGATTTTGGAAAGTTTGCATGTAGATTACACACACGTTCTTGTAAAAGGTCATATTGTAAAGACAGGGGACGCTTCTTTAGTTCAAGAAATTAACGATAATGGTTTTGATCAGTTCATTAAATAGCTGAAATTTTATTTAAGGAAAGATTATGGCTGATGAAAAAACAAATATTCAGGATATAAATCAGGATTTTTACAATTTTCGTTACGAAGAATCTGAAAAAGAGTTTTATCGTCTTGAATCAGGTCTTAATCCTGAAATTGTAAAAAAATTAAGTGAAGAAAAGGGCGACCCTGACTGGATGCGTGATTTTCGCTTAAAATCGCTTGAAATATATAACAAAATGGGCGTTTCGGTAAATTGGATGCCGGATATTACTGGTCTTCACATGGAAGATATTTCTACATACGTTCGCCCAAAAACAAAAATGGCTGGAAAGTGGGAAGACGTTCCTGATGATATAAAAAATACTTTTGAAAAATTGGGAATTCCAGAAGCTGAACGAAAAAGTCTTGCAGGCGTTGGTGCTCAGTATGATTCAGAACTTGTGTATCACAATGTGCAAAGCGAAGTTGCAAAGCAAGGTGTAGTTTATCTTGATTTTGAAAGTGCACTTAAAAGTAAAGAATGGGGACCAATGGTAAAAGAGTATTTTATGACTCTTATTACTCCAAAAGACCATAAGTTTGCGGCTTTGCATGGTGCGGTTTGGTCTGGCGGTTCGTTTGTTTATGTTCCAAAAGGCGTAAAACTTTCGTTTCCGCTTCAATCGTATTTCCGTTTAAATGCAAAAGGTGCAGGTCAGTTTGAACATACACTTATAATCGTTGATGAAGGTGCTGATCTTCATTTTATAGAAGGTTGTTCGGCTCCAAAATATAATGTTGCAAATCTGCACGCTGGTGCCGTTGAACTTTTTGTAAAAAAGAATGCACATCTTCGTTATTCAACAATCGAAAATTGGTCTAAAAATATGTACAACCTGAACACAAAACGTGCAAAAGTTGAAGAAGACGGTTCAATTGAATGGGTTTCCGGTTCTTTTGGAAGTCATACAGGTTGTCTTTACCCGGAAAGTGATTTAGTTGGTAGGAATGCTCGTGCAGAATTTACTGGCGTGACATTTGCAGGTGCCGGTCAGGAACTTGATACTGGTGCAAAAATGGTTCATCTTGCACCAAACACGACAAGCGTAATTACTACAAAATCAATTTCAAAAGGCGGTGGTGCTTCAATTTACCGTTCTGCAGTTTACATTGCAAAAGAAGCCGTTGGCTCAAAAGCAAGCGTTTCCTGTGCGTCCCTTATGCTAGACAGCGAAAGCCGCAGCGATACAATTCCTGCAAATGTTGTACTTACAAACCAGGCAGACGTAGGACACGAAGCAAAAATCGGGCGTATTTCAAATGATGCTGTTTTTTATTTAATGAGCCGTGGAATAAGCGAAGACGAAGCAAAAAGCATGATTGTAAGCGGATTTGCAAATCCAGTTTCTAAGGAACTTCCGCTTGAATATGCTGTCGAAATGAATAATCTTATTCGACTAGAAATGAAGGGGACGATGTAATGGAAAAAACATTAAAAATAAACAAATTGCCTTCTCCTTCGTGGAGTTGGCTAAAAATAAACGACGCTACTATAGATTTTGATTTTACATTGGAAAATGTATTTCCTTCTGTAAAAAACATTTCTTCCGTTCAATACAGTAAAGAATCTTCTTTTGTAAAAAAAGATTTTCCCGAACTCTTAAGTGGAACAGGAAAAGATTCTTTACAGATTTTTAAAGATTCAAAACCTGAATGTTTTATTCTTCCTAAAAATACAAAACTTGAAAAACCAGTTGTACTAAATTACGATTTTAGTCAAAGTCAAAATGCTGTAACAGGTCAACTTATTGTTGCAGAAGAAAATTCTGAAGGAACTATAATTATAGTAAGCAGTTCTCAAAAAGAAGATGTTGGTTTTCAGGCGTTAAAAACTGAAGTTTTTGCAAAGGAAGGTTCAAAATTAAAAATTATAAAAGTTCAGCTTTTAGGAAACTCTTTTATTCAAGTTGATGATACTTCTTCTTATGTAAAAGAAAACGCAAGTGTTGAACTTTTGCACGTTGAACTTGGAGGAGCAAAAGTTTATGTCGGTTCTGGCTGTACATTAAAAGAATATAAGTCATCATTTAAATCGAATATGGCTTACTATTTAAAAGATGAACAATTGCTTGACTTAAACTTTATTGTAAATCATTTTGGTAAAAAAACTTCGTGCAAAATGAAAGTTTCAGGTTCCTTGAATGGAAAGTCTAAGAAAACTTATCGAGGTACAATCGATTTTAAGAAAGGTTGTTCAGGTTCAGATGGAGATGAACAGGAAGAAACGCTTTTATTAAGTCCAACTGCAGAAAATTATTCAATGCCGGTAATTCTATGTACCGAAGAAGATATTTCTGGTGAACACGGAGCAACAATTGGCCGGCTTACCGATGAAATTCTTTTTTATATGCAAACGCGTGGAATAAGCCGTGAAAATGCAGAAAAAATAATTGCAAGGTCAAAAGTTCAGTCTCTTCTTTCTGTAATACAAGATGAAGATACTGTTAAAAAAATAGAAGAAGAGATGGACGGAATTTTCGGCAAAGCAGAATAAGGTGAAAGGCAATGTTAAACGAATTTAAAAAGGATTTTCCAATATTCAATGCAAAAGAAAATGAAGGTCTTATTTATTTTGATAATGCAGCTACAGCACAACGACCAGAATGTGTTATAAAAGCAGTTTCTGATTTTTATAAAAAAAATAATGCAAATCCACTTCGTGGGCTTTATGAATTAAGTGCAAGAGCAACAGAAGACTACGAAAATGCTCGTCATACAGTTGCTTCGTTTTTAAATGCAAAAGATTGTGAAATTGTTTTTACTCGTAATGCTACAGAAAGTTTAAATCTTGTTGCGTATACTTGGGGAATGCAAAATGTTCAAAAAGGAGACGAAATTGTAGTTTCTGTTTCTGAACATCATTCAAATATTCTTCCATGGCAAATGCTTTGTAAAGCAAAAGGAGCAAAACTCGTTTTTCTTGAACCAGATAAACTTACTTACGAGATTCCCGATTCAGAGTTTTTAAAGATTACCGAAAAAACAAAAATTGTAGCAGTTGCTCAAGTTTCAAATGTATTGGGAATTGAAAATCCTATAAAAAAAATTGCAGAAATTGCCCATAAAGTTGGTGCAATCTGCGTTGTAGACGGAGCACAGTCTGTTCCGCATTTAAAAGTTGATGTAAAAGATTTAAATGCAGATTTTTTTGCTTTTAGTGGTCATAAACTTTGCGGTCCTATGGGAATCGGCGTTCTTTACGGAAAAAAGGAACTTTTTGAATCTATGCCTCCGTTCCTTCGTGGTGGCGAAATGATTGAATACGTTACTCGCGATGATGCAACTTGGGCAGAAGTTCCGCATAAGTTTGAAGCTGGAACAGTTAATGCTTCTGGAGCAGTGGGACTTGCTTCTGCAATAAAATATATTCAATCAATTGGATTTAAAACGATTCAGGAAAAATGCGATTCACTTTCACTTCTTCTTATGCAAAAAATGAAGGAAAATCCATATATTCATCTTGTTGGGAATACAGACCCAAAAAAGCACAGCGGTATTATAACCTTTACTTTAGACGGTGTTCATCCGCATGACATTGCAAGCCTTTTGGACACGCAGAAAATTGCAATTCGTGCAGGTCATCACTGTGCCCAACCGCTTGGTTCTTATTTAGGAGTTCCAGCAACAGCAAGGGCGAGCGTATATTTTTACAATGACGAAGAAGAAGTTGAACGCTTTTACTCATCTTTGTGTAATGTAAGAAAAATGAGTGGATATAAAGATTAACCGTTGTTATAATCTAAAAAAAGGAAAGAGATTTTTAATTTTAGGGTAGACTAGGAAAACAATTATGGATACACAAGAGTTATACCGGGAAATCTTAAACGAACACAATATAAATCCATTACATAAAAAAGAACTTACTGAAGCAAACCTTACTCTTAATGGAGTAAATCCAAGTTGCGGCGACAATATTACGCTGAATCTTAAAGTAGAAGACGGCGTTATTGTAAACGGTTCATTTACAGGTAGCGGTTGTGCAGTAAGTCAGGCAAGTTGCGATATGATGCTTGATTTAGTCATTGGAAAATCTGTAAAAGATGCTTCAGAATTAGATGATATTTTTATGCAGATGATTCGCGGAGAGGCTTCAGAAGAAAATATTGAAAAACTAGATGAAGCCGCTTCCTTAAAAGATATTTCAAAAATGCCGGCAAGAGTAAAATGTGCAGTTTTAGGTTGGCGAACAATGCGAGAAATGCTTTCGGAAAATAAAAATTGTGCTTCCTGTTCAAATCCCAACTGCCATTAAAATTGTTTTTAAAAACTTTTTAATAAGGAGTATAAAATGAAAAAGATTCT
Organism: uncultured Treponema sp.; assembly: GCA_964482455.1. Taxonomy (GTDB): domain Bacteria; phylum Spirochaetota; class Spirochaetia; order Treponematales; family Treponemataceae; genus Treponema_D. Next base: position 5,708 of record CAYZXM010000053.1, on the reverse strand, counting down.
TGTAGCTACTACAGCAGCACTTTTTGCACTTACCACAGCCAGTGCACAGGTAATGCAGAATCCGGGTGTAGAAAACACAGTTTTTTCAGGTTTTGGTTCTCCTCTTATAGGCGACCCTGTTTATTACGGATTTTTAGATACTATTCAGGCACGCATCGATGTAGGTAAGTTCACAGTAGAAGGTATGCTTAACTGGGGGCTTCTTGCCAATACCGACAATGAAGGCGACTTGGATAATTTTACATTTAAGCACACAGACAGAAACGCTTTGGGTTACCATTACGGTTATGCAGCTGGAGACGATCTTAAAGATGGCGATGGCAAAAAAGTTGCGTATAACGGCTATGTTTCAGGTCAAACGCTTACAGACGATTATTATATAAACTTTTTGTGGCATCCGTTTAGTAACTTTGATGTTGGAATGGGAACAAAATTGAACTGGAAAGTAGGACCGGCACCTCGTTATGGTTCATGGCTTTGGGAATATGGCGCACACGTAAGACAGGGCGGTTTTTCTACAAAATATGACGATAGACACGGTTCTGTTGGCGAATACCAGTTTACGCCAGATGCCCCAGGTTCTGCTGATGTAGTAGGATTTGTACCATATGCAAACCGCTTTGCAAAAAAAGCAATCGGTGTGCGATACCTTTACGAAGGCGATTTTACCGTTCAGTTTGGAGCTGCAATTCCTGATGGCACAAATACAGATAATTTTAGAACAAACCTTGGAGCACAATTCCAGTTTGAATATTTTGGACTTTCCCTTGCGTATGAAGGATTTTTCCAAAAAGACGGAAACTTTTACGCAGGTGCAACATTTGGCGTAAAGCAGTTCTATTTTGACGTTTATTTTGCATGGGATTCAATTGATAACGATAACGGTGATGATGATGTAAAAGATATGTCTTATAGTACTGGTGCTACAATGACAATCAATTTTGAAAAAATTGGAATTACATTAAAACCTGAATCTACATTCAACTGGTTTGAAAACTCAGATTATACACCAGCATGGTATGCAGGTTGTACACTTTTATGGGAATTAAATGAAAAGTTTACAGTTGATGTTTATTCATCATTTGCAATCGGTTCAAAAAATAAGAATTGGGACGATTATGAATATTCAAAAGATTGGTCTACAGGAAATATCTTTACAATTCGCCCTGATTTAACATTCTATTTGAACAAAAATCATTCGTTCAGTGCGTACGTAAACAGCGAACATCGCGAATCATTTGATGGAAAATCGCGATGGTGCTGGTCAACTGGCGGTTACTGGACATATAAACTTAATACAGGTAAAACTACAAAACGCTAGAAACTAGCAGTAAAGTTTAGTTTTTATAAAAAGTTAAATCTTTTCAAATTCAACAGTCTGGGTTGTAATATCCAGGCTGTTTACTTTAACAGTAATCGTTTCGTTTAATTGTGTATCTTGAACACCCTTGATTGTTGCCTGCATTGCAATTGAAGGAATCATAAAAAGCGGGTCTGCAAACTTTTTATCTACACAAACCGCTTCGCCCTGCCATTCTGGATTTTGCAAAAGATAAATAAGTTTCCAATGAGTTTCGCTTGAACGGCTGGCTTTTCTTGCTGCAATACTTGCCGCATCACCCTGACTTATACGCATAAGCATAGAATCTTTATCTATAAGTTTTTGACCATTTAAGAAAGAACGAAGTTGCTGGTGTGCAACAAGGTCGCTGTAACGGCGAAGTGGACTTGTAACCTGACTGTAAAGCGGAAGCCCAAGCCCTGAATGCATAGCCGGCGTAATTCCAACGCTGCGTTTTCGCATACATTTTAAAAGCTGGAATTGACCTGCAAGCCCAGGAAGAATATTTTCTGGAATAGAAGGAGCTTCCTGGCTTACATAAGGAAACGGAATATTGTTTTTAAAAGCAAAGTTTGCAGCTCCTTCCCCAGCTAAAAGCATCATTTCGCAAACCATAGAATCTGCTTCGTAACGCAAAAGCGGTTCAATAGAAACTTTTTTTGTTTCACTTTCAACAGAAATATGAACTTCAGGAAGAGTAATTCCAGTAGCACCAGATTTCTTTCTACGTTCAATATTTTTTCTTGCAATTTCAAAAAGAGGCTTTAATTCAGGCGAATCTTTTTGCTCCGTTGCCTGTGCATAAGTTAAACGCTTTACATTTATAAGCGTTTTAAAAATCTGACATTCATTTATTGTGTTATCTTCATTTAAAAGAATTCTGAACGAAAGTGCATTGCTTTTTTCCTGAAGACCAAGAGCATAGTCGGAAAGACATTCCTCTGAAAGCATTCGTACTGCTCCTTCTGGTAGGTACAATGTAGTTCCTTTGTTTCGTGCAACTTTATCAATTGAACTGTCCGGAAGAACAAAACACGCAGGGTCTGCAATGTGAACCCATAAATATTTACCGTCCCATGCAACAGCATCATCAGGGTCGTCGGACCATTCGTTATCGATTGCCCATGCAACTTGTTCTAGTTCAACTCTTTCTTCTGCAGGCGGTTTTCCAAGACCTTCCTTTGCACTTACCATTGAAAGACCGTTTCGTGTAGGATATGGATTTTTTGTAATATCCCAAATACCTGTTTCTATTAAAAGTTTATGTGCTTTTTCGGGGCTTTGAGTAACGCCTGCCTGCACCATAACTTTTGATTTTTCTGCTTTGCAAAGTGCAACGTTTTCAACTTCACTCATATACTTTGCATCTTCCGGAAGTTTTAGCGAACGAGTTTTAAGGCGTTCAATAAAGGCGTCGTAAAGTTCTGTTTCGTGCTCTTTTTCGTAATTCTTTTTGTTAATTACTTCTATCTGTTCCTGAGTGCGTGGCTTAAAAGTAATCGTTCCGTTTTTTATGGAATCTTCCAAAAGTTGAAACTCTATGCAGGAAGTAAGCGAAGTAAATAAAAACCAGGATTCATCAGAAATAACAGAACCACGCAAAAGTTCTGCAAGGTCTTTAAAACTAATTTCTGCATTTTTTGTTTCATCATCACTTAAAAGAAGTTCATAAGATTCTTTAATCTGGCCTAAAAGTTTTTCATCACTAAAAGAAAGCAGATTTTCAAGCGAAGAGCACGGAGAATCAGAAAGACAGATAATATCCTTTTCGCGTACTTTTTGCGTTGCATATACCGCTTTTTTACCAGTACTTGTAGCAGGTGAAACTTGAAATTCTACAACGATTTTATCGCCTTCAAAGTCTTTGATTATTGCACAATTTTTTTTATATAAAACAGGAAGATTTTTTACCATAGGCTAAATATAACAAAAATAATTCAGTCATAAAAGATGAAAAAACAAAATGAAATTGCATAAATATACAAAAGTGTGTATTTTAACTATATGATAGTTATGAAATTCGGCGGCTCTTCAGTTGCCAATGCGGAAAGAATAAAAAACGTTGCTTCAATAATTAAGGCTTATAAAGAAAAAAGGCCGGTTGTGGTTCTTAGTGCCATGGGTGACACTACTGATAATCTTTTAGAGGCTGCAGACCTTGCAGTTAGCGGTAAAGTTTGTGTTGATGGTGTAAAAAAACTTCACGAAGATACAGCACGCGAACTTGGTATAAAAATAGAAACGATTGATTATCTTTTAGATGAATTAAAACAACTTTTAACTGGTATTTCTATGCTTAAAGAAATAAGTAAGCGGACAAGGGATTATCTTGTTTCTTTTGGGGAACGAATGTCGGTTCGTATGATGGCCTCTTACCTTGAAAGTCAGGGAATTCCTGCAAAGTTTTATGATGCATGGGATATTGGTTTTGTAAGTGATTCAAATTATATGTCAGCCGAACTTTTGGACGAAGTTTGGGAGGCGATTCCTTGTAGTCTTAATTCTTATAAAAATGGAGAAGATAATGCAATTCCAATCGTAACTGGTTTTATTGCAAAAGATAAAAAAGGAATTATTACAACTTTAGGACGCGGTGGTTCTGATTTAACTGCAACTATGATAGGGGCAGCAATGAATGCAGAAGAAGTTCAAACTTGGAAAGATGTAGACGGTATTCTTACTTCTGATCCACGTGTTGTAAAAGACGCAAAACCAGTGCCTGAAGTTACTTATGAAGAAGCCCAGGAACTTGCAATGTTTGGCTCTCAAGTACTTCACCCACGTTCAATGGTTCCTGTAAGAAAGAGTGGAACTCCTGTTCGTGTAAAGAATTCGTATAATATAGAAAGTAAAGGAACTTTAATTGTAGAAAAACACAGCGGAAAAGTTCCTCCAGTTTGTGCGATAACTTCTGTAAAGCACGTGCAGTTAATTGATATGGTTTCTAACCGAATGCTTGGTGCTGCCGGATTTTTGGCTCACATCTTTAATAATTTTTTAAAGTGGAATGTGTGCATTGATGTAATTGCTACTTCTGAAGTTTCTGTTTCTTGTACAGTAAGTGGAAAGGAAAAACTTGAAGGTCTTGTTAAAGATTTAAGTAATGCCTGCGATGTTTCTGTAAGGCACGATAGAGCAATTGTAACGGTAATTTGCGATGTAGAACATTCTTCTGCAATTCTTGCAAGCGGTTTTGAGGCTCTTGCAGAAGAAGGAATTAATGTACAGATGATAAGTCAGGGTGCTTCTAAAGTTAATATCAGTTTTATTGTAAATGATGACGAAGCAGATCAGACTGTAAAGATTTTGCACAAAGCATATTTTGGTTAAAAGTAAAAAGGAAAGTTAATATTATGAAAATTGCACTTGTTGGATATGGAAAAATGGGGCACATGATTTGTGAATGTGCAAAAAGTTTAGGACATGAAGTTTGTGCTACAATTGATATTGTTTCACCCGATGCAACTGTAAAAGTGCCTTCCGGTGATTATAACGCTGTAGCAAAAGCCGTAAAAGAAAGCGGTGCGGAAGGCGTTATAGAGTTCAGCCATCCTACAAGTGTTATGGGAAACATTAATGCACTTTTACCGCTTGCTCTTCCTATTGTTGTAGGAACAACCGGCTGGAACGATAAATATTCACAGGTAAATGAACTTGCTGCATCTTGTGGCGGAACAATTATGACATCTTCTAATTTTTCGATTGGTGTAAATATGTTGTATAAAATTGTTGCCGAAGCCGTAAAAATTATGGAACAGTGGCCTGAATATGATATTGCAACTTGGGAAGCACACCATAATCAAAAAGCCGATAGTCCTTCTGGAACGGCACTTACAATTGCAGAAACAATTCTTAAAAATACAAAAAAGAAGACAGAAATTGTAACGGATGCATTCCATGAAAAGCCAAAACCTGAACAGTTACACGTTTCATCAACTCGTTGCGGTTCAATTCCTGGCACGCATACAGTATTTTTTGACAGTAAAGCCGATACAATCGAAATTACTCATAGAGCAAGAAGTCGCGAAGGTTTTGCAATGGGTGCAGTTCACGCATTAGAAAAACTTTCATATGGTCTAAAAAACGGAACTCTTTTAAAAGGTCGCCTTTACACTATGAGTGATTTGTTCTAAAAGAATACAGATTTTGGAATAGGTGGCTTTTATAATCCCTTATTATCCACACACTGTGGAAAGGCCTTTCCAGGGTCTATGGACAATGAGGACAAAAATAAAAATCTTTATTTTTTCCGACGAAAAAGTGTAGAAATATCACATGTTTTCCGACGAAAAAGTGTATAAAATCCCCAGCTTTGTGATATAATCACCTTATGCAAAGAAATTTTATTAAAAAACTTGCCACATGG
>CAYZXM010000052.1:0-13477 GCA_964482455.1 uncultured Treponema sp. | reverse complement strand
TTAATCTTAATGCAGTTGCTTCCAAATCTTTTTTAGCCTGACCGATTGTACCGTCACGATAAATTGCGTGGCTTAATGCAGGTCCAATATAAGAATAAGCAACAGTGCGACAACCATTATTTAAAACGCCAGCATTACTCAAAGCGTTAATCCAAAGTTGCCAGTCTTCACCACCCATAACTTTGATTGTATTTGCAATTTCGTCTTCGTTTGCAGGTTCGGCACTAGATTCTTTTAAAGTTTCGCTCATAATGTCGATTGCTTTACCAGCATAAGTTTTACCAATCGGCTTAATTACAGACTTGTAAAGAACGTGCTGACCAGTTGCTTCGTCAATTTTTTCCGGGTCTGAACGAACAGGAGAAGCCAAAGAATAAATAACAAGGTCAACTTTTTTTCCTGTCTTTTTGATTTCTTCTATTATCATTGCACGAGTTTCATTTGAATAAGCGTCTGCACTGAATGTTTTTGCAAAAAGACCATCTTTTTGTGCAGCTCTATCAAATGCTGCATTGTTGTACCAGCCAGGTGTTCCACCTTTTTTATCTGTAGCAGCCTTTTCAAAAGAAACCCCGATTGTATCTGCACCATATTCAAAAGCAGCAGAAATTCGGCTTGCAAGACCGTAACCTGTAGAACAACCAAGAACCAAAACCAAAGAAGGACCTTTTCCGCCCTCTTTTACGCTTTTTGTTCCACGCTCAGCCTTTTTTGCTTTTACGTACGCAATCTGTCTTTCTGTATCTTTTGCACATCCAACTGGATGAGAATTAATACACATACTGCTTCTTACCATAGGTTTAATAACTGGCATAATGCCTCCTGATTTTATATTTAATTTCTAATCTTTATACTTTTTTAATATTATACAACCGTTATGCCCACCAAAACCAAGTGAACAACTAGCAGCGGCTTGTATATCGCACTTAACGCCTGTTTTTGGCGTATAGTCAAGGTCACAGCCATGTTCTACGTCTGGCTCATCAAGATTTGCCGTAGGCGGAACAAAACTATCTTCAATTGCTTTTACGCAGACAATTGCTTCCATTGTACCAGCAGCACCTATCATATGACCTGTTTCTGATTTTGTAGACGAAATATGCAGTTTATACGCATAGTCGCCAAAAACAGTTTTTATCATTTTTGATTCAGCAGAATCATTTGCACTGGTAGAAGTTCCATGTGCATTATAATACCGAATATCTTCTGGGTTAAGATTTGCGTCTTTTAAAGCAACCTGCATTGCCTTTGCTCCGCCTGAGCCATCTTCCCTTGGGGCAGTGATGTGATATGCATCACTTGTTGCACCAAAACCTGCAACTTCTGCATAAATCTTTGCACCACGAGCTTTCGCGTGTTCAAGTTCCTCTAAAACAAGAACAGCGGCACCTTCGCCCATTACAAAGCCCGAACGATTTTTATCAAACGGTCGGCTTGCACATTTAGGGTTATCATTAAACTCAGAAGTAAGAGCCTGCAAAACTTGGTAGCATCCAACATTGAACCCTGTAATATTTGCATCTGAACCACACGCCAATGCAACATCAAGCCTGCCTAAACGAATCATATCCAAAGCAAGACCAATTGCATCCGTGCCAGAAGAACACGCTGTAGAAAGAGTCCAAACAGGACCTTGAACATTAAAATACATACTTACATTTGCTGCCGCTTCGTTATTTAACGCAAGTGGAGCAGTAAGAGGCGGAAGGCGATTTACCCCAGAAGTTGGATCAAAATATTTTTTATACCCTGCTTCTACCGCTTCATTAAGACCGATTCCAACACCGTTTACAATTCCTGCGTTTTCTTTTTGTAAAGATTCTTTTGTATACCCGGCATCAGAAACTGCTTCTATGCTGGCACCAAGCAAAAAACGAGTCTGACGGTTAATTTTTCTGAGCATTCGTTTTTCAAGCCCATACTGTTCAATATCAAAATTCTTTACCTCAGATGCAATCTGCACAGAATAATCAGACGCATCAAAAAGAGTGATTTTATCAGCTCCGCTTTTACCTTGTTTTATTGCTTCCCAACTTTCTTTTACATTATTTCCAACAGGACTAACTGCACCAAGCCCTGTAACAACAACTCTTCGCTGCACTTTGTTTCTCCCATAAAAAAAAGACTGCAAACCTATAACACTAAAATTATAATGTGAAAATGTTATCTTGCAAGAATAATTCTTTATGACATTTTTAGTCAATATGTCATCAAAAAATGTAAAATGAATTAAGTTAAAATAAAAAGACCTCAGTCATTAAACTGAAGTCTTTGTTTAGCGGGGGCAGGACTCGAACCTGCGGCCTCCGGGTTATGAGCCCGACGAGCTGCCAGCTGCTCTACCCCGCGTCGTGCGTTTAATTAATATATAACTTTTGCAATAAAATTGTCAAGTAAAAATCAGTAATAATTAATAAAAAAATCAAAAAAATAGCATTTAAATTTCATCGTTTAATTCTGGAGTTACATCTATATCAATATTTTTTTCACGAACCTTTTGAGTTTCAGGCTTTACTCGTGTTTTAGACCTGGCTTTTCTTTCTGTTTTTACAGTTTTTCTTTTAGAAGATACCGCCTTTACAGAACCTGTCACAATTGTCTTTTCTTCATCTGTTTTTTTAGTTTTTAAAGGTGATTTTTCTGTTTTACAAACCTCTTTTAAAACTGTTTCTGCCTTTATTTTTTCATACTTTACGCGACATTCAACAATAGCAAAAAGAACAGCAAAAAGACTAAACCAGCGAATCCAGAAATTAAAATATGCAAAAAAGTCAAAAAGACCATGACAAATTACCGCATAAATAAAAATCATCGGATAATTCTTTTTGTGCCGAGTTCCCCATACAAAAATAGCAGAAAGACCAGCACAAAAAACATGGATTAAATCCGAAGTGAACATTCTTGTAAAAATCAAACCGTATAAAAGTTCAGCACCATTTTTTTTGGCATTTGCAAGATGCTGCAAAAAATAAACCATCGATTCAAAAGAAGCAAGGCAAAGACCACTTAAAAGGGCAAGCACAAAAAAAGAACGCAAATCCATTTTTTTATGCGGAATAAACAAAATTAAAAGAAGCTTAATTAATTCTTCTATAAGACCATTATACACAAGAAATTTACAAAAAAGACCGCTTAAATCAGTTTTTCCATTAAAAAGAAGTTCAGGTAAAAGATTCATTAAATAAAACTGAATAAACGTAATTGGAAGAACTGCAATTAATCCGCAAAAAGAAGCAATTAATTCCGTAGAGAATTTCACTTTGAACAAAAACTTAAACGAAACAAAACAAAGCAAAAACGGAAGGAAATTTAATAATAAAGCAAAATAAACATTCATACTGCATTTAAGCATAAATCATACAGTGTACTTTTTCAAGAAAACTGATATAGTAAAAATATGCAGAAAAACAGTGCGATTATTTTAATGGGTATAAAACATTCTGGAAAATCTACGCTTGGAAAACTTATTTCAGAGCATTTTAACGTGCCATTTATTGATATTGACGATGAAATAACAAATATTTCTGGAAAAACTCCGCGTGAAATTTACATTCAAAACGGACCGTCTGTTTTTTTACAAAAAGAAGAAGAAGCGTGTAAAAAAATTGCAGACGAATATGCAAAAAAATCCGTTGTTATTTCTACCGGCGGAGGCATTTGCGATAATCCGCCTGCACTAAATTTTTTACGCCCGCTTGGAACTTTTTTATACATTGAAACTTCAGAAAAAATCGCTTTTAGCCGGATTATAAAAAAAGCAGAAAGACTTCCCGACGGAACTTGGAAAAATCTTCCTGCATGGATATTAAAAGCATCGCCTAAAAACGAAGAACAGATTAAATCAATTTTTCATAACTTTTACGAAGAACGCACAGAAAAATACAAACAAATTGCAGATTTATGCATAACTGTTGACGCAGAGTCAAAAAAAGAAAACGCTGAAAAATTAATTTCAGCGTTGAACAATTAAGTTTTAAATAATTAATTTAAGTTCTTTTGTTATTTATTGCAGTTGCAATTTTCACCGCCGCAGCCGCCTTCGGAACAGTCGCCGTTGCAATCGCCACCGCAATCCCCTCCACAGCCGCCGCAACCGCCACAGCCACAACCTGCAGAAAGTGAAGCAATTTCTTCTTCTGTTGCAGGCTGAACATCTTTTATTTCAATATCAAAAGTAAGCTGCTTTCCAGCAAGTTCATGGTTTGCGTCAACAGTTACAGCATCATCGGAAATCTTTGTTACTCTGACAATGCAAACTTGCCCATCTTCTGTAGATGCTTGAAACTTCATTCCAACTTCAAGCGGAGAACCTTCTTCAAACTGACTTTTTGGAACTTCAATAACAAGTTTATCGTTATACACGCCGTATGCTTCTTCTGGTTCAATTACAGCCTTAAATTTTGCACCAGACTCTTTACCTTCAAGCATTGCTTCAAGACCAGGAATAAGCTGACCGTTTCCGTGAAAATATTCAAGTGCTTCTTCCCCAGAAGAATCCAGCATATTTCCTTCTTTATCATAAAGTGTATAAAGAAGTTGAACTTTAGAATCTTTTGTAATCTTCATCTTTTGCTACCTTTTACCTTTTAGAATCCTTCGCCAAATCCGCCAAAGTCTTCGCCTGAAAATTCGGGATTTGCGTTATCCTGTACAACTTCTGTAATTTCTGGAACTGCATCTTTTATATAACGTTCAACACCCATTTTAAGAGTCATTGTAGCCATTGGGCAACTTCCACAAGCACCCTGCAAATTTAAATGAACTCTATTCTGTTCGTCTATACATACAAATTCCATATCACCGCCATCAGCCTGCAATTGCGGTCTGAACATTTCAATTGCTTCTTTTACGCGGTCTTCAATATCTAAGTCTGCCATAATTTTTCCTTAAGTCTTATTTTATTTGTAAATATACAGGATTAACAATTTAAAGACGAGTTTTTTCTGCCTCGTTATGAAGTTTTTCCAAAATTTCCATAATTCCGTCAATTGTTTTCTGCTTTGGATCAGGTTCATCTTTAGGAAGAGAATCAAGAATCGACTTTCTGTATTCCTTGCAATCCAAGAACGGCTGGGCAGTAAGCACAACTTTATCTTTAGTTACAATGTCAGCAAGCATATCTTCTGAGTTTTCAGGATTAATTCTTAAACAATTTCCGTTTACTGCAACTGGAAGAACTATATCAAAAAGTCGCAGGTAACTGTCGATTTCGCGAAGTCCTTTTTTTGTTTCAGGATGACCTGGGCGGTATCTTGTTCCAGCTGGAAAAACAAGAACGACTTGTCCACGTTTTTTGCAATCGTCCATTGCTCGCATTGCAGCAAGATTTATTGTGCGTGCTTTTTTTTCTTCGGCTTTTTTTTCTTCTTCTGTTTCGTTTGAATTTTCTACTTTATCAAGAGAGCGTGTTGGGTAAATTACTACTCGGGTAAAACCTTCCGTCCAAACTCTAACAGCTGGGCTTGCTTCGTTCAATTTCATTCCGGCAACGGCAACAATTCTTTCAGAAAAATCTTTAGACCAGTCTTCGCCATATTCCTTTAAAAGATAAATAATTGCCGGAAGGTCAAGGTTTGTGTAATGTTCCATAAGGATAAGCCCGCGTTTTCCTTCGTTTACAACGGCATTGTAAAACGCCTTAAAGTTTTCAGGGTTTCCAAGTCCAGAGCCTGGAAGGAAATTTTCCTTAAGGATTATTTCCATATATTTTGTCAGATCTTTATTTGCCTGCTGATAAACATTCGTGCTATCAATTTTAGCTGGTGCCTTTGAATATTGCATCATCTCCGCAAAATATTTTCCGTAAGCATCCTTTAAAGTCTGATTCATATAACTTCCTTATTTAAAAAAAATCAGCAGAAATTCTTATGTGCTTCAAACTTCTGCTGTATTAATTCATTTTATCCTTGCAATATCATACTGTCAATTATTCATTTTTTATCATTCTTTATAGAAAAAACTTGAAGCAAAAACAAAATGGGCTACCTAACAAGTTTTTGCATAGCGTACCTGTTTAGTAGCCCAAATAAAATTGCACTAAATCAATGCAGTAGATTTTTTATTCTTCAATAATAAATGTTGATGGTTCAGTTACAACTTTAAGTTCATAAGGAACATTTTCCTTTATCTGTAAATCTTTGTCTGTAAAACTATGTTCAGGAACGCTTGTAAATGTAAGAGTTACTGAACTTTCACCTATTTCGTAAGTTCCCTTTGCAGTTCCAAGTTTTACGGTGTCTTCATCTTCTCTAATGTAGAAGTTTGCACTAAAAGTTTTGTCTGTTGTGTTGAAATTTGGAGTAAAAACAATATGACTATCGTAAGAATTTTCTCCCTGTGAACCCAAAGATGTCATATCACCACTGAACATACTTGAAGAAACGTGAAAGTTTTTTGTAACATCCCCGGTAAAATGCTGCTTTATTGATACTTCTGTACCAGAAATAGTAACTTCGTATTCATTTACAACTGAAAACATTTTTAACAGATATTCTTTATTTTGTTCAAGAATGACATCAGAATAAGCACTAGCCATAGAATTTATCACGCTGTACAAATTTCCGGCAGTAGCTTCCATATTTCCGTTATACATTTTTTCAAGACGGCATGAAAGAATCTTTGTATCTGCGTTATATGTATATTTATATGTTTTTTCTTTTTCCCATGAAGAAGAAACTTTATTATACACATCATATGTTGAATCAGTTGCAACGTATTTAGTATTACCATCACTAATTGTTTTTCCGCTAAAAACATTTTCCCCTACAGACGCTGGAAGAGTTGGCACTACTACGCCACTTTCAGAACTATCACTTGAATCATTTGAACAGCCAGTGCCGAACAAAACAAAACTTGCAGCCATTAAAGCCAATAAAACTTTTGAGATTTTTTTCATAAAATCACCTCTTAATAATTTTTCCTTTTTAAAAAAGGTGATTAACCCTACCCCCCCCCGTACTTTTGTCAAGTACCTAAGATTACTAACTGTTGAATATCTACATATTTAAAAAATAGTTTCTTTGTGACATACTAGATCTAAAGTTCTGCCTTTACCACAACAGGAATTTTAATCTCATTTAAAGGAATTGAAAGAAAACGATTGCGTACACTTTCCGACAGATTTCTAAGAAAATCTATACAAGTATTTGTGCCCAAAAAATACATTATATTGCTTTCCTTTCTGCATCATCAGAAAGCAGAGGCTGAGAAGGTCTTACAAAAGAACTGTCATCTATTGAACCACACAAAGAAGCAAGTGTTTTTTTCTTATTTTCTTCTGTTTGAAAAATGGGACTGTCATATCTTGAAATAAACTGTGCAAATTGCACGACAGCCTGAATTTTGTTGTCAGGAAGTTCATTTATAATGTCAATTGCTTCTTCTTTTAATGTTAAGGTTTCCATAATCTGCCTCCAAAAACTGATTATACATCATTTTAGTCATTCTTCAATCTAGAAAACGTCAAAACAAAATCTATTTTTTTATTTTATTTTCTTGTCACCTGAAATTTTGTGATATATAATCAAGGTGTTTTAGTTTAACTTACTTTGGAGGTAAAAAAATGGCTAAAAAATCTGCTCTTTCAATTGGCAGACTCGTACTTCAGATTGCATTGGGAGTAATGCTTGCAATTGCTGGCATTTGGGCACTTTCTGGAAAAGGCGATGAAGCTTATAATGCTCTTAAAGGACTTGTAAACGGCGATGTTGGAAACATTCTTGCAATGGTATTTGCTGTTGTAGAATTGCTTGCAGGTATCCTTCTTGTTGCAGAATGCTTCATTGGTGATAAATTTGGAAAGTTCGACAATATCCTTGGTTGGATTGTTATCATTGTTTGGATTATTGCAATCGTTCTTATGGACTTCCTTAACGGAAACCTTGAAGTTGCAAAACTTAATTGGTGGTACGGCCTTGCAGGACATTGTGTAATTCTTGGTGCACTGCTTTCATTAAATGACTAATTGATTTAGTGGTTTTAAAAGCGGAAACTTTCGAGTTTCCGCTTTTTTATTTTAAAATCAAAAGAAAGTTCCGATAATCTTATTATGAAAAAGATTTTTTTACTTTTGATTTTTACATTTTCGCTTTCGTTTGCATTTTCGCAAAAAACAAATTCTACAAAAGACAATTTCGTTGGTTTTGATATAGGCCTTGTAACTTGCGTTCCAGTTTACGGAAACACATCATCTCCATATAAAAACCGCATAATAATAGGAAACGACGCAGACATTTCGCTTAGAATTGCCCATCCTTTAAAAATCCTTTTTGGTTATGACTTTATTGCAGACTTAGACTGGGACAAAAACGAAAGAGCAAACCATTTAGATTACTCTGTTTGGACGGGAATTAAAGTGTATCCAGGTTTTGCAGGTCTTAATGCTAGTCTTGCCTATGTACTAGGAGCCAGAACAGATTTTTTGAACGAAACAAAATACGAAGAAGACGGAACTAAAAAAGACTACACCGTTACAGAAACTTCTGCATGGGGAAACGGTTTTAAAATCGGTCTTGAATATGATTTTTTATATGATTCCAACAAAAAAGCCTTTCCGGCAGTCGGCTTTTTTTACCGTTTAATGCCACGCGGAAAAGAAAGTTACGATAATACATTCGCTTTTTATGTAAACATGGGATTTTAAAATAAAAAAGGGCTGTCTAATTGAAGTGCACCCCAAATGTTGGACAAATAAAGTTCAATTTTAGGGGTGCACTTCACCCTTTTTTTGCTTAACGAGCGTATTCAACTATTCTAGTTTCACGAATCATTGTAATTCGTATTCTTCCAGGATATTTCAAATCGCTTTCAATCTGTTTTGCAATAGTAGAAGCAAGCTGTTTAACTTCGTTATCAGGAATCTTTTCGTTATTTACAAGAATTCTTAATTCACGACCCGCTTGAATTGCATATGCTTTTTGAACGCCGTCAAAACCTTCGGCGATAGCTTCAAGGTTTTCAAGACGCTTAACATAGTTATCAATTGTTTCGCGACGAGCACCAGGGCGAGCAGCAGAAATTGCATCTGCAATCTGCACAAGAATTGCTTCTATAGTAGTAGCTTCTACATCGTTATGGTGGGCTGCAATTGCGTTTACTACGCGAGCATCTTCGCCCATCTTTCGTGCCATTTCTGCACCAACTTCTGCGTGGTTCTGGTCGCTGTCATTTTCTGCCCCTTTACCAATATCATGAAGAATTGCTGCACGCTTTGCCAAATCCCTGTCTGCACCAATTTCTGATGCAATTATCGAAGCAACATTTGCAACTTCTTTTGAATGGAAAAGAACATTCTGACCATAAGAAGTTCTAAAATAAAGACGACCAAGTGCACGAATTCCTTCTGTTGGCATATTATGAATACCAAGATCAAAAAGAGCCTTTTCGCCTTCTTCGTAAATCTTACTTTGGATTTCGCGGGTAACTTTTTGAACAATTTCTTCTATTCTAGCCGGGTGAATACGACCATCAGAAATAAGACGTTCAAGCGACTGTTTTGCAATTTCTTTTCGTACCGGGTCAAAGCAGGAAATAACAACTGCTTCAGGAGTATCATCAATTATAATATCTACGCCAGTAAGAGTTTCTAGAGCACGAATATTTCGTCCTTCACGCCCGATAATGCGGCCCTTCATTTCATCGCTAGGAAGAGAAACTGTTGTAACAGTAATATCACTTGTAGTTTCTGGAGCGATTCTTTGAATTGCAGTAACAAGAATTTCCCTTGCTTTTTTTTCTGCAGTAAGCTGTGCTTCCTGTTCAACTTTGTTTAAAAGTGCCTGTGCATCGTGGCGGGCATCATTTTCAAGATTTTTAATGATTAAATCTTTTGCTTCCTGAGCCGACATTCCAGAAATGCGTTCAAGTTCACTGCGATATTCTTCTTCCTGTGCAGAAACAACGGCTTCCCGCTTTTTCATAGCAGCAACAAGTTCATCACATTCCTTTTCGCGTTTTTCTACTTCCTGGGATTTTTGGTCAACAAGTTCTTCTTTTTTGTTTACACGAGCTTCATAACGCTGTACTTCTGCACGGCGTTCACGATTTTCCCTTTCCTGCTGGTTACGTTCACGAATGAGTTCATCTTTTGCATTAAGCAAAATTTCTTTTTTCTGAGCTTCAGCTTCCTTAATTGCGTCCTGTTTTACACGTTCTGCTTTTTGTTCTGATGCAGATAGTTGAAATCTGGCATAAAGCCAGCGAATAGTCCATCCAAGAACGATTCCAGCAACAGGGAGAACAATAATTAATACAGTATTTGGCATTAAATTCTCCTTATGCTTTTTTGAAATAGTTCAACCGTCATTATAAAATATAGAATAAACATTTGTCAAATGAACGAAAGCCAGCGAAAGCCGAGATAAAACGCCAAAACCTTATTTTTTCATCAATATTCCGTTTGTAAAAATGCTATCGTTTTCTGTTTTAAAAAAGCTATTAAAAGTCTGTACTTTAAAAAATCCTGATTTTTCATAAATAGAAAGTGCACCTTTCCATTCTTCGTTTACTAAAAGGTAAAACGTAATTTTTGGGTACATTTCTCTTACTTTTAAAAGACTTTTATTCCATAGGATTTTTCCAAGTCCGCTTCCACGGTATTCTGGTAAAATTGCAAAGGAACTAATGTAAAAATATCTATTTTGTGTTAAATCTTCTTCTATTATTTGTGGATGATGATTTAATTCTAATTCGCCCCTTGTTTTTGGTTCTTTGCTTAAAAACTCGCCGCAGATGTAACCAAAAACATTATTCTGTTCAAAAACAAAAAAGGTTTTTGGACAGTTTTTTATTCTTATGGCAAAGGTTTCGCGTGCTTCCTGAATCGGTTTTATAAAAGAGTTTTCTTCTACTTTCATAATGTCATCTAAATCGCTTAATTTTGCATTTCGGATTGTGTAATTCATTTTTTATAAATCGTCCTGCTTTTATTTTACTTTTAACTTTTATTTTATTAAATAATTCATTTTGTTGACATTAAGAAAAGTGATATTATAATTATGTTCAAAATTGTTGTAAGACAAAAAAACTTTTTATGCAGGTTCTTTAAACCTTGCAAAAGGAGAAAACAATGAAACTTTCAAAGGTTCTTTTAAGTAGTGCTGCAATAGCACTTGTATTAGGTTTTGCAGGATGTGCAACAAATGAAGATGAACACAATATCATTAATGTAAAAGGAGATACCGCATCTGTTAATTACACAAATGAAGGTACAGTTACTTACCGTGGATTTAGAACATTAAAAACAAAACATACTGATGCTGTTGCAATTTTTACATTAGGTGGAGCAGAAACTGAAGATTCTACTGCTAGAACAGGTGTAATGGGATTTGTTTTTGATTTGGAAAAAGATAAAAGTGTAAAAAATTCTTCAAATGAAACAAAAAAACATATCTATGACTTTACAGCAGTTTCTTTAAGAAAAAATGGTTCTGCTATCCAAGCATACATTTCTCGCTTTGAAGGTGTAGATGCAGATAATATGGATGGTGGTAACAACTTTAAAGATGCTGATGGAACAGAACTTTCTACAACTGCAACAACTCTTGGTGCAAAAGAAACAGAAATCTTAAAAGGTTCTTCCGGAGCTTATGCAACACTTAATGGCGTTACAAAAAATGATGATGGTACTTATACAGTAGCTGTAGAAGTTATTGCCAATGCAGACGGAACATATTCAGTTAAATTCTATGATGGAAAAGACGCAGTTGCAGAATCAGCCAAAGATGAAGACGGTGTAAAAACTGGTCAGATTAAATCTGGTGCAAAAGAACTTGCTGTTGCTGGAAACACAACTAGCCAACCAATTACAGTTGATGCTTCATGGAAAGAAGGTGCAACAAAAACAAAGCAAACAGACATGGGATTCTATGCTGCTGTTTATCCAGGAAAAACTCTTGTTGCTTCACTCCGGCTTCCATACATCTTGAACGAAGATGAAGTTATTGAATGGGAAGACTAATTCTTAGTTAGTTTGTAACAATTTTATAGGGGTTGCCTAATAAATTTATAATGTCATTCCGAATTTAATTCGGAATCTACCTGCTAAATGCATTTAGATGTTAGAACAAGTTCAACATGACATTAGTTTTAGGGCAACCCTTATTTTATTTTAAATGTCATTCCTAAATTAAAATCTATATTCTTTAATGTTGAAGAAGTTGGTTGGTTTGAAAACTTTGAAAGATTGTCAGAATATTCATCTGCATATAAATCGCCGTAATCTTCTTTACCAAAAACAGCAGAAAAATCCATAAAAATCTTAAACTTTCTATTTATTTTATAGCCAATATTTGCCGTTACCTTATATTTTGAAAAATATCCTGTTTGAACATCACAATAATGAATATTTTCGCTTGATTTATGGTGTGTATCTAAAGAATACATATATGCAATCGGCGAAATAAAAAATCCTGCACTAAGTTCAAGTTTTTCAATCGGTAAAATGCAAAAATCAAAGCCAACAAAAGTCAGTAAAGTATGGCGGTAATAATCTATGTTCTGTATTTTTTTTGCTTTTCTTGCAAGTTCATTATTCCAGGAAACATCGTAATCTCGCGGAACTTTTGCATATTGATGAGCCCCATACCAACCGTATCCGTCATGTGCCGTAAAGTTCTGAAACATATACTGAACTTGCATACTTGGATTTATTCTAAAAATAAAAAACTCAGGCGTTTTATAAAAAAGATTAATTTGTGTGTCAAAACTTTGATTTAAGGTCTCTTCGCTTATAGTGTATGTTGTTTTAAGACCGTTTAAGTTCCAGTCCGAATCGTACATTTTTCCAACTTCCAGCGGAAGACCTGCACTAAAAGAAGTTAAAACATAAAAATTAAAAAAACTTATTTCTGACGAAAGCCCCAGCTCGTAAATAGGCTTTTCTTCCCATTCAAGCATACTGACTTTAGTGTCTGTATCATTAAGATAGATTGATTTTGAAAGTTCCCCATATTTTATTCCTGCAAATGCAGAAACTTCAAAACTAAATTTTTCTTTTGCAAAGGAAAACTGAATGGCAAAAACAAAAAAGAACGCAAGAAAGGGGAAACTCTTTAACTTCATAGTTGAAATATAAAAAGGGACTGCCTAAAAAGTAGTGTCATACTGAATTTAGTTCAGCATCTATACTTATAAACTTATAGACAATCCCTTTTTAATGTTATTTTGTATTTGTTGTATCAACAGGTTCAGCAGGGGCTGTAATAGCAGGTTCAGAAGCGTCCGTAGCCTGTTCTTTTGCAGCACCTTTTGAACTTGCACAAGAAACTGCAAAACTTGCCAAAACAGCACAAGAAATAAATGTTACTAATATTTTTTTCATATTCGCTCCTTATTTAAAGGTGATTTATTTAAACATTATAAACTTACTTTTTAAAAATGGTTACATTTTATTTTGTAATTTTGAACAAAGTTCTTTTATTTTTATTTATTGCTTTTATACTCACTTTTGTATTAAACTAAGTATAAAAGCAATATGAGT
>CAYZXM010000051.1:0-13739 GCA_964482455.1 uncultured Treponema sp. | reverse complement strand
CTTCATAACCATCAGCTTCAAACATCTGACGGAAAGCCAAACGACCAATACGGCCAAAACCATTAATAGCAACTCTAACTGCCATGGATATCTCCTAATAAATTTTATTCTCTGTTTAAAATACTGAATTTACAAAAAATAGTCTATAAAATAAAACATATTTCTAAAGACTGAAATTCAATACTCCTTTCTCATTGTCTGCAGAAACTTTAATTTTTGCTCCTTCGCAGAACTTCCCTTGAAGTAATTCCTTACTAAGAGGATTTTCAACCCAATTCTGAATTGCCCTTTTTACAGGACGAGCACCAAAGGCAGGGTCGTATCCTTTTTCGCAAAGGAAATCTACAGCAGATTTATCAAAATCAATTGAAAGACGCTTATCCATAAGACGAGAAGCAACTCGATTCAACTGAATTTTTACAATTCCTTCTATACAATCTTTTCCAAGTTTTCTAAACATTACAATTTCATCAATTCTGTTTAAAAACTCTGGTCTAAAATGAACTCTTAAAAGTTCATTGATTTTTTCGCGAACATCTTTAGAAACCTCTTCAGACTCATCAGAAGAATTTTCTGCTGCATCCAAAATTAAATCACTTCCAAGGTTACTTGTCATAATGATGATTGTATTTTTAAAGTCTACTACACGTCCCTGTCCGTCTGTAAGACGACCGTCATCAAGAACCTGAAGCAAAACATTAAAAACATCCGGGTGAGCTTTTTCAACTTCATCAAAAAGAACAACGCTGTAAGGTCTACGACGTACGGCTTCAGTAAGTTGACCGCCTTCATCATAACCTACGTATCCCGGAGGTGCTCCAATTAAACGGCTCACACTAAACTTTTCCATATATTCAGACATATCGATTCGTGTAAGTGCTTTTTCATCATTAAACAAAAAGTCTGCAAGAGTTTTTGCAAGTTCAGTTTTACCTACACCAGTAGGACCAATGAACATAAATGAGCCTAAAGGTCTGTTAGGATCACTTAAACCAGAACGGTTTCTTCGGATTGCATCGCTTACAACTTGAACTGCTTCGTTTTGCCCGATTACTCGTTTATGCAGAACTTCTTCCAATTGAAGATATTTTTGCTTTTCACTTGTCATCATTTTTGAAACAGGAATTCCTGTCCATGTAGAAACAACGCGTGCAATATCTTCTTCCGTTACAGACTGCCTTAAAAGCGATTCACGTTCAGGATCTTCTGATTTACTCTTTTCTTTTTGAATTTCTTCTTCCAACTGCTTTTGTAAAGATGGAATTGTGCTGTACTTTAATTCCGCAGCCTTTGCTAGATTTCCTTCGCGAGTAAACTTTTCTTCATTAAAACGAGCCTGCTCAAGCTGCTCTTTTAAAGTTCGGCTTTTATTAATGCTATTTTTTTCGTTTTGCCAGCGGAGTTTCATTTCATCGCGTTTAGAAGAAAACTCTGACAATTCTTTTTCAAGTTTTAAAAGCCGCTCTTTTGATGCAGGGTCGTCTTCCTTACTTAAAGACTGCTTTTCAATTTGAAGTTGCAGAATTTTTCGTTCAACCTGATCCAATTCAGTCGGCTGACTTTCAATTTCCATTTTTAAACGGCTGGCAGCTTCATCTACAAGGTCAATTGCTTTATCCGGCAAAAAACGATTCGTAATATACCTAGAAGAAAGAACTGCGGCACTAACAAGAGCCTCATCCTCAATTGTTACACCATGATGAATCTCGTATTTGTCACGCAAACCTCGCAAAATAGCGATTGTATCTTCTACACTAGGTTCTGCACAATAAACTTGCTGAAATCGTCTTTCAAGTGCAGCATCTTTTTCTATGTACTTTCGGTATTCATCAAGCGTTGTTGCACCGATTACATGAATTTCACCACGACTTAAAGCAGGTTTTAAAAGATTTGAAGCATCCATTGAACCTTCGCTTGCCCCTGCCCCTACAATCGTATGAAGTTCATCAATAAAAAGAATAATCTGCCCTTCAGACTTTGTAACTTCGGTAATTACCGCTTTAAGCCTTTCTTCAAATTCTCCACGGAATTTGGCACCAGCAACAAGACTTCCCATATCCAAAGAAAGAAGTCTTTTATTTTTTAATGATTCTGGAACATCGCCCGACGCAATACGACGTGCAAGCCCTTCAACAATTGCAGTCTTACCAACACCTGGTTCACCAATTAAAACTGGATTATTCTTTGTACGACGGCAAAGAACCTGCATTACACGGCGAATTTCTTCATCACGCCCAATTACTGGGTCAATTTTATCCTGACGGGCACGGGCTGTTAAATCCGTACAATATTTTTCAAGAGAACGCATTTTGCTTTCTGGGTCTTGGGAGTCAACCGTTTGATTTCCACGCACACTTTTTATTGCTTCAAGAACAGCATTATAAGAAAGTCCGTTTTTTCTTAGTAAATCACCGACTTTAGAGTCAGATTTTGTCATTGCAAGAAGTAAATGTTCGCACGAAAGATACTGATCTTTTAAAAGCGACATTTCGTTTTCTGCTTTTGCAAGAACTTTTTGTGCTTCATCAGAAAAAGACATTCTTGTATTTCCGGTAACTTTAGGATAAGAAGCAAGAAGTTCTTCCACTTGATTTTCAAGAGATTTAGCATTAACGCCAACTCGCTCAATAATTGGCACAACAATACCATCTTGTTGAGTTAAAAGTGATAAAAAAAGATGTTCAAGACCTACTTCGCTATGATCATTTTTTTGAGCCAAAGCCGTTGCGTTTTGTAAAGCGTCTTGAGTTTTTAGAGTAAAATGTTCGTAATCCATAAACGCCTCCACATTTTTCTTACTACTTTGAAAATACTAAAAAAAAAATACGAAGGCAACAAAAAAAAATAAAAAAAATTATACTGGGATTTCTTTTTGACCGAACTCGCACAGAACATTAGAAACTTTTGCGTGTTCAATAAGTTCAAGATTCTTTTTAATACGCCTGTAAACTCTAATTTCGCCAGTTCCAGTTCCACCGGAAAGAACTTTTAAAACTGCTCTTTTTCCTTCTGACATTTCTACAGTTTTTACATACATTTTTGAAGATGTACAAAAAACATCAATATCTACAACATAGGATTTTTTATTAAGGCTAATTGTCCAATGAAGGTCTTCACCCTCTTTATTTTCCGGCATTTCAGAAAAATTCCATACAGCCTTTTCTGTTTTCTTTCCATTTTTAGGTTCAAAAACGAATGAATTCCCTTCAATATCTAAAACTGCAGAAATCTGATTTTCAAAAACACCTTGAATAGCAAATGTTGAATTTGTAAGTGTTTTTCCAGAAATAATACTTGTAAGTTTAGTAGAAGAAATATGAACCCAAGGGAAAGCAAGATCTTTTCCAAAGTAGCGGTCAATATAACCACAGGAAGCAGAAGGCATTACATCATAAACTTTTCCATCTAAAGAAACAGAACCAGAAAAAACAGTTTTTGCACCAACAGGAAACCATGATACTTTTTTATCAGAATATCCTTTATCAAAATCTGTGCGGATTTCGTAACGTAAGTCCCAACTAAAAGAACCAGAATCGCACAAAAGTTCAGGTTTTTCGTTAATTTCACCAGGAGAACATTCTATACTGCCATAAATCTTTTCTGAATCAAAAGAAAAATTCTTACCTTGAATATTAAACGATGAAGGACTTATAGAAACTTCCTTAGAAGCAGAATATGAACAAACCTGCTTTGCCCCAGTACCTAAAACGCCTGCACGAAGTGCAATATATGAAGGAATAACAAATGTTTCACTTTTTATATTTTGTGCAGAAACAGTACCTGCAAGCACATTGTGCAAATCCTCTGCAGAAATACTTACTCTTGATTTAAAACCTAAAAGTGCTTCATTTGGACTTAAAAATTGATTGAGCATATAAAGTTCAATAAAAAATTTACGTTCCTGACCAGTTCCCTTTTCTGTTCCGTTAAAAACGAATCGCCAAAGATTTACTCCACTTTTTTTCTGAGAACCTGATAACTGATAACGATAAATTTTTGAACTTTTTTTACTCATACTCATATTTATTTAAAAAGTTTATCCAATTTTTTTGTAACGTTTGTTGATTCTTCTGGGAAGTTTTCATCAAGATATTCAAAACATTGAACGGCAGCAGCCTGAGCATGTTCATACCAAATTGAATACAACTCACCACTAATATCATCTCCAGGATATGGAGCACCTTGAACATCCGAAACTAACTGACGCATCATCTCTATACATTGCATAACTTTTTTGTCCATAGCAAAAACCTCGTTTCAAATCTATTAGAACAAGCAACAACCCCGCATTAGTATAAAAGTAACCAAAGTTCTTTTAAACAAAAGTGTTGAACTTCGGTTACAGATAAAATTATAAAGGTAATTTTATATTCACGCTAGCATTTTTTGATATTTTGTTTTCGATTGTTACAATACGCATTTCATTTTCATATTTTAAAATATTCAAAGCAGCATTTTTTATATCTTCAGGTTTTACAGACAACAGTCTTTCAAGTTTATTTTTGCGGTCTTCATCAGTAATACAAAAAATTGTTCTGTAAAATCCGGAAGTACCCTTTGCATTTGGTGAATGCGGCTGCACTTCTTCGCTATATGTTCCTGTAATATTTTTATCACATTCATCTTTAGAAAATTCCATTTTTAAAACATCTTTAAGACTTTCTATAAAAGTATTTACAGATTTTTCAGGGTCAGGATCTCTAAAAGTCATAAAATTGAATAATCCGCTTAAATGTGAATTAGAAGCATAAGCACCGTACGCACCCCCTTTAATGCGGATTCGTTCCCATAAAAGAGTACCCGAAAGCCAATGACCAAGCACAAGTTCACTAGCATCTAAACCTTGTGTAAACTTAGCCGATGGAAGCGTTGAAGAGGCAAAACCAACTTGAGAATCTACAATAAAATTTTCTACTTCAGGAATCTTTCCCTTTTCGTCAGGAAGAAGCAAAACCTTTTCAAACTCACTTTCATTCTGAATAACTTTTTTTGAAAGTCTGGTTAAATTCGATTCTTTTATAAAAGCAGAAAGATTATTTATGGATTTTTCCATTGTTTTTTCGTCCGCAACAAAATGAATAATTGCACCCGATTTTAAAAGTTTTTCTTTTATTAACAAAAATTTCTTGCTAATTTCTTCTGTAGGCATTTTTGAAAGAACATTCAAAAAGAATATCTGCGTAATACCATGCCAGATTTCATCAACTTTTGCAGAATGAGTTTTCATACACTGCGAACGTCTTAAAGCAAATTTTGCACCATTTGGCACAACAGAAGATTTTAATGTACTTTGAAATTCAGACAAAAGATTTTTAATTCGTTTTAAATCTGTAAATTCAAAATTTTTTATACATTCTGCAAAAACTTTAAATGCATCTTCACTAGTTTCTTCAAGATAACGAAGTTTAAACAAAAACCATTCACGATTAGTTACATTGTAATCTTTTAAGCGTTCGGCCTGCTTTTTTGCATTTTCACTTTCGGCACTTGCAGAAGAAAGAAGTTTTGTATAAATTCCGCCGGAATACAAAGCCGTTTCTTTTGCACAAACGTCCCAAGATTTTCCATTCCAGCCGGAATTACTGGCACAATAAGAAAAAAACGGAAGATACAAATATTCTTCTGCGGTAAGTAAATCCAATGGAAAACAAACAGAAAAATAACCAACACCGTTTGTTTTTTCCACATTAGAAAAAACAGTTATTTCTTTTTCGCCAGATTTTACATCTGTTATTTTTGTTTCCGATTTTTCAACTTCCGTTGAAAGTTCAGACGGATGAATGCATGGAATACAAGAAGTTTCTTCTGCCGTTTCCTTGTGATTTTGATATTTATAAAAAAGCTCCTGCTCTTCTTTTAACTTAGAAATATCCTGCTTTTTTAAGTTATTTTTTAAATTCTGTTTTTCTTTTTTATCGCGTTTTTTTAAGTACGATTTTGAAGGACGAACAACAACAAAAGACATTTTTTCGTTTTCTAAAATAAAACGTTTTATAAGCTTAACTACATAATCCGGGTCAGTTTGAACATTTTTTCTGATTTTTTCAAATTCAGCACGATACAAAAGAGTTTCTGCAGGATTTCGTCCATAATTCCAGCCAGCAAGGGCTCGCTCAAGCAAAACTAAAGCATAAGGACCAGAAGAACGAACAACTTCGCGGTTTACAAACTCAATACTCATAAGAGCACAATCAAGGTCTTCCTTAGAAATTCCATCTTTACATATTTTTTTAAGAGTTTCTAAAATAAGAGTGCGAACTTTTTTTTCGTTTCTTCGCTTTACGCCATGAAGTCCAAATGAAATTATAAAATTACGAGTTTCATTTATTGCACCAGACCACGGAGCAAGGTCGTCGCCAAGTTCAGATTCCATTAACGCCTTTGAAAGCGGAGAAGAATCGTTACCGGCAAGAACTTCTGCCATAAAGTTTGCTTCAATGTAACTTTCTATATCACTAGAAAGGGAACATCTCCAGTTTAAAGTTACATTTGAACCAGTCGAACCCGAAAATGGAGCATTTTTTACAACTTTTAAAGGAAAAACACATTCTTTTGGCGTTTCCATTTTTTCAATTTCTTTATCAACAATCGGATGATAAGAAGTTATCTCATTAAACGAATATTTTTTTTCAAGCCGATTCAAAAACTTTTCTTCAAAAAAATCCAATTGCTCTGTTGTAGGAATGTTTCCATACAAAAAAACAAGACAATTTGAAGGTTTGTAATATTTTTTATGAAAAGCCTTAAAATCTTCATACGAAAAATCAGATATAAAAAGAGGATCTCCACCTGAATCAAATTCGTAATTTGTATCAGGAAAAAGACTTTTTAACTGCTCATCGGCGGAAATCGATTCAAAAGAAGAATATGAACCCTTCATTTCATTAAAAACTACACCTTGAGCAGAAGGTTTTCCGTTTTTATCAAATTCAATGCGATAACCTTCCTGCAAAAAGGCTTCCTTTTTTAAAAGCGGAAAAAATACTGCATCCGAATACACATCCAAAAGATTAAAATAATCAGTTTTTACCATGGAAGACGCAGGATAAACGGTTTTATCCATATATGTAAACGCATTTAAAAAAGTATTTACACTTTGATTCATTAAATTCGTAAACGGTTCTTTTAAAGGGAACTTTTCTGAACCACAAAAAACAGAATGTTCCATAATGTGAGGAGCACCCATAGAATTTTTCATTGGCGTTCTAAATGAAAAAGCAAAAAAGTTTTCTTCATCATCATTTAAAAGATGAAAAACTTCTAATCCAGTTTTTCTGTGCCTTAAATAAATTCCTTTTGAACTGCAATCCGGAATCTGTGTTTCGCTAATAAGATCAAAACCTTTGTAAAATTCTTTATTTTTATTTTCAGACATACTCTTCTTCATTCCTGCCTTTTATTATAAGTTCACCATTTTCAAAAGCACGGCGTAAAATTCCAAAAAAACGAGATGAAATAACTTCGCAATCGCTACTTCTATACGGAGCATTTACTTCAATTTCATCTTGAACAAGTTTTTTTCTTCCCTCTGAAATACAATCGTAAATCTTTTTAACAAAATCTTTCGGTTTTGAAAAAACAAGCATTGCAATTTCAGAATCGCTCATTTTTCTTAATTCTTCCTGAATAAATTTGTTATCAGCATTTATAATATCTTCTATAGTGAAAAGTTTTTTTCGTAGATTTTCACTTAAAGTTGGGTCTTCTTTTGAAAGTTTAGAAAGAATTTCTTGTTCGTGCATAGGGTTCATTTTCTTTAAAATAGAAGCAAGAACACTTTGACCGTCAATTTTCTGAACATCGGAACTTGTCTGCAAAAGAGATTTTTCCCGCAAAGCCTTATCAACTCTTTTTAAAACATCAGGTGAAACGCTCGTCATTTTTACAAGCCGACGGGCAACCTGAACTTTTTTTTGTGGCAGCATAAGATTTATAACAGTTGCAGCCTTTTTTGCATCCAGGCGACTTAGCACCAACGCCTGAACCTGCTCCACTTCATCAGAAAGAAGAAGATAAATCCGCTCGCTATCTGCATCGTTTAAATAATCAAAAGGTTTTGCACCACGTAACGGCGAAGATTTTTCAAGAATCTCCTGTGCTTTTTCTTTACCGTATGCTTTTTCTAAGATATTAAGGGCGGTTTCAACGCCACCAGATTCTCTAGATTTTTCTAAAAGACCATTAAACTCAGAAAGAATTTCAGAGGCTTCCTCTGGTGGAACGCCACGAATTGTAGCAATTTCAGGAATTATTTTTTCAGTTTGTTCGCTTGTTAAATGCGGAAGAATTTTTGCCGCTTCATCAATGCCAATTAAAAGCAAAAACTTTGCAACCCGCCTGTATACCGAATCTTTTCCATCTTTACCAGATTCAGAAACAGGAACTTTTACAAGCCCTTCAGATTTCAGGTAATCAGTTGTATCTTTTGCTAATATTTTTCCAATCTCGTTATTTACATCTTTAAAAAGCGGTTTTTCCTGTTTTTTTTCATTATTTATAATTTTATCGCTTTTATCACTCTGTTCTTCACTTTCTTTAGAAACAAGTTTTGTAATACGAGGAGGAACAAAAGGCTTTATATTTTCTTTTTTTTCTGTATTCTCTGTTTTTTTATAATTATTTTTTTGTGCACCATAAGCATTAGCACGTAAATCATTTAAGTTCATCGTTTTTATGATAGCAAAAATATATCTTCCCTACAATCAAAAAAATATTAAGCCAAATACCGCTCCGGCACAAACCACAAAAAACGGATGAAGATTAAACTTTTTTCGCATCCACAAAAAAATAAAATAGCCAGAAAGATTCATCCAGTTAAAAAGATTTTTCCAAGTAGAAAGATTACACAATTCTTTTAATTCTGAAGGAACATTTACTAAAATATTCAAACACATATTCACTGCAATTACAAAAATCATTCCAGTTGCAGCCGGACGAAGATAAGTAAACACGTGCTGAACACATTTATTTTCTCGAAATTTTATAATTATGCGGGCAATAATAAGAATTGTAATTAATGAAGGTAAGACTTCGCCTATAGAAGTAATAATTGCACCAGGAACTCCATAAAACTTATAGCCCAAAAATGTTGCCATATTAACGCCAACAGGACCAGGAGTGCTTTCTGAAATGGCAATCATATTATAAAACTGCTCTACACTTATAAGACCTTTATCAACAATTGTCTGCTGCATAAGAGTTATTGCAACAAGTCCGCCACCAATAGTAAAAAGTCCAATATAAAAAAATGTACAAAAAAGCCACAAAAGGCTAACATCGCTAGTCATCTAAACCCACCTTGTTTTTCTGAAATCTCTTTTTAATAAAATAAACAATAACAGCAAGAGATGCCGCAGAAAGAATAATCACATAAGAAGGAACATTAAAAAAGAAAATTAAACTGAACGAAAGTAAAAGCAAAATAACACTAAAAACGCCTTTTGACGTTTTTTTAGAAAAACTTAGCGTTGCATCCGTAATAAGAGCACAAACTGCAACATTAATACCTTTTAATGCTTTTTGAACATTCGGATATTGATTTATAGATTCAATAAGATTTGCAAGAATCGTAATAATTAAAACGCTAGGAGCAATTACACCAAGAGTGGCAATAATCCCACCAAGAATTCCACCTTTTTTAAAACCAACAAAAGTTGCAACATTTACGGCGATAATTCCCGGTGTAGACTGCCCGATTGCATAATAATCAAGGATTTCATTTTCAGAAACCCAATGCTTTTTTTCTATAAGTTCACTCTGCATCATTGGTAACATTGCAATACCGCCACCAAAAGTGAGTGAACCAATTTTTGCAAAAGTACAAAACAAATCAAGGAAAATATTTTTCATATATGAAAAACATTAACCTTTAACTGCTCCTGCCGCAATACCTTTAATAATATATTTCTGAAGTCCAAGGTAAAAACCAATAATTGGAATTGAAGAAATAGTAAGGGATGCACACATCGGACCGTATTCTTTCATAAATTGACCGTTAAAACGCATTTGAGCCAACTGAATTGTACCTTGCTTTGCAACAATTAACGGCAAAAGAAAGTCATTCCAAATCCAAAGAGCATCAATTACGGCAACAGTAGCAATAATCGTTTTTATAAGCGGAAGAACAATTCTAAAGAAGATATAAAAACGACCGGCACCATCCATTGCAGCAGATTCTTCAAGTTCAAGCGGAACAGATTTTATAAATCCATGGAACATAAAAATTGCAGTAGGACAGCCCAATCCCCAATACATAGGAATAAGACCAGGAACACTCATAAGATGAAGATCCGCTGCAAGAACTCCAATTGGAACCATAATAATCTGAAATGGAATTACCAAAGAAAAAGCAAAGAAACCATATAAAATCCATGAAATCTTTGTTTTTGAACGGGCAAGTCCATACGCACACATAGCCGAAGTAATAATAATTCCACCAGTACCAATTACAGTTACAAGAAGAGTATTTAAAAATACTCGTGGAAAATTCATATCAGTCCAGGCTTTTACATAGTTACCAAAGAATAATTTTACCGGAAGCCCAGTAGGATTTATGATAATATCCGCATTCGGTCTAAAAGAATTTATTACAACGAAAATAAGCGGATAAATAAAAAACATAGCAAAAATAATCATGCAAGTTGTAAGGATAGTCTTTTTTGCAGCCTGCTCTTTTATATTCCAGTGAAAAAAAGTCATTATGCTTCTACCTCCTTGCGTTTCATTGTATAAAGCTGAATTCCAGTTACAACAACAATTGCAAAGAACAAAACCATTGCTTTTGCCGTAGCCAGACCAGCCTGTTTTAACGAGAATGCATCAAAATAAATATCCATTACAAACGGTACAGTTCCAGTAGCATAACCAGTCTGACCAATCATTGCATAAATAAGGTCGAAACTCTTAAGTGCATTTGCAATCGTTAAGAAAAGCGAAATTGTAAGTGACGGAATCATAAGAGGCAGCGTAATATGCTTAAATCTTTGCCAGCCGGTAGCACCATCAATTTTTGCCGCTTCTATAATATCAGGAGAAATATTTTGAAGTCCTGCAAGATAAACAATCATATAGTAACCACAACCCTGCCATACCGCAACTAAAACCAAAAGCCATGGAGTTTTTGCAGAATCGGAAATCCACTTTTCAATACCAGTAATTGCAGGCAAAAGTTGAACGAACAACATAGACCAGATAAGAGCAACAATAATCATAGAAAGTACATTCGGTAAAAAGAAAATCGTACGAAGAATCTTTTGACCGCGTATTCCAGAATCAAGTGCAAGTGCTAAACCAAAAGCAAGAACGTTTATTCCAATAACAGAAAAAATTGCAAAAAAGATTGTAAAACCAACAACACCCATATTGCGTTGCATTACAACCCAATTTTCAGAAAGTACATTTTTTACTTTTGAAACTTTTAACATACTGTTTGAAAGATCTATTAACTCTCCCCTAGTTTCTTCTGAAAGAGAATTTTCTTTTGCAAATGCATTTGCAACATTATGAATATTATATGCGTCCTGTTTTAATGACTCTGCCTTTAATGAACGCACAAAAGAATCAATAGTTGATTCAGAAACTTTAGAATCTGTACCTGGAAGTTCCCACAAAAAACTGGTAAGCGAAAATTCATCGTATGCAGAATCAAGTTTATAAACCTTTGCTTTTTCATCAAAAACATACGCTTTTGTTAAAAGAGCATAAGAATCAGAATCTTTTGCAAGACCTTTTATTACTTCGTTTTCAAACTCTTTTTTTTGAATAATGCGTGGAAGTTCAGAACTTTGTGTAAACTTTTCAATACGTTTTATATTTGGATAAAAATCTTTACCAATTTTACCTGTAAAGATTTTCTTATAATTTTCAAATCCTACAAATTTATATCGTTCAGGTTCATAACCTGCTTTTTTTACAATCCGTTCAAGTTTTCTACGAGTAACTCCGTCAAGATTTTTTCTTTCATAAGAATTATTCACAGGATTGTAAGAATAAATTGACTGAATATAATTTCGTTCTTTCTGATTAATTTTCTTACTGAACAAAATTTTATTTTCAAATTCTGATTTTTCAAGAATAATAGGCGTCTTTGGTGTAAGACCATCCCAGTTGGTAAGCGAAATACCAATACCCCTAAAAAATGGAGTGATAAAGAAAATCAGATAAAGTATAAGGCATGGAATTATAAAAGCAGTAAAATAAAATGCTCTTCGTGACTTTGCTTCAACCATAAAAATGGTCCCTCTCAATGTTGTATATTACCTAAGAAAAAAAAGTCCGCAGCCGCAATTAGCCACGGACTTTCCAACGCTAAAAACTATTTATTAATAGAAGAAGCCCACTGAGAATCAATAGACTTAATTACATCATCAGCTGAGCGTTTCTGCATCATGTACTGCTGTGCACCGTTTTTACATGCATCTTCAAATACATCTGTAGGATACTGGCTGAATGCCCAAGGAGAAGAACCCTTAGCTTCTACAGAAGCCATAAGATCAACATAAGGACCACCAAATGCAGTTACATCAACACCCTTGAATGGTGGAATAAGTTTATATTCGCTCATCCAAAGTTTCTGACCTTCGTCAGAAGTAAGCCAGTTAAGGAATTTAACTGCAACAGCCTGTTTTTCAGCAGAAGACTGAGAAGAAACACCGAAAGTAGAGTCTACATCAGCATAGAATGTGTTCATTTTTGCATCGTTGTAAACAGGGAAAGGAATAAAGCCAGCGTTAAGGTTAGGATTAAGCTTTAATGCATCTACATAAGCCCAAAGACCCTGAACCATCATTGCAGATTCACCCTTTGCAAATGACTGCTGCTGTTCACCGCCACCCATTTCTGTAGCATTTGAGTTCATATTATTGCGATAGAAATCAAGAATGCTAAAGAGTTTTGCAGAATCAACAACACCATAAGAAGATTTAGAAGCATTCATATCTGTAATGAATTTTTCAACTTCAATATTCTTTTCTTTTAAAAGAGCTGTCTGAACCATTGTAATAAAGTGACCTACAGACCAGTTTTCCTTTAAAAGACCTGCAAAAGGAACAACATTGTTTTCTTTTAATGTGCGGCAAGCCTGTTCAAGTTCACGGTAAGTAGTAGGAGCTTTAATACCAAGTTTTGTAAAAATATCTTTATTATAGATAATACCGATTCCGGCATAATCCATTGGAACAGCATACTGTTTTCCGTTCCAAGAAACTGCAGGAAGAGAGCTTGGAAGAACTTTTTCCATTGCTTCTTCTTTTGAAAGGTCAAGAAGATAACCGCGAGAAGCATATTCCTTAATGCGTGAATATGACTGCATCTGAAGAATATCCGGCAAATCACCCTGTGCTGCACGTGCAGACATAGCAGAGTCAGCATCATTTGGAATGATAAGCATATCAATAGATACACCTGGATTTGCTTTTTCAAAAGCCTTTACGATTCTTTTAAGACCTTCCTGATTTTCCTGCTTGTAATAGTACATTTCAAGCTTCAAATTTCCTGATGCGGAATCTGAAGAAGTCTTTTTAGAACAACCTGCAAACAGTCCTGCAACCATAGCAACTGCAGCAACTGAAAAAATTACCTTTTTCATTAAATCCTCCGTAAAGATAACATATACATTTAAGTTTAAGTCCATAAATTAGATTTGTCAAAAAAAATAATAACATAATCTAAAAATAATCTAAAAAACTATAATCTTTCTTTGATTGCCGAAATAAATTCCCAGCTGTTCAGGATTTTTTTAG
>CAYZXM010000050.1:0-14232 GCA_964482455.1 uncultured Treponema sp. | reverse complement strand
TTTTCCGTTTCGGTTAGTTTTGAAGTTGATGTGTTTTTAGATTTTGCGTAAGACAAATCATGCCATAATCAGCGTATGAATATCCGGAATGATGACCAACCATAATTCATCAAGATGAACGTTTTTGTTTGTCTTGATGGACGTTTTTATTCATCTTGATGGACGTTTTTATTCATCTTGATGAATGCATCCTGTTCATCAAGATGGACGTATCATGTTTATCAAGATGAACAGTTTTGTCCGTCTTGATAAACGTACCCCCTTCATCAAGATGAATTTTAAATTTTGTCTTGATTCATCAAGATAAACTCCTGCAAATTCGGGATGAATTTGTTTACAAACCCCGATGAATTTTGCTTTTTTTAGTGAAATTTCCCGATGAATTTTTTTAGTTTTTTGATTGGATAAAAGAAGTGTTTTTTTTTTAGGTAGGTAACTACAATCTATAATAATTTTACTATAAAGTCAATAAAATATTCGATTTTATCGTTTGTTATTGTTTATAAAAATTGCAAGAATTTCTAAAAATTTTTTTTGACAAATGCATTTTTTGACCTTAGAATTGCCATATGACAGATCCGGATTTTTCTTCGATTTTAAATGCTTTTTCTTCTCCAATCCTGATTGCAAAACCTATCCGGAACGGCACTAGACTTGTTGATTTTGAACTTGTATTTGCAAACGAAACTTTTTTAAAATGTGTAAGTAAAAAAATATTAAATTGTAAAAGATTTACTGAGTTTAAGCATCTTATGAACTCAGATGTTCCATGGTTCGACCTTGGCGAAAAGGCTTTGAACGGCATTAATGTTGAACCAATAGACTATTATTCTTCTTTAAGTAATTCTTGGTTTGAAGTTCAGTTCCGTGGAACAAATGACGGAATGATTGTTGTAAATCTTACGGACATTACAGAAAAAAAGAAGCAGGAACAAAAACTGCACGAAACAGCATATAACGATTCTTTAACATCACTTCCAAACAGAAACAAATTTGATGAAGATTTTCCACGCATTATGGAAACTTCGGAATTTGACGGCACAAAACTTGCTCTTCTTCTTATTAATATTGATAACATAAAAAATATAAATGATGCAAAAGGGCATAACGCCGGGGATGAAATTATTCAAAAAACTGCGGAAATATTAAAACAGTTTTCTGCACGAATTGTTAATTCTTATCGCTTTGGCGGAGATGAATTTCTTGCAATTATAAAAAATGCTAATTCAATTGATTCTGTAGCAAACATTACAGATACAATTATGGAATCGTTTATGGTGCAGGAAATAAGCGTTTCCGGCGGTATTTCGGTTTATCCTGATAATTCAATAGACAGGGAAGAACTTTTGCGTTTTGCCGACATTGCAATGCATTCTGCAAAAAAAGACGGAAAAAATCAATTTCAGTTTTTTAAGTCGGATATGCAAAGGGTTTTTATTCAAAAACTGAATATTCAAAATAGAATGACGCAGGCGGTTCTTTCTAGTAAGTTTACACTTTCGTATCAGCCGCAGTTTGATGTAAAAACAAAAAAACTTCGCGGCTTTGAAGCACTTATCCGTTGGAACGATGAGCAGTATGGTCATATTCCGCCGTCAGTTTTTATTCCTCTTGCAGAAGAATGCGGCCTGATACTTCCTATTGGAACTTGGGTTTTAAATACTGCTTTTTCAACTTTGCATCAGTGGCAGACAAAATATAATTTTGGCGGAGTTATTTCTGTAAATCTTTCGCCAATTCAATTAAAGCAGCCGGATATAATTTCTGACCTTAAAACGCTTTTAAGAACATATAGTATCGATCCTAGTTTTATTGAAATTGAAATTACCGAAGGAATAATGATAGAAAATATGGACGATGCTGTTTCTAAATTAAAAATGCTAAAAGATATAGGCTTTCGCTTATCTCTTGATGATTTTGGAACAGGTTATTCTTCTTTAAGTTATCTTCAAATGCTTCCGCTGGATACTCTTAAAATAGATAAGTCTTTTATAAATGGAATTACTGCAAAAAATGGGATTCAGGCAAATATTACGAATTCAATAATTTCTATGGTTTCTAATATGGGGCTTGAAACAATTGCCGAAGGCGTTGAACAAAATGACCAGTTTGATTTATTAAAACAGTTTAATTGCAGCATAATTCAGGGTTTTCTTTTAGGAAAACCTATGTCAAAAGAACGGTGCGAACAATATATTTCTGGAAAAACAGAAGTTCTTTTGGATATGTCAACTTCTGTTGTTGAATAATTTGTAGAATAATTAAAACTTTTTATTCATCCATTATTGTAATTTCTACGCGGCGGTTTTTTGCTCTTCCTTCTTCGGTTTGGTTTGTTGCGACTGGCATTGAAGAGCCTTTTCCCTGTGTAAAAATACATTCAGAAGGGCGGACTTTTAACTCTGTAAGAAATTGTGCAACAGAAGCAGCCCTTTGTTCAGAGATAATTTTTTGATTTTTTTCTGTTCCTCTATTTGCACAGTGTCCTGTTATAAGAAGGTCATTGTTAAAATCTTTTAATAATTCTGCAATTCTAGAAAGTTTTTCTTTTTCACTAGGTACAAGTTCTGCACTGTCTGGTAAAAACTGAATGTTTTCTATAGAAATTGTAAGACCTTTTTCGCTCTTTTTTAGTTCTACGTTTTCAAGTTCAAGATTTTCAAGTGTTTCAGAAATCTTTTTAAAGTTTTCTTCAGTAGAAACTCGTTCAAAGTCTGTAACTTCGGCTTTTGCTTTACCTGTAAAAATAAGCTGGTCGCCAAGATATGTTTCTATTATAATGCGAAATTCTTCGGTGTAATGGTCAATTGTTCCGCGTTCATTATCCCACCAGATTGTTTGCGAAGAATATCCTTTTGTAATGTAAGGAAGATTTCCGTAATTTTGCGTGTGCGATATATTTCCCGGGCTTTTAAAATACATTTTGTAAAATATAGAAAATTCGCTTAAAACTCGTCCGTTTTCGTCTGTTTTATCGCCAATATATTCATATTCTGCTGTAAATGGAACTTTAAAAGGTTTTTCTATGTTAAAAGTTCGCCTTAAATCGTGTGCTTCGTGTCCTTCTGCTTTCCAAGTATCGCCTGGTTTTATGGCATATTCTGGAAAAACCGGCACATTTCTTACGGTTGGCATAAAATAAATGTCATCAATGGTATATTTTCCAGTTTCGTCACGTGTAAAAATGCTTTTGTATTCTTCGCCCCAAGTGTAATTCTGCTCATTATTTAAATATCCGTTATTTGAACTTTCAGTTGTCATAAAAAGGGCACTGCAAGTTCCACTTTTATCTGGTAAAACTTCTGTTACTTCGCTTGAAATTCTATTTAAAATTACAGATTTATGATTTAATCTTCCATTAATATAAACGTCTTCGTTTACAGTCGAAAGTATTCTGGTTTTATCGTTTTGCTTAAATTTAAACTTAAAAACTTTTGAATCCTGGCAAAATGCACAGGAAATAAAAAATGTTAATAAAACAAAAATAACTGATTTTTTCATAAAACCTCTAATTTTAAGATTTATTTAAATATCGGAAAATAATTTTGTTTTTACTTCCGTTTTTAAAAAATAAATACGTTAAATAGTTGTATGAAACAAGAATTAAAAATGGACGCAGAAGAAAAACTTTGTGATGATGCAGTAACTTTAGAAGCATTTAAAAGCTTTGGAATAAAATATATTTTTCCGTGGCAAAGGCTCGTAATAGAAAATATTTTAGATTCGTATCATTTTATAAACGAAAAAAAAACTCAAGATGAACTTATAGACTGTAACGGAAATCAAATAGTTTTACTTCCGACGGGGGCGGGAAAATCCTTGTGTTTTCAGCTTCCTGCGTTGCTTTTACCAAAACCTACGCTCGTAATTTATCCGCTTTTAGCCCTTATGAATGACCAAAAACGAAGAATGACAGAATCGAAAATTCCGTGCGTTTTGTTTCGTGGAGGGCAGTCAGATAAAGAAAGAGAAGAAAACTTTTGTGCCATACAAAACGGTGCAAAAATTATAATTGCAAATCCAGAAGTTTTATTAAATGAAAACTTAATTGAACGGCTAAAAAAAATTGGAATTTCGCACATTGCAATAGATGAAGCACATTGCGTAAGCGAATGGGGAGATACTTTTAGGCCTTCGTACCTTGAACTTGGAAATATTATTAAAAAACTTGATGTACCTGTTGTTACTGCATTTACTGCAACGGCTTCTAGTGAAGTTTTGGAGCGCATTTCTAAAGTTCTTTTTAATGGAAACGCACATATTGTTCAAAGTGAAAGTGATAGACCTAATATTCACTACTATGTAAAAAATGTTACTTATAAAAAGGCGGCAGCCCTTGTTCTTGCAAAAACAGAAGAACGCCCGATGATTATTTTTTGTGGAACACGAAATAAAACAGAAGATTTAGCACAGGAATTAAATTGTGCCTACGGAAAAGGTACTGCGAAATTTTATCATGCAGAATTAGAAAAACAAGAGAAAACTAAAATTGAAGAATGGTTTTTTAATAATAAAGATGTAATTTTATGTGCAACTTGTGCATACGGAATGGGCGTTGATAAAAAAGATATTCGTACAGTTGTTCATTTTGATGCTCCGCAAACGGTAGAAGCCTACATTCAGGAAGCCGGACGAGGCGGCCGTGATGGTAAAGTTTCTAATGCAATTCTTTTATGGAGCAATGAAGATAAAAAAAAGTTTTCTTTGTTTTCGGGTGCTTCGCGTTTTAGTCGGATTAAAGAATTTGCAGAAACAAAAGAATGCAGAAGGCAAGTTTTATTAAATGCACTTGGCTCTGAACAAGCGGTTTGCAGCGGCTGCGATATTTGCGATTCAAAAAATCAAAATCCTTCATCATTAAATAAAGTGAAAATGCCGTCTTCGTCTGTATTAAATGATTTTGAAGAAGCATTAAAAATAATAAAAAAAGTTGAACGATATTTTACAAAAGATACATTTGAAGATTTTTTTATATCGTATATGAATGAAAAATATCGAAAAATCTGTGGTGTAAATATTTGGAATCATGAAAGTTTTGCTGAAGTATTTAATGCGTTATTAAAAGAGAAGAAGATTGAGTTTTGTTCCTGGCCGTTTTATAAAAAATTACAAATTAAGAAGCCTCGTGTTCATCTTCTGAAGAAGTGGCGTTTTTATCTGCAGACTCACCGGAAGATTCTTTAGCGTCGGTTTTTGGTGCTTCTTTAGCAGGTTGTGCATTCTTTTGTGCTTTGCTTTTTTTGCTCTTTTTAGGCTTTTTTACATAATTACATACAAAACAGCAAAAGTTCATAAATAGAATTACTACAATTGCAGTTCCTATTACGTAGGGATTTAAAAGAACTTGTTTTAAAATAGAAAGAAGTCTAGAAATATCCATAATTTTTTTATCGGAAAAAACTAAGATAAGTTTAAAAAAGTTGATTGAATTAATTTATTTGAATTTTTATAATTAAAGCATGATTGGAATAGTTGACTACAACGCTGGAAACATTACGAGTGTAGAACGAGCGTTAACGTTTTTAAATGCAGATTTTGTGCTTTCTAAAAAGCCTGGCGACCTTGTAAATTGCGATAAGATTATTTTTCCGGGTGTTGGTGATGCTTTGTATGCTATGGAACAGTTAAAAATTACAGGTTTTGACGTATTCCTTAAAGAATGGGCATCTAGTGGAAAAAAACTTGCTGGTTTTTGTCTTGGTGCACAAATTATTTTTGATTATTCAGAAGAAGGAAACACAGAATGTCTTGGCTTAATTCCTGGCAAAATCCGTCATTTTAAAAATCTATGGAAAGAAGCAGGCGTTAACCTTAATAATGAATTAAAAAGTCCGCATATGGGCTGGAATAATATTGAATATGCAAACGGCACTTCAACACTTTTAAAAAATATCCCTGAAAATACGGATTTTTATTTTGTTCATTCGTATGTTATCTGCCCTCAGGAAGAATCTGTTGTAAAAGCATTTTGTTCTTATGGTGTAAAAGTTCCTTCCTGCATAGAAAAAGATAATATTACTGTTTTTCAGTTTCACCCTGAAAAATCAGGAAAAAGCGGACTTCAGATTTTAAAGAACTTTGTAGATAGCGAAAATTAAGGAAGTAAGATGCTAAAAAAAAGAATAATCGTTTGTCTTGATGTAAAAGACGGAAGAACTACAAAAGGCGTTAAGTTTTTAAATAATGTTGATATTGGCGACCCTGTAGAAATGGCTAGCGAATATTATAGGCAGGGCGTAGATGAACTTGTTTTTTATGATATTGTTGCGTCGGCAAGGGGACGTGGTCCAATCTTAAATCTTATTTCTGATGTTGCAAAACAAGTTTTTATTCCGTTTTGTGTTGGCGGCGGAATTAATACAATAGAAGATATTCGGCAAACAATTTTAGCTGGTGCAGAAAAAGTCAGTCTTAATAGTTCTGCGGTAAAAAATCCTTTACTTATAAAAGAAGGTGCTAAGGTTTTTGGCTCTCAGTGCATTGTTCTTGGTATGGATGTTAAAAAAGATGTAACAAAGCCAAGCGGTTATGCAACTACAATTCACGGCGGAAGGGTAGAAACAGGGCTTGACGCAAAAGAATGGGCGTTAAAAGCGGTTAGTCTTGGTGCGGGCGAAATTGTACTTAATTCGATGGATGCAGACGGCACAAAAGACGGTTATGATGTTGCTCTTACAAAAATGATTGCAGAAGCAGTTCCTGTTCCAGTTATTGCTTCTGGCGGTGCTGGTAAAACAGAACATTTAACTAAAGTTCTAACAGAAGGAAAAGCCGATGCTGCTCTTGTGGCAACAATGGTTCATTCAGGTCAATATACTGTAAAAAAAATAAAAGAAGAACTTTCAAAAGATAATATTTTGGTAAGACTTTAAAAATAGTAAAACTCAAAAGGAGTAAAAGTAAATGACAAATTATAAACAGTGGCACGAGATTTCAGGACCAAACTATCAGTTTTATAGCGAAAATCAAATTTATTTTTGTCAGTGCGATGTTACGCATAAACTTAGTCTTTTTGAACTTTTACGCCTTGTAACAGATGCTGCGGTAGAAGATTTTAATCAGCGTGTTATGAGTTACGATATTCTTACAGAAAAAGGTTTGGGTATCTTAGTTTCAAGACAGTCATTCCGCTTTCATAAAATGCCGGTTGGAAATCAAAAAGTTACTGTAAAAACTTGGGAAGAAAAGCCTGAACCGTTACAATTTGTGCGTGCATACGAAATATTTGACACAGAAACAAAAGAAAGTTTAGTTTCTGGTATTTCTACATGGCTTTTGGTAGATCTTACAAAACGCAGAATTATGCGTATAAAAGATTTTACTTTACGAGAAGAGCCAAATATTCAAACGGAACACAATTGTTTTCCAGCTGCAAAAATAACTCTTCCTGAAAATATGGAAAAACTGCTTGAACGGCCAATCTGGTATAGCGATATAGACGGGAACGGTCATATGAATAATGCAAGGTACGGTGCTTTTGTTATAGATAGTCTTCCACAAGAATATCAGAAAAAAGATTTTTGTGATTTTAAAATCAATTACAATAAAGAAGCAATTCAAGGGCAAAAAATAGAACTTTACGGTCTTTTTGATGATGCAAACAAAAAAATAACGGTTCAGGGAAAGCAGGGTAGTCAAACTTGCTTTGAATCAGAACTTTTTTGGAAGTAATATTAAAAAGTAATACTAAATAATTGAAAAGCGAGCACGGCTTGTTTCTGTTTCAAACACATCAACAGCATAAAGCCATGCTTCTTTTTTATCTTTTGAATAAGAAAGATCAATGTTTTCCTGTTTTAAAAGAGCGATAAGCTGATTGTAAATATACGTTGCAATGCGTTCTGCACTAGGATTCTGCATAAAAATATTCATATCGTTTAAGTTTGTGTGGTCAAGCGTGGAACACACTTTTCTTAATGCTTTTTTTAATGCGGAAAAATCCATTAACATTCCACCTTCGTTTAGTTTTTCGCCACGCACATGTGCATAAACTTTGTAATTATGACCATGAAGGTTTTCGCATTTTCCGTTGTAATCTTTTAAAAAATGAGCGGCAGCAAAATCTGCAGTAACTCTTACTTCGTACATAGTTTACTCTTTTTTATTTATTCTTCAATTTCTGGGATTCTTCGTTTTAATTCAGTCATAAACTGATCTCCGGAAACGCCTTCTCTAAGGCAGGCAAACAGGCAGTTATCCCCAGCGACTGTGCCAAGAATTTCATCCATATTCATATTATCTAATGCGTTAGAAACGGTATTTGCGTGTCCTGGAAAAGTTTTTACTACAACAATGTTTCCGCTCCAGTCAATGCTAACGTAACCGCGTAAAAAGTCCTGAATGTAAATTAATTCAGATTCTCTGCGTTCATCGTCTCCTGGCAGAGTGTAAACATAACCTGTGTTTCCGTCGGCAACTTTTCCAACTTTTAAAAGTTTTAAATCGCGCGAAAGCGTGGCCTGCGTAACTTCAAAGCCTTCTTTTTCAAGATAGGCAAGGAGTGCATCCTGGCTTTCTATGCGGTAGTTTTTTATAAGTTTTCTTATTGTTTTTAACCGACTAAGACGTTCTTTCACACAAGCCTTCTGTATTTTTCAGGGATTTTTTCAATACCCATTGAAGCAAGTTTTTTGTATGCAGCAGGAATTACGCCTGGTTCTGCATTTTCAAAAGTAGAAATAATTTCATCAAATTTTTGATATGCTGCTTCGTATTTTTTCTGTTTAAGATAAAGATGACCTAATTCGTAAGTTGCTTCTATATAAGTAGAAATATCCATACCGTAACGTTTAATTACAGCAGTATAATAAGTTTCTGCAGTAGAATATCTTGAAGAATAAAGTGCATCTTGCCCTAACTGAATTAATTGGGCAGAAGTTGCATTTTGTGGAATGTTTACAGTGGAAGCACAAGAAAATAACGTTGTGCAAAAAAATACAGACAAAATTGGTGCTTTTAGTTTCATAAAGCAATTCTATATTTCAATCTGTAAAAGTTCAAGGTCTTAAAAGCTATGCAAAAATCAATGTAAAAATCAGTCTTTGTTTATAAATTGAGTTTTCTTTTTATAAAATCTTTACATAAATCTAAAATCATTCTTGTTTATCCTTATTATTGGCTTTATAATAGTAAAGATTTTTTATAGTGATTTTTATAAAAAAGTTATCTTGGAGGATTTAAAATGAAAAAAGTAGTAGGTGCTGCTCTTATTCTTTGTGCTGCGGCAATTGGTTTTACAGGTTGTTCAAAATCTGGCGACAAAAAACTTAAAATTGGTGTAATTCAACTTGTTGAACATTCAGCACTTGATTCAAACTATAAAGGATTTGTAGACGGTCTTGCAGAAGCTGGTTATGTTGATGGAAAAAATATTAAAATTGACTACCATAATGCACAGGGCGAACAGGTAAACTGTGTTACAATCGCAGAAAAACTTATTAATGACCGTGATGATCTTATTTTTGCAATTGCAACTCCTGCTGCTCAGGCTGTAGCAAATCTTACAAAAGATATTCCTATTCTTATTTCTTCTGTTACAGACCCTGAATCTGCAAAACTTGTTCAAAAAAATACACTTCCTGGCGGAAACGTAACAGGAACTTCTGACCTTACTCCTTGTGCTGCTCAGATGGATCTTCTTAAAAAAATTGTTCCAAATGCAAAAACTGTAGGAATGCTTTATTGTTCAAGCGAGCAGAACTCATACTTTCAGGTTGGTCTTGCAAAAGAAGCTTGCGATAAACTTGGCTTAAAATATATTGATGCAACAGTTTCTAATGCAAACGAAATTCAGCAGGTTGTTACAAATCTTTGTTCAAAAGTTGATGCAATTTATTCTCCTACAGATAATATGATTGCTGCCGGAATGTCTTTGGTTAGTCAGGTTGCAAATGAAAACAAGATTCCTGTAATTTGTGGTGAACAGGGTATGGTAATGGCTGGTGGTCTTGCAACTTACGGAATTAACTATTATGAACTTGGTAAGCAGACTGCAAAAATGGCTGTTGCAATTCTTCGCGACGGAAAAAAGCCAGCAGAAATGCCAATCGAATATCTTGAAAAATGTGATTTAACTGTAAACGAAGAAACTGAAAAGGCTATTGGCGTTACAGTTCCACGAAATCTTTAATTAATATAATTTTATACAACTTTTTTGGAGTGCATGATGATGTCAATTTTATCTGCAATGGAAGGAGCAGTTTCTCAGGGAATTCTTTGGGGTTTGATGACTCTTGGGGTATATCTTACTTTTAGAATTCTAAATGTAGCTGATATGACCGTAGATGGTAGTTTTGCCTGCGGCGGTGCAGTTACAGCAATTCTTATTGTTAATGGTATGAATCCAGTTCTTACTCTGCTTTTTGTTTTTATTGCAGGAATGTTGTGTGGGCTTTTAACTGGCTTTATGAATACAAAACTTAAGATAAACATTCTTCTTGCAAGTATTTTAACTCAGATTGCACTCTATTCAGTTAACATCAGGATTATGGGGAAAGCAAATATTCCTCTTCTTGGTAGTCCTACGATGATTTCAATGCTTTCTGACTTGTTCGGCGGAGCATTAAAAAAGAGTACAATTTCGCTTATAATCGGTCTTGTTATTGCTGGTATAGTTATTGCCCTTATGTACTGGTTTTTTGGAACAGAAATAGGTAGTGCAGTGCGTGCTACTGGAAGTAACGAACATATGGTTCGTGCAATGGGCGTAAATACCGACAATATGAAGATTTTAGGTCTTATGATTTCAAACGGAATGGTTTCCTTAAGTGGTGCGTTAGTTGCACAAAGTCAGGGTTATGCCGATGTAGGTATGGGAACAGGTACAATCGTAATCGGCCTTGCAAGTATTATTATTGGCGAAGTTATTTTTGGAAGTCACTTTGGTTTTTGGTGGACACTTTTATCAGCAATCTTTGGTTCTATTATTTACAGAATTGTAATTGCGGTTGTTCTTCAGTTAGGCTTAAAATCAACAGATTTAAAACTTTTAACAGCATTAATTGTTGCAATAGCATTAAGCGTTCCAGTTGCAAAATCAAAAATAGTCAGAAGAAGACGAAGTCTTCCTGGAATGAACTTAAACGAAGAAGAAAATACACGCCATATTCAAGTAAAAAAACATTCTGAAAACGAATAGAGGTCTATAATGCTTAAACTTTTTAATATTACAAAGACATTTAATCCTGGTACAATAACAGAAAAAAAAGCAATTCGTGGCGTAGACCTTGAAATTGATGATGGTGATTTTATAACTGTAATTGGTGGAAACGGTGCTGGAAAATCCAC
The DNA here is from genome assembly GCA_964482455.1 of uncultured Treponema sp. Taxonomy (GTDB): domain Bacteria; phylum Spirochaetota; class Spirochaetia; order Treponematales; family Treponemataceae; genus Treponema_D. The sequence goes on along the minus strand of CAYZXM010000050.1, from coordinate 2,946 downwards.
ACTTTTAAACATTATTGCAGGTGTTCATTATACAGACACAGGTTCAATCGTTCTTGATGGAGTTGATCTTACAGGGCGACCTGAATATGAAAGAGCAAAGTATCTTGGTCGTGTTTTTCAAGACCCGATGATGGGAACTGCTGCGAATATGTCTATAGAAGAAAATCTTGCTATGGCAATGCGACGTGGTAAAAAACGCGGTTTAAGCTGGTATATTCAGCCGGCAGAAAAGAAACTTTACAGACAGAAACTTTCACTTCTTGATTTAGGTCTTGAGCACAGAATGACGGCAAAGGTGGGGCTTCTTTCTGGTGGTCAGCGACAGGCACTTACACTTTTAATGTCTACATTGCAAAAGCCAAAATTGCTTTTACTTGATGAACACACAGCCGCTCTTGACCCTAAAACAGCAAAAAAAGTTCTTGAACTTACACAGGAATTTATTGAACGCGATAATCTTACAGCCTTTATGGTTACTCATAATATGAAAGATGCAATAAAGTACGGAAATCGTCTTATTATGATGATGGACGGAAAAGTTGTTTACGATGTAAAAGGCGAAGAAAAAAAGAATCTTACAGTAGAAGATCTTCTTAAAAAATTCAGTGTTAATGGCGAAGTAAACGATAAAATGGTTTTAGGCTAAAAATCAAAAATACTACCATATCTTGTATTCAAAATAAAAAAAATGTATAATTATAAAAATATACAAAAAATCAATGAATAATTATGCATTTTAGGGGGCAGGTATGGTAGATACTGATTACAATAAATTTATAGAAAAACTTTCGATACTTGCCGAACGTAATGACCCAATCAATCCTGATCTTTATCAAAAGTATGATGTAAAACGCGGACTTCGCAATGCAAACGGAACTGGTGTTCTTGTAGGACTTACTAGAATTGGTGACGTTGTAGGGTACAAAGTTGGCGAAAATAATGAAAAAATCCCTGTTCCAGGTCGTCTTATCTATCGTGGTTATGATGTTGTTGATTTAATCCGCGATGCCGAAGCAAATGATGACTACTGTTATGAACAATGTGCATATCTTTTATTGTTTGGAGAACTTCCAAAAAAGAATGAATTAAAAAGTTTCCGTGCATTTATTGGTAAAAGCCGTACATTACCGCCAAACTTTACGGAAGATATGATTATGAAAGCACCGTCACAGGATATTATGAATAAACTTGCTCGTGGTGTACTTGCTTCTTATTCTTATGATGAAAACCCAGAAGATCGTTCTGTTGCAAATAACTTAAGACAGTGCATAGAATTAATTTCTCGTTTTTCAACACTTGCAGCATACGGTTACCAGGCAAGAAGGCGATATTATGAAAATAAATCAATGTATATTCATAATCCGTTGCCGGAGCTTTCTACTGCAGAAAACTTTTTGCACTTAATTCGCCCTGACTGCCAATATACAAAACTTGAAGCAGAAATTCTTGACCTTGCTCTTATTTTGCACGCAGAACATGGTGGCGGAAACAATTCTTCGCTTACAGTTCATGTTGTTTCTTCTGCAGATACAGATACATATTCAGCAATTGCTGCTGCCGTTGGTTCTTTAAAAGGTCGCCGACATGGTGGTGCAAATATTCGTGTTGTAGAAATGATGGACGAAATTAAAGCAAACGTAAAAGACTGGTCTTCTGAAAAAGAAGTTCAGGCATATCTTTTAAAGATTGCAAAAAAAGAAGCATTTGATCATTCTGGTAAGATTTACGGAATGGGACACGCAGTTTACACAATAAGCGACCCTCGTGCTCTTTTGTTAAAAGAAAAGGCTGAAAAACTTGCAAAAGAAAAGAATTGTCTTGAAGAATTTAATCTTTACAAACTTGTAGAAAAACTTGCACCTGGCGTTATTATGGAAGTTCATCATTCAGATAAACAGATTTGTGCAAACGTAGACTTGTACTCTGGCTTTGTTTATACAATGCTTAATATTCCGCGTGAACTTTACACTCCGATTTTTGCAATCAGTAGAATTGCCGGTTGGTCTGCACACAGAATAGAAGAACTTGTTGCTGGCGGAAGAATCTATCGCCCTGCATACAAAAACGTTAGCGAAGAGCGAAAATACATTCCAATGGATGAACGCTAAAATGAGCCTTTCTAGAATTGATAAAGTTCTTTCGCATGAAGGTTTTGGAAGCCGCAAGGCAATCAGAAAGTTGCTTCACGTTTCAGAAGTTTTAGTTAATGGAAAGCGTGTTATTGATTCAGGTTTTTTAGTAAATGCTGATTCTGATGAAATTGTAATCGATGGCGAAGTTCTAAATCTTACAAAGAACTTTTACATAATGATGAATAAGCCTAAAGATGTTGTTAGTGCAAATAAAGATGGCTTACACAGAACAGTTTTTGATTTGCTGGAAGAAAAGTTTCATACGCCGTATCTTGAAGAAAAGCTTCACCTTGTTGGTCGCCTTGACATTGACACTGAAGGTCTTTTGCTTTTTACAACCGATGGCTCATTAACCCATAAAATTACAAGTCCTAAAACTCATTTTGAAAAATCTTATTTTGTTCGTTTAAAGAATAATGAATCACTTGAAAGGCAAAATAAGATTGCAGAAGATTTTAAAGTTGGCCTTGAGATTCCAGAAGAGGGGAATGAAAAAGGCTTTTTTTCTAAACCTGCCAAAATAGAATGGAAAGGCGAAAACGAATGTGTTTTAACCATTAGCGAAGGAAAGTTTCATCAAGTAAAACGAATGTTTTTAGCAGAACAAAACGAAGTAATTTACCTAAAACGCATTTCAATTGGTGCGTTAAAACTAGACGAAACACTTGCTCCCGGCGAATACCGCTCCCTTACACAAGAAGAAGTTCAACTGTTAGGCTAAATCGTTATTTTGTGCATTTCTTTTAATTGATTAAAAAGAAAAAGCGTGGGATAATCCAAAGTGTAACTTTGGATTATCCCATAAAACGAGGTG
>CAYZXM010000049.1:0-14588 GCA_964482455.1 uncultured Treponema sp. | reverse complement strand
ATAACAAGTTCAAGAGATTTATTTAAAAAACTACTTTTTATTTAAAATCTTTGAAAGAGAACTTACCATTTCATTATTTACAACAGAAGCGGCAGCATTCTCTTTTTTTATTGCGTTAAAAACTTCGTTGCGGAAAACCTTTACACATTTTGGAGCTTCTACTCCAATTTTTACTTGGTCACCTTTTATATCAATAATCGTTATTGTAATGTTATCCCCAATTTTTATCTGCTGATCAGTTTTTCTAGAAAGAATAAGCATATCTATCTCTCCTTTTCTTTTAATGCATCTGCAATATTAAATTTTGTTGACCAGCGATTATCATTTAAAATAACTTGAAGACATTTTCTGTTCTTTTTATTTATTACAATAGGACCTAAAAAGTTTGCGGTAACGCCGCTTCCATCTTTTGGAATTGTAATAAGAGTCATAATAATTAAATCTTCCGGAGATTCTACGCCTATGCTTTTTAATGTTTCATCATCAATGTCGGCTTCGTAATCGGAACAAATTAAAAAAGGATCTATCATTAAAAAAGCAAGACTGCTTTCTTTTGTAGACTGCAACCATATAAACGGTGCATATTCAGAATCTATAAGGGCAAATTCTTTGTATTCTTCAAATCCCAAAAGTCCGTTTGGAAAAGTTACAATCTGTTTTTCGCTTACTTCTACAATCCGATTAGATTTTGTTTTTACTTCCATTCTTTCCTCGTTATAAGTTTCCTTATAAAAATCGTTGTAATCAAGTTTTTAAAACAACATTATTTCATATAATTCAATAGCGTATTGCTGTACATTTTTCCAGCATTGCTCAACGTTGCCTGATGAGCATAATCCAGCATTTTTAAATCTGTAATTGCCTTTGTATAATCTAAATCACCTTCACGGCTTACTGCCTGAGTTACATTTAATGCAGTATTAGAGTTTCTTAATGCATTATTTTGGGCTCTTTCATAATCACTTCCAGATTTTGCAACACGAGTTACAAGTGAACTAATTCCATTATCCAAAGCACCAAGAACTCTTCCGCCTACACTTTCTGTATCACCCTTTAAAAGAGCATTTCTAAAAGCAATTACAACATCAAACATTGAACCGCCGGAAACTTTTACACTGTTTCCAAGATTATATGGAGGCTTTTGACTGGAATCTTTTACGATTCCAAGTTCATTTAATGCGTTTCCATTTACATCCGAAAGCCACAACTGCCTTGCGTCCGTTGTTTCAAGATTCAAACCATTTGTAACAGGATCTATACTTGCTCTAACTGCTGCCCCAGAATCATTTATTTTAGAAGCAAGGGCATACACGTTGTCGCCTGAATTAATATTAATTTTTACGCCGTCTACGCTAATTACACTATCACTAGATGCCTGCCATGCAGACGCATCTCTTCCGCCAAAAATCTGCTGCTGTTCTGCCCAAAATGCACGGTTACCAGCATTATCAATATCAAGATATTTGTTTTCATCAATTTCAACTTTGTTTAAATCGATATTTCCGTTGTAGCGGACATTTTCAATAAGCGGAACGCCACTTCCCTGAACAGTTCCCATTTCTACTTCAAAAGGAGTAGCCTTTGTATTAGTTCCGCCAAACAAAGCATTTCCATCGCTTGAAATTGCATTTGCATTTTGAACAAGTTCTTTTAAAAGTTCATCAACTTCTACAGCCATATTTGCAAGGTCATCTTTTGAATAAACACCATTTGCACCTGTAACGGCAAGTTCTCGAACCCGCTGCATAATTTCAAGAGAATTAGTCATATAACCTTCGCGAAGTGCAAATTCATCTGTAAGTGTTTTTGCATTTTTTTCAAAATTATTAACACGATTTAAATATGACTGATAGCGGACAAGATGTCCTGCTGCAATAGGGTCTTCTCGAAGCTGCTGGATTCTTTTCTGGCTTCCAATCTGATTACTTTTTGAATTTAATCTACTTTCCTGTAATCTTAAAGCACTTTGAGTATCTATATTATTCATCGAAGAACTTATTCTATGCATATTCTACCTCACTGATTCTTATTACTTTTTAAGCAAACAATTAAACTTATACACCAAGACGATTTATTACAGTATCCAATAAACTATCCCATACCGTAATAAACTTTGCCGCAGCATTATATCCATGCTGAAATTTTATAATTTCAGAAAGCTCTTCATCAATATTTACGCCACTTATACTATCTCGCGTAGAACGAAGGTCGTCCATTATGGCAGTTTGACTTTGCAAGTTCATTTCTGCCTGCTCACCTTTTAGACCAACATTTGTAACAGATTCTGCAAAATAATCATCTAAAGTTCTTTCATGGCCTATCATCACTTTAGAATTTCTAATTGAAGCAATTTCTACCGCTGCACGAGCGTCTCCTGCATTTACATTGCCAGATTCATCACGAAAGGTTGCAGCAACACTTTTTACATCATTTTTAATTGCACTGTTAATTTCAATATAACCTGCAGGATTTAACACCGGGCTTACTGCAAACTGTGCATCTGCTAAAGACGTAACGGCATCGGAACGAGCAAAATCGTATGCCCCTTCTGCTCCGCTAGAAGAAAGAATACCAGCGTATCCAGTAAGGAAAAAGCCTGAATCTTCAACATGACGAATTACAAAATCCGGATTTTCAATATTCTGTGCAGTTGTACCCTTTAAAACAAGGCTGTTATTTCTATCTAAATATGCCTTAACTTCTGCATTAGAATCATTTATGCGGTTAATTACAGTTTCTACAGTATCAGTTGGATGATAGGAAACCTGCACATTTCCACTTGAACCGCTTAAAGTCATAGTTCCCTCAAAACCAATTTGTTCATGAAGATTTAAAGAAGTTGTTCCAGTAAAGCGGAAAATATAACTATGATCAAAAGTTCCGTCCCCATCACGATCAAAATTTCCATTTACATTTTCAACAAATGACCTTTGAGTAAAAAAATCAAGACCTGTAACATTATTTGCACCGTAAGCATTTCTATGAATATCATTTACAAGATCTGCAAAGTTCATTGTCATTGTGTTTAAAGACTGAATTTCAGAGCGAATATCATCATCGCGAAGTTCAATTAAAGCACCTAGCGTTCCACCAGAAATAAAGGCATCTTCTTTTGTGTCATTCCACACAAGTTTATCGTAACCATTATTATCAGTAACAGAAACAAGTTCAAAATTACGTGCAACTCCACCCTGAACAAGAACTCTGCCATCAATATGAACCATAAATTCATCTGAATCACGATTATCTGTAGTAATATTTGCAAGTTTAGAAAGTTTATCAACAAGTAAATCGCGTCTGTCTAATAAATCATTAGGATTATCACCCATACCGCGAGAACGTACAATTTCAGAATTTAAGGAAGCAATTTGATTTGCGTAGGAATTAACCTGTTTTACAGTTGCCTCAATATCAGAATTAATAATAGAGGCCACACCCATAAGGTTTTCCCACTTTGAATTAATTGCATTTGTAAGGGATTCACCACGGGTAACAACTGCCTGTCTTGCAGCCTGACTTTCAGGATTTATGGAAAGTTCCTGCCAGCCTTCCCAAAATTTATCCATATTTGATCTTACACTGACTTCATCAGGTTCATTGTAAATCTGTTCAATCATTGTGTAATACTTACTTCGAGTATCCCAGTAAGATTCCTGATTCTGCAGGGAAGTAATACGCTGGTCAAGCATTTCATCGCGTATGCGGTTAATACTCTGAACATCAATCCCCTGCCCTATCATACCAGCACGTTCAGTTCGTTCAAGATCAGGTTTATAAAGGGGATCAAATTCCTTCATTTGAACACGCTGACGAGAATAACCTTCTGTATTTGCATTAGAAATATTATGACCTGCCGTACTGATTGCATCAGTATTAGCCATAATGCTTCTTTTTCCAAGTTCAATTCCAGAAAATGTTGAGCCCATATTACTACCCTACCTCTTTTAAAAAACAGTATCTACAACCACACTTTTTGGTTGATTTTGAACAAAAACACCGGTTTTTCCATAAAGTTTTGCTCTGCTTTGCGGTAACGATGTATCTATAACCTTTTTTACAAAGCCCCTTGTAATATTAATGTAATCGCCAAGAGCCTTATTTTCTGTTCTGCAGCGGACAAGTTTTCCTCTTACCTTTAAAAGAAGAGCAGAAACATCAGAATTTGACAAAAAATCTTTTCCGTTTGCAGTTACAATTTGATTTCGTTTTTCATCAAGCTGATTAAATTTATCCATCTCAAGATTTATATCTGAAACAACTTTCATTAAAAAAGTCCAATTTTTTTCGCTAACTGAACTTCTTAATTTTTTTTGAAAATCAATAACGTTAGAAAGAGCCGAATCTTCCTGTTCTAGAATCTCCATGTAATTTTTTGTTTCATCCATAATTTCCCCCATCTTGAGTTTAAAACTCAATAAAAAACACTCTTCTTCGTTTAATTATCGGTTTTGTTTTTTTTCACTTAATGATTTTTTATTGTGCAAACATCGATTTTTCTATAATTCATATTCAACCTAAACTTCGAGTTTTAGAAAATTTCCAAAAACGCTTACAGCGTCTTTCCAATTTGCTACAGATGGTTGTGCTCAAGCTTTCGCTTGAATGGGTTCGGGTTGCTCCGCAACTTTAATGGATTCAATCGCACAAAATCTTCGCAAATTGTAAAGCCGCTTACGCTTTTATTTGTTTGCTAAAAACTCGAAATTTAAGTTATTTACAAAGATTTTGTTCAATTTTGCACGATTGAAAAACATAGTTTTTTTAAATATCATTACTCTTGTTATGAACGAAATTTCAGACATAAAATCATTTGCAAAAAAAGCATATCTTCCAATCATACAGGACGGCGGTTTAGCTTTTATGTGCAATTACATAAAAGAACACGACGTAAAAAAAATCTTAGAAATTGGAACTGCAATTGGATATTCTGCTATAAATTTTTCACGCGTAAAACCAGATGTCCATGTTACTACAATAGAATACGACCTTGACCGGCACATACAGGCAAAACAAAACGTAAGCGACTGCGGTCTTGAAAAACAAATTACATTAGTTTATGGTGATGCTCTTGAATGGTACACAGACGAAAAATTCGACCTTATTTTTATTGATGCTGCAAAAGCCCAATATATTCATTTTTTTGAAAAATACAAAGAAAATCTTACTCCAGACGGAGTAATAATGACAGACAACTTAAAATTTCATGGAATGGTAAACGATTTAAATCTTACGCATAATTACAGCACAAAAAAACTTGTGAAAAAAATAATAAAGTACATTGATTTTTTAAAGGAAAACACAGAATTCCACACCGACTTTTATGATGACGGTGATGGAATTTCTGTAAGTAAAAAAATTTAATTCTTTCTGACTTCAACGCCGTCAAGAATTCCGTTATAAGAAGTTCCTTTTAGCGAAAATATAAGTTCTCCTGCTTCATTTGTAATTATTTCTAATTTTGTTGGAACCCATTTATCTTCACAAAGGACTTCAAATTCATCACCAAATTCCAAAAAATCAATGAACTTCATATTTTCTTCATCAACTATGCAGAACTTAGACTCGTTCTCACTAAATTTTATTGTACCATGAACCATTTAAAAACTCCGAACATAGTCATAAATAAAATTCACAGTTCCGTCTAGTCCTAATCTGGAAGAATTTACGCTTAAATCGTATGAACGAGCGTCTCCCCAACGATGAACACAAAAATTATCGTGATATGTAATACGGTTTTTGTCGTGCTTTAAAATTGTTTTTTCTGCAAGATTTTTATCCATACTTCGCTTTTGTATAACACGATTCACTTTTTCATCCCAATCTGCACAGATAAAAACTTTCAGCACATTTACGTTTTTCATACTGTCAAAAAGTTCATCTGAACAGCGCCCGATAACAACAAAAGAATTTCCTTTTCTTGCCTTCTGTTTTAAAAGTCCAAACTGTAATTCTGCCACAGTTTGAGAAACAGAAGATGCCCTGTCTTTTCCAAAAAAGAAGCCGTCTGATTTTTCATCATTTTCAAGCAAATCTTTCATGTTTATTTTATTGTTATTTGCAAGTTCGTCTAATAAATTCCGGTCATAAAAAGGAAGGGAAAGTTTTTCCGCAAGTTTTCTTCCTATTTCGTGTCCGCCACTGCCGTATTCACGGCTGATAGAAATAATAATCTGTTTTTCCATACAATACCCCTCTGAAAACTGATTATAACACAGCAAAACCAATCTTACAAAATCTTATTTTAAGTATGTGATAAAATTTATGAAAAAGAACTTGTAACAACGAACTATAGTGTAAAGGAAACACAAAAGAAATTCCCGAACTTACGGAAGAAGATTTTTCAAGGGGACATTTCAAGTATTGGAAGCCGATAAAAAAATCTATAACAGTAAGAATCGACATTGATAATTTAGATTGGCTAAAAAAAGGTGGAAAAGGTTATCAAACAAGATTAAATAATATATTACGTTGGGCAAGGATGAATGGCTGTCCTTTAATTCATTCATAAATTACTGCGATAAATTAAAAATGACAAAAAATACAAAGTTTTATTACATCAATGAAACCATAAACAAGAAAGTAACCGAACTGGAACTTTTTTATCTTGCTCAACAACGAGCAGAAGATGTACGGATTAGAAAGGCTTCTACGGTATCTTGGAAATATGTAAAAACTAAAAATAATTTGCAAGATTAAATTTGAATTACAGGTGCAGAATAGGTTGTCATCTACTCAAAAAAGTTATTTAACATTATTAATAAAAGTTAATTTAACATCTATCTTTGAAAAAAGGACATCTTTTACTGAAAAATTTTTAAAATTTTGCTCCCTATAGCAAGATTGATAAAAATCTTTCTTTTAATTTGAGAATCACATTTATTACATAACTCCATATGTAGTAAATACTTATTGTGTAATAAAAATTACCCGAAGTGGGACTTGAACCCACAAGAAGTTGCCTTCACTAGGACCTGAATTTTACTTACACAAGATCCCAAATACTATCACTTACAAAAAAATTAATAAAGAAGTCCTTAAAAAATTAGTGCTTGTTATTAGACATTCGTTTGTCTTTTTAACGGCAAACCGGGCGTCTTTAGCAATATAAAAAAGAAACTAGACAGTATTATCCAGGCGCTCCGGACGATGCTGTCTTTTTTTTGTTCTGAAACTTTGCCTACAGCGGTTTCTGCATTTCTGCTTCATCGCAGTCAGAACAAATTCAGTATCAGTTATGACTCAAGCACTTCATTTCTGGTACTGGGCTGCAAAGAACATTCCTGTTTCTTTGCAGTTTTTCGCCGCAGGATAGAGTAAAGGTAGCTTACAAAGACAGGTTCTTTGAGGTTTAGGTTCGAGTCCTAATCCTGCTATTAGCGCAAGGTTGCGCTAATTAATCTTATTAGTTTTCAGGAGCGTCTTATGAAAACAATTACATTTGCCATTCAGAAAGGTGGTACAGGAAAAACTTCAACAGCGGTTTCTGTTGCAACAGAACTTGCAGTAAATCACAAAGTTTTATTGATTGATGCAGATCCTCAAGGAAATGCATCTACATGGTGCGGAATCGAAGATATTGATTTTGAACTTTCCGACATTTTACAGAATGAAGATTACACTCAAGATGATGTTCGTAAGGCAATCAAACCTACACAGATTGATAATCTTTTCATTATTCCTACGGCTGGTCTTGGCGGTGGATTGGGTAATTATCAGAAATATGGTGCAAATGATGATCCAAAAGCAATTACAAGACTTTTAAGAACAATTAAAGATGATTTTGAGTTTTGTATTTTAGATACTTCCCCTTCTTTTGGTGGAATTGAAACGTCTTGTTTTTTAGCAAGTGATGAAGCAGTTACTGTTTTACGCATTGATTCTTTTTCAACTGATGGTCTTCAAATCTTTTTTGATAATCTTAAAAAAATGAAAAGACGTTTTGAAACCGATCTTCCTGTTCTTACAAAACTTATTTTAAATGCTCGTGATATGCGTGTTATGCAGCAGAACTCTATTGTTGAGCAGGTTCAACTTTTAGCAGAAAAAACAAATCGCAAAGTTTATATTTTCCCGATTGATCAGGCTTTTCCAAAGGCTCAACAGATTCACGTTCCTGTTCAAAATCTTGATGGTGTAAAAAAGGAAACTTTAAGCGTAATAAAAAGACTTGCTGATGATTTAGCAGAAGGAGTTGAGTAATGGCTACAAAAAAGACAAGTTTTTCAGCAGTAGCAGGAAATTTATCTGGTTTAGATGATATTTTTGACTATGAACCTGAAAGAAAAAAAGAGAATGTTACTTCTTTTGAAGAAATTTCTGTAACAGATATTAAACTTGACCCAAAGGATGAATTTACAAATCTTTACCCTTTGGATGAAGAAAATATTAACAGAATTGCAGAATCAATTAAAAAGCGTGGATTTAGAAAGTCGCAGGCTTTAACTCTTGTATACATTGAATGTGAAAATGATGAATTTTTAGGCGACGGACACAATCGTCTTCAGGCAGCAAAACTCGCAGAAATCGAAAAGGTTCCTGTATATCGTGAATCTTATGCAACAAGAAAAGAAGCAAAGATTGCAATGCTTGAACTTCAATTAAACCGAAGAAACTTAACTGATGCATTAAAATTTAAGTCTATTCAACTTTATATGGAACTTAAAGGCGAAGGCAAAGCAGAAAATGGTTCTGGAAAGAAGAGTGAAGAAATTGCAAAGAATTTTGGAATGTCTTCTCGGCAAATTGAAAAGATTAATGCTATTCGCAAAAGTGGTGATGAAGAACTGATTGCAGCCGTTGAAAGTGGTGAAAAAACAATCAACAGAGCAAGCAATGATCTTAAAGAAAAGAAAAAAGTTTTCACAAATGATAATTCAACTCATCTTGATTCTTTGGAAGATTCCAGTGAAGACATACAGCCTCTTACAGTTTCGCACACTGAGCATCCAAGTGAAGTTCGTGATTATGAAGTTCACCCGGAAGATTTTACAGATCGTCTTTTGAAAGAAAAGAATGTTCAAGTTGATGAAGCATTTAAGAATGGTTTTGCAGAAGGTTTTCAAACTGCATTAAAGTGGTCGCTTAGTCAAATAAAGAAAGGCAGAACTCCTGAAGAAGTTATGCATGATGAATCTATAAGTGATTTATCTGTTTTTGAACTAAGTGATGAAGATCTTGAAATTGCGGAGAGCCTTTAGTGTCTAAAACGATATACACGGTAACTGAATCTAACATACAGCTGAATATCATAATTAAAAAGATTAATGAAAAAGCCTTTGTAGCTGGATTCAGTTATTTTAAGAAAAGTCCGGAAAAAATTGTTTCATACATTGATTGTGATAACAAATTATTCACAACAGAAGAGGCTGGTTATGTTTTTGCTTGCAGAAGAGCGAAGACATATCTTTTTAAGATAAAAGAAGGTGAAAATCTAGTTTCTAAATTAATGGAAAAATATAACAAATATTAGAAATTAAGATTTTTTAGTAGAAAACAGGAGAAATCATTGCAATATAGTATATGTAGCTTTTCGCAAGCAGAAATTACAAGATTTAATGACAAGAACCCTGAATACGCAATAGATCCAGTAGATATTTTTATTTTTCAGTGGTTTAAAGATTTTATCGTAAACACTGTTACAAAAAGAATTGATAACAAAGATTATAAAGGAATGTGGATGCATGAAAGCGAAGGAAGAACGTATTTTAATATACGTTACAACGCTATCATTGATGATTTTCCAATTCTAAAATCTCAGAGTGTAAGGTCAATTCAACGTCGTTTTGATAAATATGTGCATGGTGGTCTTTTGGTTAAAAAGACTGTTTCTCATGGTAAAAGAGGGCTTTTTACTTATTTTTGTCTTACGGATCTTTTTAAGTCGTTCTATATGGATAGTTCAAATCCTGAACATAAGGTAAATCCGCATAGTGAAAATAAAAAAGTTGCTTCGGACAAAAATGTCGTAAGTAACGATGTTGCTAACGACAAAAATGTCGTAAGTAACGATGTTGCTAACGACAAAAATGTCGTTAGACTTATATATAACCCATCTACCAATATTAACCCATCTACTACTTCTTCTACTTCTACTGAATTTACTAAGTCAGAGAATGTAAAGACTGAAAATCAAAGTTCAGCAGAAGAAGCAGATTTTTCAAAGACCATAACAAAACTTTTTGGATTCAATCCGATGTTCAATCCGAATCCATACCCTGTACTTATTCAGCATATGTCTTTATGCGGTCTTTCAAGGGATTGCATGACTGAATATCTTGAGTATGTTTTCAAGATTTTACAGAAAAACTGTCGTCAGCAGGATAAGTTTGTAAGTTATTTTTTTAAGTCGTTTACGTCAGAAGTCTATATGGCTCAATTCAGGTATGAAAAAGCTAAAAACGAAAAAATCATTGAAGATCAAAAAATTACCTGCCCTGTTTGTTATACGGTTCATGATAAATATTCAGACTGTCCGGAATGTGAATTGTCTTATGCAAACATGAATGACGAAAAATCGCTTAATTTTGCAAGAAAGTTTTCAATGTTGCCGCATGAAACAAAAAACACATTCAGGATTGCACGCAGAAAGTTGGAAAAGGATTCAACTCTTGATTTAACAAAGCGTATGGCGTTTTATCAGCAACTTTTACATGAATATAAGCTCGAATGAATTTATGTCAAATAACACAAGGATTTTAAGCACGTTTTAGGCGTGTAAAAAAATAAATTAATTTAATTAGCACAACGTTGCGCTAATGGAGGTTCACTTATGACTAACTTAAATTACACTGTTTTTACTGGAAATCTGACTTCTGATGCAGAAGTAAAAACAACGTCTACTGGAAAAAGTTTTCTTGTTTTTGCCGTGGCAGTAAACAAGTCTTACAAAGACGGTGAAAACTGGAAAACCATTACAACTTACATTAATCACATTGCCTGGTTTTCAAAATACGCAGAACAGCGTGCTAAAAAGCTTACAAAGGGAACAAAGGTAACTGTTCAGGCTCATTTAATTAACAACAATTTTGAAAAAGACGGCAAAAAGTTTTCTCTTCTTGAAGTAAGGGCAGATGATATTGAAATTGTAAAATTTGCTGGAGCAAAGTCTGAAAACGAAGAAGATTTTGATGTTCCATCTGACACACAGGAAAGTGAAAAAACTAATTCTCTTGATGAAGAAAAAGTTGATTGGGAAATATATTAATTTTTAATTAGCGCAACGTTGCGCTAATTGTAAAAAAGCTGGAGAAAACAATGAAGATTAAAATTGATGTATCAGTAAATGAGTTATGGGAAGTTTATCAAAAGAATTACAGAGATTGTAAATTAATGCGAAAAATCATTTTAGCCCTTGAAGAATCAATGGAAGCTCAAAAATGTGAAGCAGAAGAGATGGAACAACTTTGCGAAGAGTTTAATTTTACTCCGAACATTGCTGATGATTGTGAAGCTCTCGAACCTGAAGGAGATTTATAAAATATGGAAAGTGAAGTATGGCCGTCTTTAAAAAAGGATTACACGCATCTTTATGTCTACAAAAAATTGCAGGAAAAAGATGCTGCTGATTACAAGTTATTAAAGACAGCATTTATTGTCTGTGCTTCACTTTTAGCTCTCTCCCTTGTTGTAATGGTTTATGCGATAAACCTTCCAAGGTCAGTTCCTATGGTAATTACTGTAAGTGATTGGGGAGAGGCTAAATATGTTGGTGAAGTTTCAAAACTTAATTATTCAGGAATAAAAGTTCCAGAGATTGCAATTGAATATCAAATAAGAAAGTTTGTTTCAAATAAATACACTCTTTCAACTGATGCAAATATTGTTAGAAAGAATTTAAAAGATTGTTATTCATGTCTTACAAGTTCTTCTTCTCAAAAACTTTCTGAAGAATTAAGAAAATATAATCCTCTTAAAGATGTTGGAAATATTATAAAGACTGTAGAAATTCAATCTATTTTGAATCTTTCGCAGAATAGTTATCAAGTTGATTTTATTGTAACTACAACAAGTCCTGCTGGAAGAGTTGAAAATACAGCACGTTTAAGAGGCGTTATCACCACTGCCCTTATGGAACCGGGTAATGATGATAAAGTTTTGAATCCACTTGGAATTTATATAAAGAATTTCGATTTTACAGAAATTAAAACAGGAATTAATAAATGAAAAGATGTATATTAGCTAGTTTTACTTTGTATCTTGCAATAATGTATCCAAGCTGCACGACAACAGAATTTGTACAAGTTGGAAAACCTGATTTTTCAGTTTTTAAAGATCCTAATGTTCTTGTTGAACCTCCTATTGAACCGCCCGAAATAAGATATGATGAAAATCTGGAAGAATCCAGTAATGAAGAAGAAACGATTTTAGAAGGTGCAGAAGCCTTAAAACAGAATCTTTCTGATGTAACTGAGATTCCTGAATATCAAGACGGAAAGTTGAAGGCGTTTAAATTTAAGAGTGGAAACATTTACGAAGTTCACTGTCAAACTTATCATTCTACAATTATTCAGTTTGAACCGGGTGAAACTATGACAGAAGTTCCTTATATTTCTGAACCTGAAGTATGGAAACTTGCTCGTGGTATCGGTAATGTTGAAAACTTAGAAACAGAACTTTTAATCATTAAACCGGATTACAGTGGTCTTACAAGCACTTTAATTATTGTTACCAATCGTCGTATTTATCAAATGGAATTAAAGAGCCACAAAGATTATTACATGCCTTATGTTCAGTGGAGTTATCCTAGAGCCGTTGAAGATTTACCTTCTTGGATAAATAAAAAGAATGCTGAAAATAAAGTGAAAACTCCGTTTGATTTTTCTGTAGAAGATTTACAGTTCATGAGTTTTAATTATTCAATTAAATATAACAAAGCAAAAAAGCCAGTATGGACTCCAGTGCAAGTTTACGATAACGGAAAGTTTACATACATAGTTTTAGATAAAAACTCTCTGCACACAGAAGTTCCAGCAGTTTTTATAGGAAAGCGTGAAGTTTCTAATAAGGAATATCACAACAATGTTATTGTTATTAATCAATTGATTAAAAAAGTTACTTTAAGACTTGGAAGTGCAAAAGTTACTGTTTGTAAGAAAAAAGGTAAATAAATATGGATGAAGAGAACAAAGACTTTCCAAAAGATGAAGAAAATTCATCTCCTGACCTTTTAGATCAGCTTAATCAGTTGAACAAGAATGATGAAAATAAAGAAGATACAGAATCTGATAAAAAAGATGGTGATACTTTTTTTAAGTCAACTCTTGATCAACAATCTGAAAGCATAAAAAATGCAAAAGAAGATGAAAAATCTGACTTTAAGAAATTATTAAAAAGCAACGAAGGTGTCTTTTTTGAAAGAAACAAAGTTATGCTTATTATTCTTTTTGTCTTTATTATTTTTATAATCTTCTTTGCAGTTGTTTATCCTGAATTAAAAACTAGAAAGAAAAAAACTGATACTTCTCTTGAAAAACGTGGAAATGTTTACATTCCTCCTCTTTTGGAAGATAAAGATGAAAATGTAGTTTTTGAAGATGGTAATTCTATAACAGATGAAGATGATGTTCCAGAAAAACGTGAAGTACCTTTTGAAGAAAAGTTTCCACCGATTGTAGAAGAACAATCTGCACCTGTAAAAGTGAATAATTCAAATCAGGTTGAAGTTCCAGTTACAAATCGTAATGAACAGCAGAAACAGTTGCAAAGATTAACTTTAAATCAAGAAACTTCTGTTTCTTCTAGTACAACAAATACTTCTTCAACTAGAAATTATTCAAATTATAGAAATGCTTCTGGAGCAGGAAGTAATTCAACTGCATATATGCCGGCTGCATTAAGTGCAAGTATTTCTCGTGTTGCAAATCAGGGTAATACTTATGAGCAGCAGAATAATCAAAGTAATAAGCAGCAATTTGCAGAAAAAAATGCTGGGCAAACTTCTTTTCAGTGGAATTCCGATTATTCCTTATGGAAAGGAACTGTAATTACTGGTGTTTTAGATACTGGTGTTAATACTGATCTTCCTGGTCAAATTATGGCTCATGTAACAAAGAATGTTTATTCTTCTAAAGACGGAACTTATCTTTTAATTCCTCAAGGTTCAAGATTGTACGGTGAATATAATTCTCTTGTAAGTTACGGACAAGTTCGTATTCAAGTTGTATGGAATACTCTTATTCGTCCAGACGGTCTTGAAGTAAGTCTTGGAACAATGACTGGAATTGATAAATACGGTTATTCAGGATACAAAGGCTATAAAACTGAACATCCTTTTGAATTTGCAAAAGCAATGGGTTTAATTGCTATGTTTTCTATCTTTGATACGAAAATGGCAAATACAATTGATACACAGAATAATCAGTATGCACAAAACGCACTTTCAAGTGCTTATTCAGAAACAAAACAGATGAGTAATAAAATTCTTGAACGAGCAATGGATATTCAGCCAACTATAAAAATAAAAGCTGGAACTGAAATAAATCTTATTACAAATCTTACGATAGACTTACCTCCTGTAGAAGACCATGAGGTAACGCAAAAATATGTAAGATATTAAAACTTTTATTAATTAGCGCAACGTTGCGCTAATT
>CAYZXM010000048.1:1486-14927 GCA_964482455.1 uncultured Treponema sp. | reverse complement strand
TGCAGACTCCTTGAAGTTTAAATCCGTAGAACCAGCCTTTTGTAGATTTACCGCGGCTGGCAACCTTCTTCATGACCTTATGAGAACTGATATATCTGTTTTCGCAGACTGAAACAGGCGTAGAATCAAGATAAAAAGTGTTTTCGTTGCAGTTTTTCCGATTCAGATAAAGCTGAAATTGAACGAATGCAAGGATGAAGCCTGTCGATTTGTTGGTTGCCTTCAGAAAATTCTCATAATTTGTGAGATTAGGGAAAAATTTAATGTAGTTCACTGATGCATTTTTGTGAAAGGTCTTTAAGTCGGCTGTTCTATCAAGGATTCTTGCCAGATTCAAAGTCACCACTTCCGGAACCGACATCCTTCTGGCAGGTCCGCGCTTGCCGTAATAGAGCTCAAGATTCTTTTTTCCGCTCTCCGTTTCGATGAACATATGGTAAAAATCATCAACAATGCAGTATAATTTAATCAGATCGTTTTCGGTCATGGCGTAAACCTCTTTTATTTTTTTGTGGTGATTAAAATTCTAAAGGTTTACGCCTTTTTTGTAAATTCTTGATTAAAACTCGAAATTCGACCTAATAATATTCATGATGATGTAAAAAAAAACAATTTGAAGAAAAGATTATGGTTAAAAATGATAAGATTGATAATTCTACGTCTGAAAATCTTGTAAAAAATTACAACCCGGAAGAATTTGAAAAAACGGCTGATAGATACTTCAAAAAAGCGGAAGAATATGAAGCGACAGCAACTCTTTCAAAGGTTAATCCGAATGTAAAATTCATTACGGATAAGTCTACAAATGAAAAAATTCAAAATGAATTAAATGTTATGCCTGAAAAGGCTTTTTCTGAAAATAATCACACCAAAGTTTTTTCAATTGGTCGTGAAAAATATTACACAAGATATAAAATTTAGCATTTTGACTGCGGTGTGGAAAAAAAATCATGGACGCATTGAAAAAAGAGACTATTATCTTTGTACAAATTTAAAATGCTTGCAAAAAAAGATGAATGGTCAGAACTGCTTACTTAGAGTTCTTCAAAATTTATAATGTAGAGGTCTTACGTAAGTAAATTTATAGCCTTGTTGGATAGAAGATTGTAGAAGAATAACTTTTTTAATTATTGTTTTATTATGTATTCAACAAGTTTTTCTAAATCCTCACGCTGCTTGGAAGATACAGTTTCGTATTGTTTTTTTGCTCGTTGAGAATATTCATTATAGATTTTTTTGTTTAGCAACTGAACTATTCTGTTTTTTATTTCTGTAATAGAGTATGGATCAAAATAAATAGCGGCATCTCCACAGACTTCAGGAATTGACGTTGTTCCACTGGCGGCAACAGGAATCCCATATTTAAATGATTCAACAGGTGGGTATCCGAATCCTTCGTTTAAGCTAGGGTAAATAAATGCATATTGTTTTGCTGTTATAGCTTCAAGAATGTCTCTATCAACATAGTTAAGAAAAATGAATCGCTCTTTATTTTTAATATTCTTTGTAAAAATCTTCTTGTTTGTAACGCCTGTTACGACAACTTTGTAATTTAAATCTGTACATTCAGAAAAAAGTAAATCAAATGCCTGTATCGCACGCAACGCATTTTTTGCCCATCTTGTAGCACTTGTTATTAAAAAGAATTTCTTTTCTTCAATATGTAAATCCTTTAAATATTTTTCTGCTATCGCCTCAATTTTTGAAGTTTGCTTTTGATCAATATTTTTAAGTTGATTAAAAGTAGGAGAGGCAAAGACTGGAATATCTTTTTTAAAATTTTCAGGATAAAATGATTTTATTGATGCCAAAGAATGATTTGATATTGTAATTACATTAATTCTGTTGTCTGTAACAAGTCTTCCGTTTATCTTTTTTAATTTTTTAAGGTAGAAGTTTTTTGCAGGTCCCATAAATAGAAGATACTTTATTTTTTCTTTTAATGTTGTTGCATATTTAAGCATGATTTTGTCAAAAGGCATTTCAAGAGTTCTAAGACCATGAACTGTTGTATACACCTCTATTTTTGATAACGGAATATTCTGATTCAAATTCAGCATTGCAGAATAAAGTCTTGTAACATTTTCTTTTTTTATGATTTCTTCAATAGAATGTTCATTTAAATCATAAAGAGAAATGTTGTAGTTCTTTATGGCAGTTAAGATGTCAGGATTTAGATAAGCCTTTGCATTGTAATAGCATACAAGATTTATCTTGTCCAAGTATTCCAAAAGCTTAAAAAAAACAACTTCTCCATAAACTCCACCACCGTGAAATTTACTTTCTGGAGAAGGTTGTGTTGCTGAAAGATCGTATAATAAAGTCATAAAAAAATACCTCTTAGTTTTCCAAAAGTTCACCGTCTTTTACTTTTAGCTGTTTCCAATTCTGTTTTTCAAAGATGTTGTCTTTTACGGTAAACCAGTCATCATCTTGAATTCTGTAGCCGTTGTTTTCGGTTGAACGAACTGCATTTGCCTTGCTGAATGAAATTATGGTTTCCTTATATTTTTCTTCTTCGGTCAGTTGTTTTATTGTTTTATTGGTAAACGGATTTTTTGAATCTTGCAGTACATTTTCTATTGCAAGAGCCGGTATATCTGCCTGTGTCATAAATGTTTTATTATGTTTTAATACCCCCCCCCGTTCATTGAAATCTTTTACCATGAGCATAGGATTAAACCATTCAAGATTCCTTTTTTCAGTTGCCTGTCCGTCAAATAATGGTGAGTTTTGACCTGAGCCATGATCAGCTACAATTATTATTCTTGTATTGTCATAAACATCATTTGCTTTTAGGTAATCTAACCATTTTCCGATGCTTTTTAAGGAAGCAACTAAGCCATGATACCCACGGTCTTTTTTCCACTGTTTGTTTTTTATTAAATCATATTGAATTTGCTCCCCACTTTTTACGACAGGAGTAAATTCTGGGGGTTGGCAAAATCCAGTATCATGGGTTGATTCATTATCAAAAAATATAAAGCAGTTTTTTTCTGAATCTGTGGCAGTTAATTCTGGCAGAAAATCCAAAATAGAATATCTGTTTATAAAGTCGGAAACAGACTCTGTTGCTGTTGGTGATGACCACCAGTCATTGTAGTGTACGGCAGAACGCATAATTGGTGGAACAATCTTAAAAATACTGAACCAAATCAAGTTGCGTTTTATGAGCATACTCTTAATTGGTAATTTTTCATAATTGTGTTTTGCATACCATAAATCACTGTATTTTCCGATTGTTTCTTCAGCATGAACATTTTCATGTCCATCTAAAAATGAAAAAACGGGTGTAGTGTCATAGTTAGGATACGGTGGATCAATGATATAGGAACTAAAATTTTCCCTTTCAAACATAAATGCAAGCATACTTAGTGCCTGATTGTGTTTTTCCTGCATTGGAAGTTCTCTTTTGTGGTTCATAGCCCATGGAGTGTACTCATAACCGCCATACAATCCTGGTGCTCCTTGAATTGTCCAGCTGCCAAAAGAAACTGTATTTGGATAGAATGTAAAACCTATATATTGTTCAAGCATTTCAGGACATTCTGTAAAGGCGTCATCAATTAGATAGCCTGCTGCCCTGTCAAGCATGAATACAAGTACATTCTTTCCGTTTTTTGAAAAATTTATTATAGGTGATAAATCATCAGCAGAAAGATTATTTTTTACAACTTTCTTAAAATCTGCCTGAATTTTAGTGCAGTTTACAATCGAAAGACCTGCAAGTGCCATAAAAACTATTGAATTCAAAGTTTTTACTATAAAGAACTTTCTTTTAATAAAAATAAATAAAATTAAAGCAATAGTGCCTAAAAGTACCATCGTATTTATAAAGAATTCCAGCACAGACGGCTTAAAACTTTTGTGTTCAGTAAATATAAGTTCAGGAGAAACATTTCCATAGTCGCCATGAAAACAGAAAGCATCTATGATACTTAAAACCAGTCCTATAAAGAACAATGCACTTATTCCTGTTTGAACTTTTTTATTAAATAAAAAGTAAATTGCCATTGGCCACAGAAAAAACAGTCCCAGACTTTGCAATGTGCTGTTATACAAAAAATATAATGGAGAGGTGTAACTATCGATATATGCGTAGTCTCCTGCTGTTGATGCCGTCATTAAAAACGAAGGAATTATAACACCAGTTAAAATTGCAAGAGAAAGTGCAGAGATAATAAAAATGGAAGTTCTCTTTTTGGTACTATCGAGCAGTTCTTTTAAAATATCAGATATAACGAACTTTATAACTTTGAGCCATAAAGGTGCAGTAATAACCAAAAGGGCAATTAGGGCAACAGACAAAGACTGAAAAAAGCTCATTTTTGCAAAAACAAAAATACTTGCTAGAGCAGAAAGTATACTTAAGAATATCCAAAAAGTTTTTAGCGGATTTTTTAATTTATAAAAAATATTTTTTACAAGTGAAAAAACATTATTCATAGTCCAATAAAGAACAAGACCAGAAGGTGAATTATATAAAATTACAAGAAATATAAGAGCCATCCCATAAAGTTGTATCTTTTCTTTTATTGGAAATCCTTTTGTATAAATTGTACCTGCGACAATGTTTATCAAAGTCATTGCAATCGGAAGAATATTTATAGGAAAAATGGCAAGTGTAAAAATTGCATCTGGTTTTCCTAAATCTTTTACAAATAGAAAAGATTTTCCTAAAATATCGTGATTGTTTGAAAGATAAGCGTATGCTGCAATAAAAAAAGGAATTTGAATAAGAAGTCCAAAGGATGAACGCAAAGCCATCATAGGGTGATAATGATTTTCTCTGTAAAAAGTTGTAAGAATCATGTACTGTTCATCACCCTTAAATGTGTTTTTAATGCGTTCAATCCCAGCAGAGAGTTTTTTTTGCGTATCACGTTCTATCTGCTGCCAGTTTTCAGCAACTGCATAAAGTGGCAGACAAAGTAAGGTTACGGCAATGCTGACACCAATAATGGAAATTCCTTCATTGCTACAGATTTCAAAGAAAACCCTATAGACAACTTCGATTATCTGGTACAATGGGTAAATGATAAGTGTGTATAGAAAATCAGACATAAAAAATCCTTTATACATTATTTAGACCACTGTTCTTATATTTTTAAGAGGCGTGGAATATTTTTTTTCGTATATTTTATTAAAAGTGGATTTAACCAAATCAAAAGTATAATGATTTTAAATAAAAGTAAAAGTGAGGGTTTGTATTCATTTTTTTTATAGAATTGAACATAAGATATAAAAAGCTGTTGATTCCCAGCTGAAGAAAGATAAAATACTTTGTAAAGTTTTTTTTCAGTAGAACCACCTTCAAGGTGAATGATTCGTGGTCCGTCAATAATTATTGTTTTTTTACCAGCCTGATGATATTTTACCTGCAAATCAACTTCTTCATTGTACATAAAGTAACGTTCGTCAAATTCTGCAAAGGAATCGTTTTTTAAGAACATATCCGCACCGGTTATATAAGGCACTTCTCCAGTTGTGTAGTCTTGCAAATGATTTATGTGTATTTCCTGTTTTTTATGAGTGATAAAATATTTTGCAGTATCTTTTGTGATGCCTAAAAATGTATGAAAAAGAGACTTTGTTCTTGTTATTAAAGGCAGAATCTGACCGAAAGAATGAATTGACTTACCTTCAATATTTTCTAAATTGCATCCTAATACGCCAATGTTTTCTGTTTGATGTGCTTCAAAATAATCATAAAATAGTTTTACGGCATTATTTAATAGAATTGTATCACTATTCAGGTAGAAGATGTATCTGCCTTTTGCAAGAGCAAGTGCTCTGTTATTTGCCCGACCAAAACCTAGATTCTCATTATTTTCCAGTAAAATAACATTTGGAAAATTGCTTTTTATCATTTCAATTGAACCGTCTCTGCTACCATTATCAGAAATAATGATTTCAAAAGAAACATCTCTCGTTTGGTCAAATATAGATTTAAGGCAATTTGCTGTTAATTGGCAGGTGTTATAATTTACAATAATTATTGATACATCAACTACACTAGTGGATAAGCATTGAATCATTTTATCACTCATAAGCTAAGTATAATAAAAAAAAGTAATTAGAAATAGTAGTTATTTTAATTACTTTTTTAGACAAGGCGGACTTTATTTGTTACTTCACTTTTTATGGGATATTTTTGAAATCACTTTTTCTGTATACTCATTGTTTTTTATTTTCTTGTAATAAAAAACAAAATATAAAGCAGGGGCAACCGTAAAACATATAAGTATTCGGAATATAAAGTTTTTAATTGAATAGTCTGCAAATATTTTGTTTGCGATGATGCTACAGATAAAATATATTATAAGTGTTATGCAGAAGTATTTTAAATGATTTAGCAGATATATTAAAAAGCTCTTTTTTGAAAATTCTTTTTTAAACAGGATTATTGAACCCCACAAAAAGTTGAAGATGAATATGTTTATCATGGTTCCCAGCAGGATTCCATATATTCCAACCTTTCGTACAAGAATGAAATTTAATACAAGATTAGAAAGTGCTTCAAAAATGGAACAATATTTAAAATCCCACCACATTCCAAAAGCACCAGAAAACACACCTTTCATATCGCCCATTGAAAGTAAATAAAAGTACAAGCAGATTAAAAGAACTCCTTTTTTTGAAAACATAAGGTCAGAACCAATCCAAAGATTCATAAAAGGCTGGTATAAAATCATAAGACAAATGAAACACCAACCAGCAAGAAGCATATATGCAAAAGTAGTATTGCCAAAAAGTTTTCCAGTTTTTTCATGAGTTTCACTTGCAACAAAGTTTCCTACACCAGCAGTCATGCTGGTACATATAATACCCAAAAAACCGTGTATGGCATTCATTATGTAATAGTAGTTACTATAGACTGTAACTGTTATTAAACCTATAAAACATGAAATAAAGATGCTATCCAAAGCATCCCTTGTTGTCTGGCTTATTTTTGAAATGAAAAGTCCAGAAGTTCTTTTATAAATGTCCTTTTTCTGTTCTTTTGAAACTTCTCCTCTGCAGATATATTCAGGGTAAGCTTTTGAAGCCAAAATAGAAACTATTATGTTTTTTAACAATGTCGTAAGTGGAATTATAAATACATAAACATATAAGTTTCTAAAAAAAATCAGAACAAGTATTTGCAACGCAGGTTTTAATATTGAAATGACAGTATCTACTTGGCTTAACCTGTCAGTTCTTTGAAATGCATTGAATAAAGAATTTTTGTATGCAAAAAGAAAGTATGTTAAAGATAGATTTAAAAGATAAATACAATAAAGTAAATATATGTTTACATCTGCAGGATAATCTTTTTTTATAAAGAATTTTAAAAATGGAAGAATCAAAAGACCTGTGACAGTAACGATGCAGCCAATAATTCTGTATATTTTTTTTATAAGGTTCAGTAACGCACATACAGTTTCTCTGTCATCATCTGCAATCGGCTTGTACATACTGTAGACGATTGCAACTCCAAAGCCAGCCTCTGCAAGATTTAGAAACTGCAATATTGAAGTAAAAAGGCTGTTAAGCCCAAGGTATTCAGCACCTAAAAGTTTTATTAAAAGAGTTCTGCATATAAATGGAAGAAGATTTTGAATTATCTGATTAATGAATCCCCAAAAAGAGTTTCTTATTGTGTTTTGTTTTCTTTGAAATTTCATATTACTAATTATTTATGGGTTTTAAATATAACTCCACCATTTTCTTCTTTTGCTCTTGCACGAAGGTTTTTTATTTCTATTTCTGATGGTTTTATGCCGTTTTTCCACAGTACGTATGTTAATGAAAGTTGGTCTCTTTTTGTAAAATCACGTATAAAAGCCCACCATTCTTCCATAATTTTTATTACTCTTGGATCATTATGATGTCGATATATAAGGTTAGTTTCATTCAGACCATAATGTTCGGGAAAATTGTTTTCTTTAAGAAAAGTTTCAATTTTTTTTATATTTTCTTCTGAATCGAACTTATTTTTCCGAACACTTTTTATTTCTGTATAAATGCAGTCATCTCTCCAATGATTAGGAATAACAAGATTTAATTTTTTATTCTGAATTTCATTAAAAATATGTTTACCCGTAAATATGATATTTCCATCAATATAAATACTTTCATTATAATCTGGAAAAAGTACATGTGGATGCATTTTATGCCAACGAGCATTTTTAGTATTGTCTAATTCGCTAAATTCAAGAGGACGAATCTGCCAGGCACCATAATTTTTATAATTTAATAACTTTTCGGAATCCGTAAAACAGAAGTAATCCCATTCTGGATTTAAATATTCTTGAAGCAAAAGGCCTTCATATCCGCCTGTAATACAGGTATACAAAACCTTGCCTTTTTTCGTCGGATAGTTTTTTAAATAATCAATTTGTGTTAAAACTAATTCATTTTTTCGTTTAAGCTCAGTTGAATCAATCAAAAAATTGTTCAGATGTTTTCTTAAATATTCTTTTATTAATGACATTTTAGCCTCATATGGCAACTAGAAAAAATTAAATTTCCACGTTACAATGACGTTATGATATATGATTGTTTTACATTTTTCAATGAAACGGAACTTTTAAAATTAAGGCTAGAACTTCTTTCTAATGTTGTAGATAAGTTTATAATTGTAGAAGCAGACAAAACTCAAAAAGGGATAAAAAAAGAATTTAATTTTGAAAGAATAAAGCCTTTGTTTGATGAAAAATATCCAGGCAAAATAATTTATATAAAGGTTACAGACTGTCCAGTTTTAAAAGATTCAAAAGATTGGGTAATAGAACACTTTCAGCGAAATGCAATTATGGGGGGGGTATACAGTTGTAAGGCAGAAGATTTAATAATGATTTCTGATATAGATGAAATCCCTGATCCTGCTGTTTTATGTAATATGCAAAAATATGCTGTCATTCCCATAAACAAATCTTCCCCGAATAAAAAAATACACTTAAAGCAATTTTTTTCACTTCTTGGAGAGAATAAGAAATTCTTAAAGTCTGATACACTTGATTTTTTTCTTGAATATATGCCGGTTGTACTTGAACAAAAGTTTTTCTATTACTTTATGAATAATCTGGCAAATGAAAAGTGGTATGGTACTATTTTGTGTCGTTACAAAAATATGAGAATTCCACAGCAATTACGAAACAGAAGAAACATCATGCCGTATGTAAAGAATGCTGGCTGGCATTTTTCATATCTTGGTGGAATTGAAAGAATCAAAGAAAAATTGAATTCAATCATAGAAGGTGACAATTTCTGTTTGCCTGCAACTTTCAAGACGGAAGAAGAATATATTTCATATTGTCTTGATAATGGAAAAGATATTTTTAATCGTGAGGGACTTTCGTTTAGTATAATTGGTGAAAGCAAGATCGGACTTGCAGATATTCAGAATATAAAAAATACATATCCGACTTTTTTCCGTTAAGATTTTGGTTCAAAAAGTCCGTGCTGGTATAAAACTTCTTTTATTCGAACTTTTAGATAGTCTTTTTTGTTATATGAACCGATGAAGCTTTTATCAATAAGCCTGTCTGTTTTTTCTGAATCTTTTTCATCAAAAATAAAATCATTCCACTTTTTTCTTTCAGATAGTTTTTGTTCATTGAATTTCTTTGAAATTAAAGCAGATGACTTGCAATGCAAGCCTGAATTATCCCAGCCAGTATTTTTTACAAGAGTCTCTTTTGGCATTATGGAAAAACGATTCAGAATAATCTGTCCGATTGAATTTGTATAATCATAAGGTCGAACATTTTTGTCTTTTATAAAAGAGATTGCCCGCGTATAATTTTTCTTACTTTTTGCCCTTAATTTTCTGCACGCCTTTTGGTCTTTAAAAAGTTGTATAAAAAAATCGTTTGTAAGGGTATTTTTTGCTTCTAAATAACGGTTTTTCCAAGTGGCAAAACCCCAGTCCGAAAAATAACGTTGAATTTTTGCAACATTGAATTCATTTTTTTTATAAGGTACTGGGTAGGAATATCCTGAAACGCTTTCTATTGATAAATCATCTTTAAAGAGTTCAAGTCCTTTATTTGCATATTCAAGAAAACACTCTGCAAAAATATTATCGTCTTCAGTAAAAATGAATGTTTCGTAATTTTTGCAGACATAAGAAAGAATTGATTTTATATTTTCTATTGCACCAAGATTTTCTTTACGCTTAACAACAATCAACTTTTTAAAACCGTCTAAGGTTTTAAGATAGTCAGAAATTTTCCTATGACCTTCTTCATATTTTTGTGCAGGCGGATAGTCAAGGGCGATAATCAAATCAGTGCAGTCAGCATATTTATTGTTTTTTAAAGATTCAACACAATTTTTAAAATGTTCATAACGATTTAATGTTGGAATTACAACTGGAGCGAAGTTCAATTTTCTATTCCTTCTTTATGATAAGAGAAACAATCCTTTCTAAATCATTTTCTGTAAGAAGATGGTGAATAGGTAAGCACAAAACGGAATCTGCCATTTTATTTGCAACCAGAAGATTCTCTTTTCTTGCTGACGGAATATTTTCATATGGCTTGAAGTTTGTTATAAGCGGATAAAAATACCGTCTTGATAAAATTCCATTTTCCTTAAGTTTTTCAAAAAGCTCATCTCTTGATTTCCAATATAATGTAGAATCAATAAAAATAGGAAAATATGAATAATTGTACGTTACATTATTCTGTTCTTTAAAGAATGAAATTCCGGGAATATCTTTTAGAGTTTTTCTGTAAAATTCTGCAACAGACTTTCGATGTAAAATTGCATTTTCGATTTGTCTAAGATTAAGCAGACCGTACGCCGCTCTTAGTTCGTCAAGTTTTCCATTAATACCGGTTTCAGTAATATAAATTTCAGATGTATATCCAAAATTCTTTAAAGAGTCTATAAAGTTCTTTGTCTTTATATCCTTACAGATGATTCCCCCCCCCTCGACAGTATTATAGGTCTTTGTGGCATGAAAAGATAAAGTTGAAAGGTCACCTGCTGTTAAAATTGATTTTCCGTCTTTTTTTACGTTAAAGGCATGAGCGGCATCATAAATTACTTTTAAATTATGTTTATCAGCAATTTTTTTTATTGCATCAATATTACATGGATTTCCGTACACATGGACTGGAAGAATTGCACATGTTTTTTCTGTAATTGCTTCTTCAATTTTATAAGGATTTATATTACCAGTTTCTTGTTCTATATCAACAAAAACAGGATTCATATTATTCCATACAACAGCATTGCTGGTTGCTACAAAACTATATGGAGTTGTTATTATTTCATTTCTGTCATCTTTACCAAGTTCTAACACCTGAATTGCCGTAAGCAAAGGAATTGTTCCGTTTGTAAAAAGTGAAATATATGGAACGCCTAAGAAATCAGCGAGTTTTTCTTCCAGCATCTGATGATAATAACCATTGTTCGTAATCCATTTACGATTCCATATGTTTTTTAACATCGGAATAAAATCTTCTAAGGGTGGAAGTAATGGACTTGTTACCGTTATTTTGTCATTTTGAATCATGATTAAGAGTATAATACTATGTTTTGTTTTAAAATTCAAACAAAACAATAAAACCTTCTAATTGATATTTCTGCATAAATATGCAAAAATATCAATTAGAAAGAAGATTGTGTTGGTAAGAAAACGCAAGTGTTATGAAAAACAGACAATAGAGTTTTGATGTATTGTATAAATAAATCACTTAAGAAAAATGCAGCCCTTAACATGACGAAAAGTGTTATGTCGCTTATTTTTCCGCTGATTACTTTTCCGTATGTAAGCCGAGTTTTGGGGCCTGTTTACATTGGTAAGGTGAACTTTGCTCAGTCGGTTGTAAGTTATTTTTCGTTGATTGCGGCTTTGGGAATTTCAACTTATGCGGTGCGGGAAGCGGCTAAACTCCGCGAAGATAAAACGGCTCTTTCAAGTTTTATAAAAGAAGTTTTTACGCTGAACTTAATTTCTACTTTTGTTGCGTACATTCTTTTTGCGGTGGCTTTGTTTTTTCTTCCGCAGCTTAGTGAATATAAAAAGCTTTTGGTTATTTGTGGTGCATCGATTCTTTTTACAACTCTTGGAATGGATTATCTTTATACGGCACTGGAAGAATTTAAATATATTACGATTCGTTCGATTGCGTTCCAGTTTTTGAGCCTTGCTCTTTTGTTTATTTTTGTAAAAAATCAGAATGATTATTATAAATATGCTGCGATTTCAGTAATTTCTTCTGTTGGTTCAAATCTTTTGAACTTTTTTCACGCAAGAAAATTTATTTTCTTCAATATAAAAGGCACTTTTTGCATTAAAAAACATTTAAAGCCGGTTTTTACACTTTTTGCGATGAGTGCGGCGATAAGCATTTATACGGTTTTAGATACTACGATGCTGGGACTTCTTAAAGGCGATGAAGCGGTTGGGCTTTATACTGCGGCAACGAAAATTAACCGCATGGTTTTAATGATGATAACGGCTGCTACAACAGTTCTTTTGCCTAGGCTTTCGTATTATGCAGGAAAGGAAAACAAATTAGAGTTTATACGGCTTTCGCAAAAAGCAATGAATTTTGTAATTATGTTTTCACTTCCGTGTGCGGCAGGACTTTTTATTCTTGCTGAACCTGTGATTTTATTGTTTAGCGGAAGTCAATATATTTCTTCGATTCCAGCGATGCAGATTATGAATGCGGTAATCGTTTTAATTGGAATGAGCAATGTAATCGGCATTCAGATTTTTATGTCAGTTGGAAAAGAAAAAATAACGCTTTATTCGGTGATTGCTGGTGCCTTGGTTAATTTTTGCATGAATCTGCTTTTGATTCCTCGTTTTGGAGTGAATGGGGCTGCAATCGGAACCATGTGTGCGGAATTTTGTGTAACGCTAGTTCAATTTGTTGCGGCAAAAAATTATTTTGATTGGAAAAATCTTATTCTTCATTTTGTAAAAGTTGTTTTATCTGTATTTTTAATGTCGCTCTGCGTTTTTACAGTTTGCAGATTTACGGATTCATTTACCTTAAAAATCATTTTTGGAATATTGGTCGGAATTGTAGTTTATGCACTTTGTCTTTTTCTGCTTCGGGATTCTCTTTTTACAGAGATTTTTGCTCAAGTTGTGGGAAAGGTAAAAAATAGGGATTAAAAAGGAGGTGTGCTAGAAAAGAATAAATTGATTTGATGAAATGGTGGAATTTTTCCATTCATTTTATGAGTTCTTTGACATTTTTATTTTTATGCTTTGACAAGTTGTGGAAAAAAACGCTTTTTTATGTTATATTTATAACGATAGGAGGTGTATATGGCAGCTTTAAAACCTGTTCAGCCTTCAATTTGTGATGATTTTAAGGTTTGGAAAGAAATCTGCAAAACAGTGATGACCAAGCCTGATCCAAAAAAAATTGAAGAGTTAAAACAGATGTCAGAAAAATTTAAGAAGGTAATCAAGAATGATTGATTT
>CAYZXM010000048.1:0-1386 GCA_964482455.1 uncultured Treponema sp. | reverse complement strand
TTATGTTAAATGATTTTACGGCTTGTCGTTTTTTGACAGTTGATGCAGATGTAGAAAATAATCCGACTGTTACAGAATTTTACAAGAAAAACGGATTTCAAAAATTGTCAGATAAAAAATATACAAAGAAAACAAAAATCTGTTGCATGTATAAGGATATTTTAAGTTAATCTTTGTGTGCTGATTTTGTTTTAAGATTTTCAAAGCATAAAAATAAAAATTAAAAGAATCTAACTTTTAAAAAATCAATTCTTCTTTTCAGCTAAAAATATATGGCTGAAAATCAAATTTCAAAAAAATATGACTATCTTGTTGTTGGCTCGGGGCTTTATGGGGCGGTTTTTGCGTATTTTGCTCATAAGGCTGAAAAGAGTGTTCTTGTAATTGATAAGCGTGAACATCTTGGCGGAAACATTTATTGCGAAGATGTTGAAGGCATTCATGTTCATAAATATGGGGCTCACATTTTTCATACTTCAAATAAAAAAGTGTGGAATTTTGTAAATTCTTTTGCAACTTTTAATCGTTATACAAATTCGCCGGTTGCGAATTACCACGGAAAACTTTTTAATCTTCCATTTAATATGAACACTTTTTATCAGATGTGGGGCGTTACAACTCCGGCTGAGGCTTTGGCAAAAATTGAAGAACAGAAAAAAGAAGCGAAAATTGAAAATCCGAAAAATCTTGAAGAGCAGGCAATCAGTCTTGCAGGTCGCGACATTTACGAAACGCTTGTAAAAGAATATACGGAAAAGCAATGGGGAAGAAAATGTACACAGCTTCCAGCGTTTATTATAAAGCGGCTTCCGGTTCGGTTCACTTTTGACAACAATTATTTTAATGACACTTACCAGGGAATTCCAATCGGTGGTTACAATAAGATTGTTGAAGGTCTTTTAAAGGGAATTGAAACAAAAACGAATACAGATTTTTTTACTAACCGCGAATATTTTGAAAATC
The DNA here is from genome assembly GCA_964482455.1 of uncultured Treponema sp. Lineage (GTDB taxonomy): Bacteria > Spirochaetota > Spirochaetia > Treponematales > Treponemataceae > Treponema_D. Next base: position 423 of record CAYZXM010000048.1, on the reverse strand, counting down.
TTTCTGAAAAAATCGTTTTTACTGGAAAAATCGATGAATATTTTGACTATAAATTTGGAAAACTTGAATATCGTACAGTTCGTTTTGAAACAGAAGTTTTAGATGTGCAGAACTTTCAGGGGAATGCAGTTGTAAATTACACGAGCCACGACGAGCCATACACACGAATAATTGAGCATAAACATTTTGAACCTGAAAGTCCTGCATGGAGTAAGAACAGAACCGTAATTTCAAAAGAATATTCAACAGAATGGAAAGACGGAATGGAAAGTTTTTATCCGGTAAACGATGCAAAAAATGCAGAAGTCTTAGAAAAATACCAGAGTCTTGCAAAAGAAACTAAAAATGTAATTTTTGGCGGCCGTTTAGCAGAGTACAAATATTACGACATGGACGATGTAATTGAAAAATGTATGAAGGATG
>CAYZXM010000047.1:14324-15516 GCA_964482455.1 uncultured Treponema sp. | reverse complement strand
GTTATGCTAAAGAGGGTTTTAATTAATCTTTAGTGCCTGTTTAAAATAATGTCATGCTGAACTTGTTTCAGCATCTATTAAAAAATAGATTCCGAAACAAGTTCGGAATGACATTTTTTTAAATGGCACATATTTTTTATTATGTTTAAAAAAGAAAAAATACAAATTTCAGTTTGCATTCCAGTTTTTAATACGCAAAACTCTTTACAAGCCTCTCTTGAAAGTGTTGCTTTGCAGGATTTTCCTGGAACTGAAATCATTATTACAGAAGACGGCGACGGCCTTGAAAAACAAACGGAACGAATAATAAAGGACTTTAAAAAGTCTCACAAAAACTTAAAAATCATCTTTTTAAAAAACATTAAAAACAAAGGCTTAGTAGAAACTCGGCGTACTTCCCTTTACGAAGCCACTGGAAATTACATTATATTTTTAGATAGCGACGACACTTTACCGCAAGACGCATTCAATACCCTTTACAAAGCGGCACAAGAAACAGACGCAGACATAGTTCACGGTAAAGCAAACGTATGCATAAAAGAAGGTCTTACCGTATCTAAAGAAAGAATAGAAACAATGAACAAAAAATGCACGTCTGTTTTTTTTGGAAACTTAAATGACACCGACATTTTAGACGGCTTTTTAACAAAAACAAATCATAACGGCTTTTTATGGGGAAAACTTTTTAAAAGAGAATTGTGCCTTTTAGCCTTTCAAAAAATACCACCTGTTTACTGCATTTTTTGCGAAGATTTCTTAACTTACTTTTACATTGCTCTTTGTGCAAAAAAATATTTTGGGATAAACCATGCGGTTTACAATTATTTTATAAATACCGGTATTTCATCACAAAAAAAAATCATAAGCATAGAAGAATGGCAAAAAGTCTGTTCCACTGCCAGTGTTTTTACACTCCTTTTAAGTGATATTCAAGAAAATCCTGACTTAAAGGAAAAACTTACTGACGCGCAAATCCAAGTTATAAAATACAGTGCCCGCTACTATGCAAAAGCCAATTTAATACAAATGAAAAATAACGTAATCCCAGAACTTCAAAACGCTGCCCATGCCGAACTTTGCGAATGGTGGGGAAAAGGTATGATTGACGCAATAGAAAAAGAAAACAAATAAACATTTTTTAAAGTGCTTATAGCCATTTTTTAAACTGCTTATAGCCATTTTTTAAACTGCT
>CAYZXM010000047.1:0-14224 GCA_964482455.1 uncultured Treponema sp. | reverse complement strand
TTTAAAGTGCTTATAGCCATTTTTTAAACTGCTTATAGCCATTTTTTAAACTGCTTATAGCCATTTTTTAAACTGCTCATAGCCATTTTTTAAACTGCTCATAGCCATTTTTTAAAGTGCTTATAGCTATTTTTTAAAGTGCTTATAGCCATTTTTTAAAGTGCTTATAATAATCTTTTAAAAGTTAAGCAACTTATAAAAATCGTAGTCTGTGCCGTCTATTGCACGAATGCAAAGTTTTCGACTTACGCCAAAATCGTTTTTAATTGCAATTTCTGCTGCATTTGCCTTCTTTTTTTTAAGGCGTTCTATTGAGTTTTCAAGGTCGCGTGTAAAATCCTGAACAGTTTTTGGATAGTCTTCATTCATTTTTGTGCGAATTACAAGAACTGTTTCTGGAACGGTTTTGCCATAGCCGCAAACTGCCTCGTACTGCTCTTTAAGGTTTATTACAACCCTTGCAGCCCTTGAGCGGGTAAGAATATCCTGAACACAAGGCTCGCCTGCCATTACATATTCTGCCTTACCGCTTAAAAAAGAGCGTACAAGTTCTGCCTGATTTTCAACCTGTACAATTTCAACGCCGCCAGAGTTTTCTTTTACAGGAATCGAGTTTTTTTCCAAAAGAAAAGTAAGAAGGTGTTTTGCCTGGCCATCACCAGAAACATAAACTTTACTGCCTGCAAGGCCTGAAAGAATCATATTCCTTGAATGCTTTGAAATTATTTTATAATTCATCGTTGTTATTGCAGAACTTATAAAAACCTGGCCGTCTGACTTTTCTGTTAGTTTTTCTGCACTTTCTGCAGAAATTATTGCTGCGTCAATATTTCCATCTTTCATTTGCCTAAAAAGGTCTAACGGCGTACTAAAAAAAGCAAAATCATATTTTTTTTCTACAGTATTATCATCGTACATAAAAGCAAACGGAAGCGAAGTCATTCCTCTTAAAACTCCAATATTCATAATTGGATTTTGAATGTCTATCTCTTCTTCTAATGAAATTTCTTCTACTTCTTCTGTTTCTTCTGCATAAAAAAAAGAAGCGGATAAAACAAAGACACAAAAAAATAAAAACTTAGCAAAAAACTTTTTCATAAAACCTACGATTTTTTAAATATTTCAAGTGGTCTTTGCTTTCCGGCTTTTACGGCTGGAATAAAAGAAACACACACAGAAAGAACTAACACAAAAACGCATATTGCAAAAAGTTCTTTAATTGGGAACACAACTGGTATTTGTGTAAGGTAATAATCAGGGTTTAAAAGATGAACTAAAGAAAAAGAAGTGCTTGTTCCGCCGCCTGCAATGTATGCCATTTTTGCAAAAAAGTTCACTACCTTTTCTATTAAAAAAATTATTTCGTTTACATTCACAGATAAAAGAAAACCAACCGGAAGCCCCAAAATTATTCCCGATAGTCCGCATAAAAAGCCTGTAATTAAAAACGAAACTGCAATTCCTTTTGATGTAGCCCCTGTGCTTTTTAATATCGCAATTTCTTTTTGCCTTTCCATTACAAGCATTACAATTGCAGAACTTATGTTTACCGCAGCAACTAAAACTATTAACGCCATTACAAAAAGCAAAAGAACTTTTGTTGAACTAAAGTTTTCAAATTGAGTTCTGTTTAAGTCTTTCCATGAATAAATAAGTGCTTTTTGGTTAATAGCATTTTCGCAATCCTGTAAAATCGTTTCTAAACCAGAAGAAAACGTTTCGTTTGTTTTTATCATTACAGAAAAATTAGAAGATTCCTTAGGTAAAGCATAAAAACCATTTTTTAGCGGAATAAAAACCCACAAAGAATCCAATTCCTGATAGCCTGAAGAAATTATTGCACTTACCCTAAAAACAGAAACTTTTGGAACAACCATTTTGTTTTCTTTTTGCCATGCAGTTATAAGGCGAAAAGTGTCGCCTGCCTTTAAGCTTAAAAGTTCTGCCATTTTAGAGCCGATTACGGCTTTTTTTATTGCAGATGAATCATTTTCAAAATCTTGTGTACTTCCGTCTTGAACTGTAAAAAGATTTTTAAAATCTGAGTTTGTTCTAAAAATATCAGGCGGCACACAGCGGATTCTTGCCCCAGTGCGATAGTTTTTGCCTGCAACAAGGGCGTCTCCTTCTATCTGGCAAAATGAACCGGTTACGCCCGGAACTTTATTAAATGCAGAAGCAAATAAAGTAAAGTCTTCTTCTGATTTTGCTGCCTGGCTTTTTCTTGAAACAAAACATTCAAGGTCGCCTGTACTAAGACCAATAATTCTTTGCGTCATTCCAGAAATCATTCCATCAGAAACAGAAAGAACTATTACCATTGGCACTATGCTTATGGCTATGCAGATTATTGAACCAATAATGCTGCGTCGTGCAGAAGTTTTTTTTCTGTCGCGTGAAAAAATCATTCTATATGCAAAAAGAAACGATGATTTTAGCGTCATTTTATTTCCTTGCCTTTTAATTCTACTTGTTCAAGTTTTCCATGATTTATGCTGTAGCAAACATCACCTTTTTGTGCCAAAGACGTATCATGTGTTACAAGAATTAAAGTTTTATTGTATTTATCTGCCATAGAAAAAAGCAAATCTCCTATAAGTTTTGCGTTTTCTGGGTCAAGATTTCCTGTTGGCTCATCTGCAAGAATAAGCGAAGGGTCGTTTATAAGGGCACGTGCAACGGCAACACGCTGCCTTTCGCCACCGGAAAGTTCACCAGGAAGGTGCGAAAGCCTGTCTTTAAGTCCTACATCAAAAAGAAGTTTTTCGGCTTTTTCCATTGCTTCTTTTTTAGAGTTTCCCTGCATATAAGACGGCATAAAAACATTTTCTAATGCAGTAAAATCCTTTAAAAGATAATGAAACTGAAAGATTAGCCCCAAAAAACTTGAACGGTACATCGCCTGCTCTTTTTCTGAAAGACTTGTTACATTCCATTTACCTGCAATCACGGTGCCAGAAGTTGCAACGTCTATACTTCCGATAATGTTTAAGAGCGTGCTTTTTCCACTGCCGCTTTGCCCTACAATTACGGTTTTACTACCTTTTTTTACATTCAAATTAAGATCTTTAAATATTGTAAGGTTTTCATTTCCGTTTGAATATGTTTTTTCAAGGCCTGTAATTTTTACAAGGTCTAAATCGTTTTGTTCATTTTCATAATTATTTATCTGACTATTCATTATGAAGTACCTCCGCAATTTTCATATCTAAAACATTTTTACTTGCTGCATAAGACGCCCACAACGGCGAAATTATTCCAAAAAGAGTGATTAAAAACACTTCACTAAACACAATCTTTGCAGGAACCTGAGCAAAAATTGAAAACATATAATTTCCTGTTATAAAACCTAAAAATTCAAAAAGTGGTTTTATATTTATACAAAGCAAAAGCCCCAGCACAAGCCCCGAAATAGAACCAAAAAATCCAATTTTAAAACCACGCATTATAAATATTGATTTTATTTCTGCTTTTGTTCCACCAAGAGCCGAAAGCACACTGATTTCTTCCCGTCGTTCTGTTACAAGGCGCCTCATTCCGTTGTAAATGTTTATTCCTACAACTAAAAAAATAATGCAGACTAAAAGCATAAGAATATTTTTTTCTATTCTTAATGCACCAAAAAACGAACGATTAAAGCTTCTCCAGGATTGCACCTGAAGTGTAGGAAAGTTTTCTGAAATTTGAACAACTACAGGAATATCGTTTTCGTAATTTTTAAGTTTTATTCCGTAAACAAGTTTTTCATCTTTTCCAAAATATTTTTGTGCAGATTTTAAACTTACAAAACAATAGGACTGCTCAATATCAATATAATTACAAGTGTAAAGGCCTGTAACCGTAAAAATCCTTGACGGCGAAACAAGACTTACATCTTTTCCGCCGGCTAACGCCATTAAATTTACAGTAGAACCGACTTTTACTCCAAGTTGATTTGCAAGGCTTTTTCCAAGAATAATTTTATCGCTAGTTAATTCGTCGTTTTGTAAATCAAAACTTCCGCTTATAATTTTTAATTGATTTTTAAAACCTGAATCTTTTTCGTAAAGATTAGGTTCTACTGCACGCACAAGAACGGCCGACTGCCTGTTTTTTGCACCTGCCATAAGTGCCTGCGTTTCACGAAATAGAAAAACACAGGAAATTGCATTATTTTTTTTACAGTAATCTAAAAATGCGTTAGTTTTTTCCTCATCAATTTTTGAAACACGAAGATGACTAGAAGAAATTTCCATAACAGGATTTACAGAATAAGACTGAAAGCCATTCATTACACTTACAACACAAATAAGCGTCATAACGCCAAAAGCAATTCCTAACGAAGCAAGAAAAACCGAAACAAATGCCGAAGAAGAACGCCCTTTTCTTTCTGAAACAGAAAAACGAGTTGAAACTTCAAAAATCCATTTTAATGATGAAAAAAGAGTTTTTTTACTTTTCATAATTTTTTACATTCCTTAATCTTCCGTTTACATATAAAAAATCTTTTTTATGCTTTCCGTTTTCATAATAAGATTCAACTGTGAATCCTCCGTCAAAATACATTTTAGAAACGTAATCAACTGCAGAACTATAAACTGTAGACATTTTTAAGTCTCCGTCTTCATAATAAAAATAATCTGGCGAAGAATCTTTTATTTTATATTCATACACTTCTTTTTTTGTCTTTTTTTCTGTTATTTTATTTTTTAATTTGTTATATGAATATTCTTCGCTTGCTTTTTCACTAATTTTTCCATTTTCAGAATATTTCCAGTCTGTTTTACTACTTAAAATATATTTTCCCGCCTTTTTTTCGTCTTTTTTATATAATTCATAACTTTTAAAAGAAACTACCCTTCCCTTTTCATCATAAGAAAATTGATTTTTTTCATTTTCTAAAAATGTTGTGCTAAAAACTGGGGTTGCACCGTCGCCATAGGTAAATTCCTGGTAATCTGTAATTTTAGCGTCTTTTGTGCCGCCTTTTATGTTCCAGTTTTCTTTTTTTATAAGTCTGTTTTTTGTGTCAAAATAACAGCGTTCTGCTTTTTTTTCATCTGCTTTTGAAATTGTTTTTCCTGAATCTGTTTTTTCAAACATAAGAATTTCTTTTCCAAAAGAAAAATACGAAAGATTTTCACTTTCATTTAAAAATCGTTTTTCTGTATCATTTTCTGTTTTTTTAAGATTTTCTAAAACGGCGTCCGCAATTTCATCAATTTCTTTATTAGAGTCTAAAAGACTAGAAATTTCTTTGTAATTTTGGGGCGTTTTTACTGTAAAAATATTATCATGCAAAAAAAGTTCGTCTATCCATTTTCCATCATCACAAGAAGAATCATAATCCGTGTACGAAAAAGAAAGGGAATCTTCCTGTAAATCTAAAAAATCTGCAACCGTAATGGCTCCTTGTTCTAATGTCCACACAGTAAAAGAAAAAAATCTAGTTACTTCTTTTATTTTTAAAATAGAAGAGATAGAAGAGGAAAAACTAAAAAAAGAGAAACTAAAGAATATTAAAAAAGCAAAAAAACGTTTCAAAAATTAAAGCCCTAAAAAGTCATTTAAATATTTTTCTGCAGAAAAACGTTCAATATTTTCATATTTTTCGCCATTACATACAAACGCAACAGGAAGCGAAAGTTCTTTTCCTATACTAACGGCAATTCCGCCCTTTGCAGTTGAATCGTATTTTGTAAGAACAACAGCATCTAACTTTACTGCCTGATTAAAAACTTCTGCCTGACGCAAAGCATTTTGCCCGGTTGTAGAATCTAGAACAAGAATTTTTTTGTAACAGCCAGGTGTTGCTTTTTGCATACAGATTTTGTCTATTTTTTGAAGTTCCTTTACAAGATTTTCTTTATTATGAAGCCGCCCCGCTGTATCTGCAAGAACAAGTCCGTTTCCTTTTGCCTTACACGCTTCGGCAGCGTCAAAAACAACTGCTGCCGGGTCTGAACCGCTTTGATGGCTTACAACCCTGACTCCAGTTTTTTCACCATGAAGATTCAACTGCTCGATTGCAGCGGCTCTAAAAGTATCTGCTGAAGCCATAACAATGTTTTGTAGCCCCTGCTTTTTATAAAAAGAAGCAAGTTTTGCAACTGTTGTGGTTTTTCCAACGCCATTTACGCCCAAAACCATCCAAATGTTGCAGCCCTCGTTTTCTACGTTTAGAGTGCATTCTTTTACAAAAGAGAGCATTAATTTTTTTAATTCAAGTTTAATTTCGTTTTCAGTTGTTATATGTTGCTTTTTGCAGATTTCTTCCAGTTTTTCTGAAAGTTCAAATGCTGTTTTTACGCCAACATCGCCTTCTATAAGGCTATCTGTAAGGTCTTCAAAAAATTCAGATGAAAGGCTCTTTCCTAAAAAAAGATTTTTTATTTTATCTTTAAATGACTGTTTTTCCATTAAAATAACTCCTTATTCTATATTTATAACTTCTGTGTTTTCATTATTGTCATTCCGTTCTGCACCATTGTCATTCCGAACTTGTTTCAGAATCTCTTCCTCCGACTCCACTACTCCCCCACTTTCTGTGGCGTTCTTTTTTAATAAAACCTTTTCATCCTGTAACAAAAACTTTTTTTCTTGTTTTTTAGAAATTGTTTTTGCAGTCTTAGGAAGAACATTTTCTGCCGCAAAAAGATAACGCACAAGTTCATACACAAAAAAAACGCCTGCACTTACAGAAACCCCAGTCATAATATTAGAAGCACTCTGCCATGATTTTGCTTCTTCGTATGAAATATTTGCCCCTGTATTATACGCCTGAGTTTTTGCGTATGAGTTTCCATAAATATAAAAAGTTGGAATAAGGGAAACAATTAACGCACTGTAACCTGCATACATCCAGCGGCGGCGTTTTTCTATGTATTCACTACGGTCAAGTGGTTTTAAATCAACAAAAAAAGAAGAATTATCATTTAAAAGTTTTTGTGGAATTATAAAATCCGCAGATAAACCGTTAGAATCTATAAAATGACCTAAAACATCATTTCCATTAATTTTTATATTTCCGTATGGATTTTCATCTGTTACAGAACCCGAAAAAATCCCATTTGCAAAAATATCGCCAGTGTACGCCTTTTTTAAACGTAAGTTTACACTACCAGAAACAGATTCTTTTAACTGAACATCAATTTTAAATTTTCTATTTCCAAAAAAACTGAAATTTGTAGAAACCGTGTCGTATCCTTTTGAAGAAAACGAAAGCGAATGAACTCCGCCTTGAACTATAACAGGGCGGTCAATATCCTTAAAAGAGATTCCATCAACTGTAAAAACAAGATTTTTAACTGCCTCTTGCGGCTCAACACAAATATTAAGTTCAACAGGCATACTTTCAGAAATTTTTGGACTTATCTGCATAGAAAGAGAAGTAGCAAGCTGCCTTAAATTTTCAAAAGAGCCAACGTCCATTGCAGAAGCAATTAATTTAGAACCAGGATACTGATATATCGAAACTGCACAGGAAAGGTAAGAGCCGTAAACGGTAATTTTCCCGGTAATAAGAGCATTTATTCCAGCATTTACACAGGCACTTTCAAAAACCTGTGAAGAATAACCCTGACTTTGTTTTTCAGAGCCTGCATCAAAAAGTTTAGTAGAATCATTTTGATAAAGAACAACGTTTTCAACAGTAGTTTCGTCCCCTGCTTTTTTTGCCATTTCTAAAAATAAAGAAGCAAATTTGTTTTTTTCTTTTTCGACTTCTATAACGCCGCCTTCATCAATTGATTTTCTGCGGTTTTTGTCGTTTTCAATCTGCTCTTTATATTTTTCAGTCTGAGTTCGCCCTTCTTTAAGATTTTCAAAAATCTGATCCTGTATTGATTTTATTTTTTTTTCTGATTCTTTAATTTTTTCTTTTAACTGCTTTTCTGAATAATCATTTAATAAAAGAGCATCGCGCGTCTGAACTTCTTTAGAAAGTTGAAGAAAAAGCGATGTTCTTGTTTTTCTTAAATCGTAAAGGATTCGGTCAAGTTCTTCTTCGCCATAAATACGCCTTTCAAGATTTTCTGAAAACTGTTCAAGTATAAGGCTTGGTAAAGAAGAGCACACGGATTGCATTGCTTTTGATGAGTTTTTTTGAGTAAGAACAAACTTTTCTGCTGCGAGTGTCCAATTTTTTTTAGTTGTAGATTCCGCAGAATAAAGCGGAAAACAAGCAAAAAGGGCAAAACTAACAAAGAGAAAAGAAAAAACTGGTTTACTTACAAAAAAACAAAACTTTTTCATCAAACTTCTTAAACTTCATCATCAGAATCGCTTGAATCCATAGGAAGACCTTTCCACGCAGCAAGAAGATATGAATCCATAAACTGATCAATATCTCCATCCATTACTGCCTGAATATTTCCGCTTTCGCACTTTGTGCGGTGGTCTTTTACCATTGTGTACGGCTGAAAAACATATGAACGGATTTGATTTCCCCATGAAATATCTTTTTTTTCTGCACCGAACTTTGCGTTTTCTTTTTCTTTTTGCTCACGGTAATATTCATAAAGACGGGCACGAAGCATGCTCATACACGCCTGGCGATTAAAAATCTGGCTTCGTTCACTTTGGCATGCAACAACGATTCCTGTTGGAAGGTGAGTAAAACGAACGGCAGAATCAGTTTTATTAACGTGCTGACCGCCTTTTCCGCCGGCACGATAAGTATCTACACGCAAATCTTCAGGGCGGATTTCAACTTCAATTGAATCATCAAGAACTGGAAAAACGTAAACGCTTGCAAACGATGTGTGCCGCCTTGCATTTGCGTCAAATGGCGAAATGCGTACAAGTCTGTGGATTCCTGCCTCGCCTTTTAAGTGGCCATAAACATAATCGCCATCTATCTGTAATGTTACAGATTTTATTCCGCCTTCTGCTTCTAGCATATCCACAACTTCGATTTTATATGAATGACGTTCAGCCCAGCGGGTATACATTCGGCAAAGCATTCTTGCCCAGTCTTCTGCTTCTGTTCCGCCTGCTCCGGCGTGAATTGTAATAAAGGCTGCAGAATCATCAACTTCACCAGAAAGAAGATTTAAAATATTCAATTCTTCAAACTTTTTTTGTGCTGCAGTAAGCATTGTGCGAAGTTCGTTTTCATCGTTTTCATCGCCACTTTCTTCTGCTAGTTCATACATAGCCTTAATATCTTCGTAATCTGCAAGAAGTTTTTTCCACGGTTCAACACGATTTTTTAATTTACGGATTTCTGCCATTACCTTTTCTGCTTTTTCATGATCGTCCCAAAAACCGTCGGCTTCCGTAAGTTTTGTTTTTTCATCGATTTTATTTTGAATTACTTCTGGATTAAGTCTTTTCCATACATTTTCAATATCTTCTTTTAAAAGATTTATCGGCATTTTTAATTCTTCAAGCATTTTTCTTCCATAATAAATATATTCAATAGCCAATTTTATAAATTATTTTGTGTTTAGTAAACAATTGAAATATTGAACAAAACCGTCTTTTTACTTTACTATGTATGTAAATGAAATTCGTAAGGAGTCATTATAATGATAAGTTACAAAGAACTTGGTCTTGTAAACACAAAAGATATGTTTGCAAAAGCAATGAAAGGACATTATGCAATTCCAGCATATAATTTTAACAACATGGAACAGATGCAAGCTATTATTCAGGCTTGTGTTGAAACAAAATCACCTGTAATCCTTCAGGTTTCAAAGGGTGCTAGAAATTACGCTGATAAATACATTTTGCGCAATATGGCACGCGGTGCAGTTGAATATGCAAACGAACTTGGATGCGATATTCCGATTGTTTTGCACCTTGATCACGGTCCTAGTTTTGAAGTAGCAAAAGACTGTATCGATAACGGATTTTCTTCTGTTATGATTGACGGTTCTGCTCTTTCTTATGATGAAAATGTAAAACTTACAAAACAGGTTGTTGACTACGCACACTCTCAGAAAGACTACGTTACAGTAGAAGCTGAACTTGGTGTTCTTGGCGGTGTAGAAGATGATGTTGCAGCCGAAGAATCAAAATACACAAAACCAGAAGAAGTTGTTGACTTTACATCTAAAACAGGTTGTGATTCTCTTGCAATTTCTATTGGTACTTCACATGGTAGATGTAAGTTCACTCCAGAACAGTGTACACGCACAGCAGATGGAATTCTTGTTCCACCGCCGCTTGCATTCAATGTTCTTGAAGCTATTGAAAAAGAACTTCCAGGCTTCCCAATCGTACTTCACGGTTCTTCTTCCGTTCCTGTTGAATACGTAAAAATGATTGAAAAATTTGGTGGAAAGATTCCTGACTCTGTTGGTATTCCAGAAGAACAGCTTAGAAAAGCAGCTTCTTCTGCTGTTTGCAAAATCAACATTGACTCAGATGGTCGTCTTGCAATGACTGCTGCAATCAGAAAGATTTTCTCTGAACAGCCAGATGTATTCGATCCACGCCTTTATCTTGGTCCTGCTCGCGATGAACTTAAAAAGATGTATATGCACAAAAACATTGATGTATTAGGTTCTGCAGGTCACGCATTAGACTAGACTTTTATTTAGCCTAAAAATAAAACCGGCTGCAAAGTAAAAAAATTACTTAAATGCAGCCGGTTTTTTATTTGTCATTTTTATTTTTAAAACAAACCGTGTATTAATTTATATGCAACAGAGCCGGGGTTTGGGCTTAATGGTAAATTATCTAAACTGAACCACGATGCTTCTATTATTTCTGATTCTTGAATTTTTATTGTTCCACTTTCGTATTCTGCGGTAAAAGCAAGCATTAACTGGTCAGGAAATGGCCAGCTTTGGCTTCCTTTATAAGTAACGTTTTTTATTTTTAAGCCAGTTTCTTCAAAAACTTCACGAAGAACTGCCATTTCGGCAGATTCCCCTGCTTCTATAAAACCTGCGATACAAGCATATATTTTTGTATCCCGATTTTTATGGCGAGCAAGAAGAATTTTTCCTTCTTTATTAAAAACTGCAACAATTACGCATGGTTCTATTCGCGGAAAATATATTTTTTTACAACTAGAACACTCTAGTGCAGAAAGTGCTGTATGAAAGTCAAGAGAACTAGCACACGAAGGGCAGAATTTCATTTTTTGTACCCATTCAGAAATGTGTTTTGCCCTAAAAAGCGGTGCAGATTTTTCTTCTTCATTTTTAAAAAAATATTCACGCAAAGTTTTTACTGTAAACTTACTAGAACATTCAGATGATTCCTTAAAGAGTAAAAATTCATCTTCCTGAACTAAAAGCACAGTAAAAACATTTACTTCTTGAATAAAAAGAGTTTTTGAAAATCTTTTTTTAAAATCAATAAGTTCTAAAAAACTAAGTTCAGAGCAATCCGAATGCAAAAGGCATTCTTTTCCAGATATTAAAAAACATCTTTCATTACAACAAACAGGATTTAAAAGAAACGGCATATATTTTGCAGGTTTACTCCATTTATTACAAAAAAAACGCTTGCCATTAATAATGGAATGCCGAGCCGCCAATAAATTCTCTTATTATTGACCTTACTGGCACTTGAGTTGGGGCGATTGTTGCAAAATTATCCAAAAAAGAAAGGAGCATACATGCTTCTGAATATTCTTTTTCGTTTGGAGTAACGGAACGCAAAAGTGGTTCTGCATAAACTTTAAGAACGCTAAGTTCATAGTCTAATGCGGTATTTAAAATTGCATCTGCATTATTCTGGAACGGAAAAATATGTAATCTTTCGCCTTTTTGTACGCTTGGCCACATTGCAATAGTTCCTGCCGCAGATTTTCCGCGAAACTGATAGTCGCGCACAATTCGACGGATAAGGCGGTTATTGCTTGTTGGAATGCGGTTATGGTCATCAAGATTCAATTGAGTTAGGGCTGAAAGGTAAATCTTAAACTTGTATTCACTTGGAATTTTTGGCGTTAATTTTGGATTTAAGCCATGAATTCCTTCCATTATAAGAATTTCATGTTCAGAAAGTGTCATTTTATTTTTTTCTTCAAAAGCAGGCGTTCCGCTATGAAAATCGTATGACGGAATTATAACTTCTTTTCCATTAAAAAGGTCTACAAGATTCTGGTTTAAAAGTTCAACATCAAGGGCTTCAAGACATTCAAAATCAAAGTTTCCATTTTCATCTTTTGGAGTGCGGGAATGGTCAACATAGTAACTGTCTAAACTGATTACTTTAGGAGTGTAACCCATCGCCTGAAGTTCCAGTGCTAGTTTTTTAGATGTCGTTGTTTTACCCGAAGAAGATGGTCCTGCTATAAGAACGACTTTTACTGTCTTTTTTTGAATAATCTGGTCTGCAATTTCTGCAATGTTTTTTTCCTGAAAAGTTTCTGTAATGTCAATGAAGTCGTTAATTTTACGCTTTGCAATAAGTTCGTTTAAATCTGCTGCGGAAGTAATACCGATTCTTTGTCCCCATTTTTTGTATTTTGTATAAATTTCAAAAAGCTTAGGTTCATCGGTAAACTCAGGTAGTTTTGAATGGTCTTGAGTTGACGGAAAACGCAGCAAAAATCCTTCGCCATAAGGTTTTAACGAAAAAGTTTTTAGAACTCCTGTTGAAAGAACAAGAGGTCCAAAATACAAATCGCTAAAATCTTCAATTGTATTGATTTTTACCTGCGGAGGAGCAATAAAGTTCAACTGTTTGCGTGTTTTTTCTAGCGAAAGTTTTTCAAAAAGTTCTACCGCCTCGTTATAAGAAATCATATCTGATTCAATCGGTAGATTTTCCTGTATCATCTTTTGCATTTCTTTTTGAATAAGATTGAGGTCGCTTTCCTTTATTTTGTTTCCATCTCTAAAAGTATAATAATAACCGTAACCAAGACTGTGTCCTACAAGAAGGTGCGATTCTGGAAAGATTTTATGTGCTGCTGCGGCAAGTAAAAAACATAGGGATCTTCTGTAGATTCCTGCCCCATCTTTTGAATTTATTAAAACTGGTTCTGCAAATGAAGAATATTTTACTTCTTTATCAAGCGGATAGATTTTATTATTAAGTCTTATGGCAAGAATTTCATCTTTTGGTTCATCAAAGTTTTTTATAAGGTCATACGCACTAGTATTTTTTTCTACTTCTATGATTTTTTTGTTTGGATATGTGATTTTTATTTTAGCATCTTTCATAATGTACCGCCTTTTGCTGTCTTTTATTGCTTAATATAAGAAGTATTTTACAGCATATTGGTTTTAAGTCAAAAAAAATATTTTTTAAGTGATGAAAAATACGTTCTATTTCGTTCTTTTCAAATATTTACAATGCATGATATAATAAGAACGAAAGAAGGAAATTATGACAAGAAAAGAATTTTGCGAAAAAGATGGTATTTTGATTACATATACTCCAAACGATGTGTGTTTTGAAGATTGCAAAACAGCAGAAGCAATTCTTTTTAAAAATGATGGTTCTATAATTCATTCAAATTTTAATGATGAAAAAAATAAATATTTTAAAGAATATCTAAAGAAAATCTATCCTGCAATTATTTCTTTTAGAAGCCTTGATTCATTGGAAACAGCTTAATGCCTCAATTTATTCGTGCCGCTGGCTATAAAATTTATTTTTGGTCAAATGAAGATGGAGAACCTATTCACTTTCACGCAACGAAAGGCGATCCATCAAAAAATGATACAAAAATTTGGCTTTTATCAAACGGGTCATTAAAACTTGCCCATAATAAAAGTCATATTCCAGAAAAAGATTTATCAAAAATTTTCACAGCAATGCAGACATACTATTTTGAATTTATAAACTATTGGAAATCATTCTTTGCTGGTGAAGTTAAATTTTATGAATAATACAAAAGCATTTTTCTGAAAATACAAATATATGATACAATTAAATTGTATTTTTCAATGGAGAAAATTATGACAAAAAAAGAATGTACAGAACAGATTATCAACTGCGTAAAAAAAATCGAAGAAAATGTGGGGGGGGGTACAAGTGTACAGATAAATTTATCCAAGGTCCAAAGCGAATTAAACTGGGATAAACAAAAGACTGGTGAAGTATTAGAAACTTTTGGTGTAAAAAAATTCTCTGATGTTTTAAAATCAATCCCCGAACTTGAAATATATACATTAGATGGGAAAAAAGCACCTGTATATGTTAGAACTAAAACTTCCAACGCTTCTTTACAAACATCAACTTCAAATCAAGTTCCCGCTAAAACACAAAACCTCCAAACTCGCATAGAAAAACTTTTGAAATATATCAATTCCGGGCTAAAAGAAAAAGAAGA